>JANOET010000415.1:0-2736 GCA_031413415.1 Acidimicrobiaceae bacterium
GACATCGCCGCTCCCGACAGCGGAGGCACCACGGCACCGCAGGCCCCGCCGCAGACCGAGATCCCGCTGCCGGTCGCCATTCCCAGCCAGTACGGCTCGTTGGGCCCGATCACGTACGTCGGTGGCACCGGCGACGAGAACGGCGTTCGGTTGAAGCTGAACTTCGAGACGCCGAGCCTGAACTCGTTCGTCTATCCCTTCGACGCCTGCGCCGAGGGCTGAGGCGACGCGCCGACGGCGCGTACACTGCACGATGTGGTGAGTCGGCCGGGTGGCCGCGGCGCGGCATGACCGCGTCGAGGAAAGTCGGGGCTCCAAAGGGCAGAGTGCTGGCGAGAGCCAGGTCGGGGCGACCTGACGAAGGTGCAACAGAGAGAGACCGCCGATGGACCGGTTCGCCGGTCACAGGTAAGGGTGCAACGGTGCGGTAAGAGCGCACCAGCGTGCGGGGCGACTCGTACGGATCGGTCACGCCACTCGGAGCAAGGCCAAGCAGAGAGGACGGGCTGCCCGTCCACCGGTTCGCCGGAACCTCTCGGGTAGGCCGCACAGATGGATGGTCACCCAAGCCGCGAGAGCGGCTGGACAAAACCCCGCTTACAGGCCGACTCACCACACGCACTCTGTCGTTCATGTCGCGATGAAGCGACCGAAACGGTTGCCGTAGCGCGACACGAACGAGGTGACCGGGGCATGACCCCGGGCAGCGAACGAGGGGCACCGGGTATCGGGTGCCCCTTCGTTCTGTGGGTCTGGCACCCCAGCCGCAGCCTGTGCGGGTGGCAACGCCTACCTTTGGTTGACCTGATCATGCGCCCCTGCGCGGGCGGGTGCAAGCACCAAATTGGCGCTGGAGAAAAGTCAGCCCGGGAGCAGGTTGAACGCGGACAGCACGGGCTGTTCACCGCGCACAAGAATGCGCGTCACCGACGCCTGATCCACCCAACAGCGCGTCGCCAGACTCATGTCCGTGCCCAGTGCCCAGGCCATTGCCGCCTTCACCGGAGTGGCGTGGGTGACCACCACGATGTGGCGTTCGTTGGCCTCTTCGGCCAGGTCGCGTAACGCAGCGACGACACGGTCGCTCATCGATTGCAGCGTCTCGCCGCCGTCAGGTGCGAAGTCCAGTTCGGTCACCCAGCGGTTCCACATCGCTGTCGGAAGGTCGGCGATGCGTTGGCCCTCGAAGGGGCCGTAGTCGACCTCGCGCAACCGTTCGTCCACCGTGGGTTCGATGCCGAACACCTCGGCCGTCTGACGAGCCCGCAGCAGCGGTGAGCAGACGACTCGGTCGATGTCGCGAACCAGCGAGGGCAGGAGGGCAGCCTGGCTGCGACCGACATCGTCGAGCGGGAGGTCGAGGGTGCCCTGCAACCGGCCGCCGGCGTTGGCTTCGGTTCTCGCATGACGGACGATCGACAGCACCATCGAAGTAGATCACACTCCCCTGCGGCGCGAGGCGGTGGGACCCATGTCCGTGAGCATTCCGGTGCTCACGAACTGCGTCCGTCGCGCCCGGTCCGCGAGCGCGAAGCGGCGGTACGTCCACACCAACAGTGCGGCGCCGGCGACTTCGAGCAGCACGTTCAGCCACAGGTCACGCTCGAGCGACGGCACCTGCACGTCGCCCCACGACCTGCTGAACGGCCACCAGAAGACCTCGGTGCTGGCGAAGGCGCCGTCGAACACCAGGTGCAGCAGCATGCCGATGGGCAGGCCCAGGAGCAGTCGCCGGATGGGCTTGCGCCCGGCCGTGACGATCATGACGAGCGTCAGCGCGCCCACCGCGACCGTCAGGCTGTGTGCCCAGCGTGCCTGACCGCTCGGCACGTCGATGATGTCGGGCAGCAGCGCCCCGAGCAGGAGCAACCGGTAGTCGAATCGCGGGTCGGTGAAGACGTACCACACCGAGACGAGCGCGGTGCCGAGGAACCAGAGCAGCATGTGGTCAGCGCACGAGATAGCGGCCGCACTGCGGGCACTCGGGCATCGAGTCGGCCGGCACGGCCTTCACCACGTCCATCTCGGCGGGCGACAGGTCGAGGTGGCAGCCGTGGCAGCGGTGCCCCTCCAGGCGAGCGACGGCGACACCACCGAAGTGCTGACGTGCCCGGTCGTACGCTGCGACCTCGGAGGCCGAGAGCACCGCAACCACTTCGGGGCGGCGACCGTGCAGCTCGGCCTCCTCGGCATCGAGCGTTGAGGTGGCCCGTAGCAACTCGGACTCACTGGCCGCTGCGGCGGCCTCCAGCGCAGGAAGCGTCGCCGCGAGAGCTGCCAGCTCGTCGTCACCGGTGGCCTGCTCGTCGAGCGCGGTGAGTTCCAGCTCGTCGAGCTCGTCGCGCTGACCGTTCAGCGTGGCGATCTGGTGCATGAGCGCCTCGGCCTCTCGCGGGGCGATGATCGTTTTCAGCTGCCCCTCGAGGCGCGTGCGCTTGGTCGTGATGTCGGCAGCGGCGTGTTCGGCCGACTCGATGGCGGCCTGCGCAATGTCGATGCGCCCCTGCGCGGCGGCCATCTTCGCGCGGTGCGCATCGAGGGCGGCGATGGCCGCACGATGGTCGGCGAGTTCGGGCCGGGTCAGACCATGCCAGAAGTCGGATCGATCCAACACCACGATCCGCTGTCGGTAAGTCCGACGAGTGTGAGACTTCACATCGCCCGATCCAAACCGGAGCCGCCGTTTGCCACTCGATCCAGTCCACCGCGTCGAGTCCTGGGGCGTCACTGAACACG
>JANOET010000416.1:0-6734 GCA_031413415.1 Acidimicrobiaceae bacterium
CCGGTGAACGGATCGTCGAAGCCCAGCGCCTGCCCTGCGGTCATCGCCGACGAGATGGGGATCATGCTCATGTTCTGCACGCCACCCGCCACCACCAGATCCATCGTGCCGCTCATCACCGCTTGCGCCGCGAAATGGATCGATTGCTGTGCCGATCCGCATTGGCGGTCGATGGTGGTGCCGGGCACGTGTTCGGGCAGCCCGGCGGCGAGCCAGCAGGTGCGCGCGATGCACCCGGCCTGCGGACCCACCGAGTCGACGTTGCCGAAGATGACATCGTCGATCGCCCCGGGGTCGACGCCCGTGCGCTGCATGAGCGCGCCGATGCTGTGGGCGCCGAGGTCGGCTGGGTGGACGGTGGACAGCGAACCGCCGCGTCGGCCAACCGGGGTACGAACTGCATCGATGATGAATGCTCCAGCCATGCGGTCGACGCTAGCCGTCGGTGCTCGCACCACGTCGGCTCGGGACTCGACCCATCCGCGACTCACCTACACTTGCCGGCGTGGACGTCGCCCTGCTCTCCTCCATCTCGCTGCCCGACAGCACGGGTACCGCCCGCCGCATCGGCGACCTGTGGCTCGAGCACGAGACAGTCCTGGTGTTCCTGCGGCACTTCGGTTGACTGCACTGCCGTGAGCACGCCGCGCAGTTGCGCGATCGACACGACGAGATCGCCGAGCTCGGCGGTCGAATCGTCGCGATCGGAACCGGCGACCACGCTGCGGCAGGTGCGTTCGTCCGCGATGAACGTCTGCCCTTCATGGTCCTCGTCGACGACGACGCCAAGGCCGCCGAAGCCGCTTCCGTCACGACGCTCGGCTGGTTCCAGCTCCTGCATCCGCGCACGTGGCGAGCCACCCTCGCGACATCGAGGCGCGGCCACCACGTCCACAAGCCTGGAGCCCGAGTTCGCCAGATCGGCGCGACGTTCATCATCGGCACCGACGGTCGCGTGCGCTACGAGCACCTCGACATCGACAGCACCGACCACGCACCCCTCGACGAGGTCGTCGCCGTGCTGCGGGTCGGATCCGACATGAGTGACCGACCAGAGGCAGCAACCGGATGAGCGTGAACAGCAGGACAGCGACGAAGGGCCAGCCAGCCCCGGACTTCACGCTCGTCGACCAGCACGGCTCGCCGTTCCATCTGGCCGAAGCGGGCACTCCCGTCGTGCTGGTGTTCCTGCGCGGCTTTGGTTGACCCTTCTGTCGACGCCACCTCTCGCAGTTGCGGGATGACATCGATCACTTCCGGAAGGCCGGCGCCGTCGTGGTCGCCATCGCTCCCGACGACGCCGCCGGAGTGGCCCGCTTCGTGCGCGACAGTGCGTACCCGTTTCCCCTGCTGGCCGACACCGAGCACGAGGTGTTCGACGCCTACGACGTGATGAGCGCGCTCTCGAGCCTCGGCCAACGACCGGCCCTGTTCGTCGTCGACGCCGGTGGCGTCGTGCGCTTCGATTCGATCGGCAAGCAGCAGTGGGAGATCCCGTCCAACGAGAACGTGCTGGCGGTGCTCTCGGAGTTGTGACGTGTTGCGCCGGCGCGGTCCGGCTCAGCTGCCGATCGCGGAGGCCCCCGCAACCGCCTTCAACCGCTCGGCGTCGACGTCGAGCAACGCTCCGCTGCGCACCGATGCCTCCACTGCCTCGTTCCACTGCGACACGAACGTGTCGTGGTCCGCGTAGAGCGCCGCCAACTGCGTTGCGTCGAACGCGACCGTCGTACCGAACAGGCCACAGAAGCGCGAGCCGGTCTGGCCGACTCCCGAGAGCCGCGCGATCGGCACGTCGACGTGCGGCGTTCGGATGCCGCCGCGAACGATGCCAAGGTCGTCGACCGTCATTCCGCCGTCGGCATCGAGCTCGATCGGCGGCATGCTCGCCGGCGGTTCACCGGTGCGCACCCATTTTTCGAGTGCTGCGACAGCACTGCGCAACACGTAGGTGTGCGGGCCCGTGTTGATCGGCAGGTCGCACTCGATGACCCCCCCGTAGATCGAGCTGGGTGGCACCGACATGGCCTCGAACAGCGATGCATCAGCGGCACCCGAGCCGTCGTCGGCGTCGCCGAGGCCGAGGTTGTAGAGGTCGGCATGCGCAGTGCCCGCGACCTCCCATGTGCGGATCGAGGCAGTGTCGGGTTGCCGGGCACGGCTGTAGCCGAGTCGCTCTCCCACCACGTCGGTCTCGCTGAGGAAGTTCAGCACCGGCGCCGTGAGATCGGTGCGCACCAACGTGGGGTCCGGTGGATCCACATCGGGGAGGGGCGCCTGCGAGAGTGGGGCACCGGCCGACCCGCGACTGTGCACGAGGTACGCGTCGTACACGTTGGCGAGCGGCGCCACCGCGTTCACGTAGGTGGTGAGCCGGAACGCGGACTGCGACTCGCCGAAGGCGAACACATCACCGGGTTCGAGCCCTGCCAGGATCAGGTCGGGTTGGGTGCGCACGGCGGCTCCTGCCTGGCTGAAGATGTCGTACGAGTAGCTGTCGCCCGGGTGCGACAGCGCCGCGTACCTGATCGGGTCGGCGAGCTGCAAGGCCAAGGGCACGATCGCGCCCTCGCGGCCGATGATGCCCACCTCCTGCGCCGAGACCCCCACCCAGGCCCAACCGGAGCGGATCAGCTCGGTGTGGACGTACGTCCAGTCGGGCGCGTTGTCGAACCCGGCGGTCACGTTGAGCCACTCGACCGCCACGCTGCCGTTGAACGCTGCCGGGTCAGCCGGCCGACGCACGGCGATGCGCGTGGTGAACGGCTTCGGCTGCACCGGCGAAACCACCCAGCGGCCATCGGAACCGAGCGCAGCCGTCGACTCGTACGCTGAGGCAGTGCCGGTGATGAAGAACTCCTCCTCCACGTAGCCGACCGATGCGAGGTCGAGACCGCCCGCGCCGAGCACCACCCTGCCGGCCCCACCGGAGATCGGGCCCTCGACGGCAACCTCGCCGACCGCAGCAGGGTCGAACTCGACGCCGACGACCGTGGTGGGCGCGATCGTCGACGGCGCGTCCGTGGATGCCATGGTGGACGCCGTCGCCGGCCGGGTCGTCTGGGTCGCGTCGGACGTCGGCTGCACGATGGTCTCCTTTGTCGAGCCACCGGACGCGCAGGAAGCAAGGCCGAGCAGAACAGCGCAGCAACTCCATGCAGACAGGTGACGAACGGCCATACGACTCAGCGGCACACGTCGGCGAGTTCGGACAGCATGGCCGGATCGCTGGTTGCGGGCACCACGATGAACTCGTCGCACCCCGCGGCCTCCGCAGCCTCCATCGCGGCGCGCAGTGCTGCCGGAGTGTGCAGCGACATCGCGTCGGCGAGGCCACGCGCCATCTCGGGCGAGAACACCTCCAGGTAGCGGAAGGCGAACTCGCGCAACGTGGCAGCGGCGTCGACACCCAACGCCGCGAACGAGCCGGTGACCAAGCGTGGCCGATCGGTACGGCCTGCCGCCGCCCACGCAGCCTCGGCGGCGCGGCACGAGCGAGCCATCTCGTCGGCGTCGGCGAGCAGGCTGAAGCCACTCACCCCGTCTGCCCACGACGCCGCACGGGCGAGCGACTTCGGGCCCATTGCCGAGGCGAGCAGCCGCGGTCCGCCCGTCTGCACGGGCGACGGCCCGACCGGTTGGCCATCGGCCGCCGCCGCACCCGCCCACAGCTCGCGGAGTTCGACCACGCCCGCGTCGAGTCGGGCGTGACGACCGCGGTCGGACACCCCGAGCGCCGCGAAGTCCTGTCCGCGGCCGCCGACACCGACCGCCACGTCGAGTCGACCCCCGCAGAGCACGTCGATGGTGGCGAGTTGCTTGGCGATCATCACCGAACGGTGCCATGGCAGCACGACCACGTTGGCCAGCACCCGCACCCTGCTGGTGAGCACCGCGGCCGCGGCACACGAGGTGATGCCCTCGAGATTGTGGAAGGAGATGCGTTCGCCCGCCGAGATGCTGGCGAACGGCCCCTCGTCGATGCCCGCGCACCACTCGCCGAAGCGAGCGCGATCGAGTCCGATCGCCATTTGCGGAAGTGCGACGCCGACGTCGATCACGGCCACCATCCCTCGGGCGTCTTGCGCCAGCCGCGAGCGGCATCGCTGCCACCATCGACGTGAATGGTGGTGCCGGTGACGAACTTGGACGCTGCAGAGGCGAGGTAGACGACGGCACCGACGATGTCGTCGGGCTCTCCCCAGCCGAGCGCAAGCTTCGCACCGTAGTCATCGGTGCCCACCAGCAGATCATGGTCGCCGGGCGTGCGCAGCGCGTCGGGCGCGACGGTGTTGACGCGGATGGCGGCATCGCTGAGCTCGAGGGCCAGTGATCGTGAGAGGTGCTCGACCGCTGCCTTCATCGCACCGTAGATCGCGAAGCCCGGCGAGCCCTTGAACGCCTCGACGGAGGTGATGTTGATGATCGAACCACCGGCAGCCATCTTCGGCACGCACGCGCGGACCACGTTGGTCACCGATCCGAAGTTGGTGTCGACCAAGCTGCGCTGCGCGTTGGCAGACGAATCGAGGAAGGGCCCATGGAACGTGCCACCGGCGTTGTTGACCACGATGTCGACCCGGTCGAGGGGCTGGATCCAGGTGCTGACCGCCGCGGCATCGCGTACGTCGACGACCGCCGACGAGACGAGCGCCGCACCCAACGCTGCGGCCGTCGCGATGGGTTCGACGCGGTCGCAGATGGCCACCCGGGCACCGCATGCGGCCAGCCCTTCGGCGATGGCTGCGCCGAGGCCCTGCGCCGCACCGGTGACCACGGCCAGACGTCCGTCGAGGCGAAAGGAGTCGAGTGAGAACGTCATGACGACAGTCTGCTCATCGAAGGTGGGGCGCAATGCGCCGGCCACTTGCGAACGACGCCTGGCCCTCGGCGACCGCCTCCGGGGTGTTGCCCAGCGTCACGAGGTGCGGCGCCATCGCCAACGCCTGGGCGCGGGCCATCTGGCGTGCCGCCCACAGCGAGCGCAGCGTGCCCTCCACCGCCGCGGCCGGTTGCGACGCGATGGCGTGGGCGATGCGCCCGGCGGTCGCCCGCAGGTCGGCGAACGGCACCACGTCCTGGACGAACCCGACCTGATGGGCGCGAGCAGCCGACATGCGCTCGTGGTTGCCCATCAACGCCAACCTGCACAGCTCACCCCAGGGGAGTTGGCCGTAGAGCAGGATCGGCTCGTAGGACGCAGCCATCCCATAGGTGGTGTGCGGGTCGAAGAACGTCGCGTGATCGGCGGCGACGATGGTCTCCACTTCGCCGAGCAGGTAGAAGGCTCCGCCACAGGCCATGCCGTTCACCGCCGCGACCACGGGCTTCCACAGGTCGGCGGTCTTCGGGCCGAGCAGCATGCCGGGGTCATCGATCATGAACGGGCTCGACGGTTGGGGCACCTCCCAGTTGCGGTCGATACCGGTGCAGAACGCCTTCTCGCCGGCGCCGGTCAGCACGATGGCACGGATGGCGTCATCGAAACGAAGCTGCCGCCACAGGCCCTGCAGCTCGGCAACCATCTCCTCGTCGAACGCGTTGAGGCGATCCGGACGGTTCAGCGTGACCCAGGCAACCGGACCGTCGGCCTCGTAGATCAGCGTTGCAAAGTCCACCTGGGAACCACCTCCCCGCCGTTTCTGACGGACCGTCAGAAACACAGTAGTCTCACCTTATGCGAGATCTGCCCATGATCATTTCGGTCGACGATCACGTGCTCGAGCCAGCCACGGTGTGGTCGGACCGCCTGCCGAAGAAGTACCAGGACGTCGGCCCGCGCATCGTCCGTGCGCCGGTGAAGGAGATGGAGTTCATCGGCGGCAAGTTCACCGCCGTGCCCGGCCGGCCGGGAGACCCGGGCGAACCCGTCGACTGGTGGTTCTACGAAGATCTCCGCCGCCCATTGCTGAGGCTCGACACCGCCGTTGGTTACGCGCGAGAAGATGTCACGCTCAAGGGCATCACCTACGCGGACATGCGGCCAGGTTCCTTCCAACTCGCCGATCGTCTCGCCGACATGGACATCAACCACGTCGAAGCGTCGTTGTGCTTCCCCACGATGCCCCGCTTCTGCGGGCAGACCTTCACCGAGGCATCCGACAAGGATCTGGCCCTGCTGTGCGTGAAGGCCTACAACGACTGGATGGTGGACGAATGGTGCGGCCCGTCGGGCGGCCGGCTGATCCCACTCATCATCGTGCCCCTCTGGGACCCCGTCGCAGCGGCCGCCGAGGTGCGCCGCAACGCCGAACGCGGCGTGCATGCCGTGTGCTTCAGCGAGATCCCACCCAACCTCGGGCTGCCCAGCATCCACGACAAGGACGGCTACTGGCTCCCGTTCTTCGAGGCCTGCAACGAGGGCAGGGTCACCATCAACATGCACATCGGTTCCGGCTCGAAGATGCCGTCCACCTCACCCGACGCGCCGGCGGCCGTGGGCTCGACGCTCACCTTCGCCAACTGTTGCTTCTCGATGGTCGATTGGTTGATGAGCGGCCACTTCAACACCTTCCCCGACCTGAAGATCGCCTACAGCGAGGGCCAGATCGGCTGGATCCCGTACATCCTCGAACGCGCCGACACGGTGTGGACCGAGAACCGGGGGTGGGGCGGAATCGCCGACAAGGTGCTGCAGCCGCCGTCCGAGCTGTTCCGCGGCCACATCTACGGGTGCCGACAGGCGCTTGGACTTCGACATCGTGTAGACCGTCAGCCCGGCCGCCAGCGTCACC
>JANOET010000417.1:0-10489 GCA_031413415.1 Acidimicrobiaceae bacterium
GCCACCCATTCCGTCGTCGAGGATGTGCTGGATGGCGCTTCGGTCGTCGGTCATGCCGCGTGCTCCTCCGGGCGGCCCTCGAGACCGACTCGACGAATGGTGCTGGAACTCGTACGGCTGGCCGACAGGGCCGGGCCGAGGCGACGCTGCATCTGGGTGGGACCCCACTCGAGCGCTCCGCGAGCGACGACGTAGACGAACGCCGCGAAGAACACCACGCTGAACGCGACCATCTCCCACAGGGCGTACGAACCGAGGAACACCCGGTCGACCGCGAACGGGTAGATGAAGATCAGCTCGATGTCGAACATGATGAAGAGCATCGCGACCACGTAGAACGTGACCGGGAAACGTTCCGGAGGTTCACGACTGGGAACGATGCCGCACTCGTACGGCGCCTGCTTGGCCGCCGACGGTCGACGCGGCGCCAACAGTCGTGATGCGCCGAAGCTGAGAGCGCCGAACAGCGTCGCCAGGACGAGGAGCACGACGATCGGCAGGTACTGGCCCATGGGTCAGAGCTTCGCTGGCAGTGCCTTGGCAGCCAGGTTGGCGCGGACGTAACGGTCGCGTCGGTGCAGCAGCCAGCACAGGATGAGGAACATGATCAGCGACGAGATCGTGATGATCGCTGCAGGCGTGCGCTTCGAACCGGGGTCGCGCACGATGTACACGTACTCGTGCGAGCGACCGGTGTCGATCACCGGCCGTGCCGGCGCGCGGCCTGGCTCGGTGCGCTGCGGGAGCAGTGGCGCCACTTCGACCAAGGCGTAGTGCGGGTCGTGCCAGAACGCGATGAAGTCGATGCGGCCGTCCCAGAACACCGGATGTCGGGCGCCGCCCTTCTCGTACACGTTCACGACCACGAACTCTCCGGCGGCGAACGCGCCGGATTCCTCGAGGAACACCGAGCCGGCGGAGCCGGCCTGCTGGAACGACGGCAGCGCCGGGTCGAGACGGTCCCAGCCGTGAGCGGCGAGTGCCTCGGTGACGGCAGCGGCATCGGCCGGGACGTCACCGGTGGGCTCGAACGGCGCACCCAAGATGCCGACCTCGTACAGATTGCCCTGATCGCGGATGACGGTCTGCCCGGCCACCGGCTTCCACGATGCGTCGGGCCCGAGCAGGCCCTTGCCGTAGGACCACCAGATGGCGCCCATCAGGAACATCCACCCGGCCAGGCCGGCCAGCGCCACCAGGAAGCCAAGGCGGGCGCCCATGTTCGTACCCAGGATGAGGTACACGCTGCCGCAGAGCACGGCCACGGAAATGATGACGATGAGGGTGCCGCGAAGCTCCCACTCCCAATTGACGGCAAGCAGGGCACTCATCACAGACTCCGGACGTATTCGACGACGGCTTTGATCTGCTCGTCGGTGAGCAAGTGGCCGAAGCCGGGCATGCGGCCGGAACCCTGTCCCTGCTGGCCGTACCGCTTGCCGTTCGAGGAGCCCACCTTGATGAAGCTGATCATGTCGGCCTCGGTGGGGAAGTGCGAGTTCGTCGCTCCGCCGGTGAGGTTCCAACCGAACGCACCCTGGCCGGTGACACCGGGGTCGCCGTAGCTCCAGCCCTGCGTGTGGCAGCGGGCGCAGCTGTAAGCGCCACTGGCGAGATCGAGGTTGAACAGCGCTTCGCCCTCGGAGGCGTTGGGGTTGGCCTTCAGGTAGGCATCGACCGACTTCTGGATCTCGTCCCTGTTGGCCTGCGGCAGAATGCCGCCCTCGCACAGGGCCGGGTCGGCGGTGAGGCCGACCACCGTGTCCGAGATGCAGCCCTCGGGCTCGATCTGAATCTCCTCCATGTACACCAGCAGGGTCTCGATGTTCTGGACGGTCATCGGGCCACCGCCCGGCGCACCCCATGCCGACATCGGCGAGAACGGACGGCCGTAGTTGAGGATGAAGCGCACCTCTTCCCGACTGAATCGGTAGAAGATCGTGTTGACCGCAGGGGCATACCAGTTGACCGAGCGCACCTCGCCGGTCTTCGGGTCGGTGACCGAGTACGGAGCCTGACCGCCGGCGCCGGTGAGGCCACCATGGCAACCGGCGCAGTTGAAGCCACCGTTGGCGGTGGTCTGGAAGAGATCTTCACCCCAGCCGACGAACTCTTCCTGCTTGCGGTCGACGGCGCCGGCCTGACGACCGGGCTCGAGGATCCAGTAGACGGGCAGACCGATGACCATGGTGGCCAGGAGCAGCACGCCGAGCATCTGCATGCGTTCGAGGCGGCGGCCCTCGAGGACCTCGTCGTCGTAGTACGGCTTCCGGTTCGGCGCCATCTCGACCTCGGAACCGAGTTCCTTGCGAGCACCGAAGTTGTTGAGGTAGTAGTACGCGATCCAGCCGACCAGGATGACGATGAAGATCACCCAGGCAATGGCAGTCGTGTTCAACGCGATCATGAATGCCCTCCGCCGCCGCTGGTGATGCAGTGCGGACCCTCGGCCTCCTGGCCGGTGGTGTTGGTGCCGAGCGGGGCACCGGTGACGGGCGTCGAGGTGTCGATGACGACGTCGCCCGACGCAGACACGGTGACGGGCCAGTGATCCATGCCGCGCGGCGCAGGACCGGCCTTCTTCTCACCGACCCGGTTGTACTGCGAACCGTGGCAGGGGCATTCGAACCATTGGCTGCTCTTGCAGTCGGGCACGCGGCAGCCGAGGTGCGGGCACTTCTGGTAGAGGGCGACGACGCCGTTCTCCATGCCGGAGATGAGCGGCTGATACTCCTTGACGCCCTTCGCCTTCGGCAATGCTTCGGACGGGTACTGCGTGATGTACGAGCGAGCGCTGGAGCTGTAGTAGAAGCCACCGTTGCTGCGGATGCTGGACAGGATGTCGTCGAGCTTGCCGACGTTCACCTTGCCACCGAACACGGGGGCAGCAGTGGGCCACAGGAAGGCGACGAACGCGCCCGCGGCGAAGGTGCCGAGACCGGCGGTCATGAGCGTGACCGAGGCCCGGTTGAGGAACTGGCGACGGCTGACGCCGATCTGCTCCTCGTCCGGGGCGACCCAGACGGCAGGAGCGAGCGATTCGGCCTGGACGAGACCGGCGGACCGGGCATCGACCGCCGCCCGCTCGACGTCCTTGCCCGTGGGGACAGGTCCGTCGATCTCGGCGTCCTTGTCGCGCCGACGCGTTTCGCGGCTGAGCGCACCGGCGCCGCGCACGTCGCTCTTGCGAGCGGCGGTGAGCAGCACCACGGCGAACAGCACCACGAGGGCGACGACGGCGATGGCGATGATTGCGGCAGGACTCATGACAGCTGATGCCTCACAGTTCGAAGAAGACGCCATCACGCCACGGGAGCGTGAAGTTGAAACCGGGACCACGGAAGAACGAGCCGATGATGACGAGTACGGCCCAGAACATGAGGTGCACCGTCATCAACGAGGTCGCGAACTTGCGATCCTCAGGCTTGTTGGACGGGTTCTTGTCGATGAACGGCGCCAGGATCAGCACGATCATGCCCACGCCGGGAATGGTCACACCGGCGACCATCGGGTGGAACATGGTGAGCAGTTCCTGCAGACCGAGGAAGTACCAGGGGGCCTTCGACGGGTTCGGCGTCTGGTTGATGTTCGCCTCTTGGAGCAGCGGCGCGTTCACGAAGACGGAGAAGAAGAAGGTGAGCGAGAGACACGCCAGGGCGGCCACGAACTCGGCGGCGAGCAGATGCGGCCAGGTGTGCTCCTTGTCGACCGGGGAGGCCTTGACATCCTGGATGGAGCCGCTCTTCACCACGGTGAGGAGGCGCTGGGTGTGACCGCCGGGGCCGGTCCCGAGGGGCACGCCACCACCGGTCGGCGCAGCGGTGACCACGCTGGCCACCTTCTCCTGCACCGCGACACCGCCGCCACCCGAGCCTTCGTCCTGCGCTTTGCGGGCCTTGCTGCGCTCGAGCAGGTGCGCGGGGATGCGCGGATCGGCGGCCGGTTCGTCGGCGCCCGACGGGGTGGCCGCTGGGGCTGCCCCGTCGTCACCGCCTTCGGCGGCGGCCTTCTCGCGGGCGGCTTGTGCCCGCTTGAGGAGGTGTTCGGGGATTTCAGTCATCGATCGCCTCCATCGCTCACAGGGGACCCGAGATGCCGCCGTCTTTGCGGACACGCCAGAAGTGGATGGCCATGAAGATGACGATCACGAACGGCAGCATCAGCACGTGGAGCACGTACCAGCGCAGCAGCGTGTCGCCACCGATCTCCTTGCCACCCAGCAGGACGAACCGCACCTGCTCACCGAGCACCGGGGTGTAGCCCATCATGTTCGTACCCACGGTGACGGCCCACAGGGCCAACTGGTCCCACGGCAGCAGGTAGCCGGTGAACGAGAGCAACAGGGTGAGCATGAGCAGCACCACGCCGATGACCCAGTTGAACTCTCGCGGCGGCTTGTAGGCACCGTGGTAGAAGACGCGTGCCATGTGCAGGAACACGCTGAGCACCATGAGGTGGGCACCCCATCGATGCATGTTTCTGACCAGCAGGCCGAACGTCACCGAGGTCTGCAGGTTCGAGATGTCGTTCCACGCCTGCACGTCGGTGGGTCGGTAGAAGAACATCAGGAAGATGCCCGTGACCGTGAGCAGGATGAACAGGAAGAAGCTCAGGCCACCGAGGCAGAGGGTGTAGCTGACCTTGACCGCGTGTCGCTTCACCTTCACCGGGTGCAGGTGGTACAGCACCGAGTTCATGATGACGTAGCTGCGGTTGCGCGGGCTGTCGGTGTAGCCCTTGCGGAAGATCGAGCCGGGCCGGAAGATGCTGCTCCAGGCCTGGCTGCCCTGCACGCCGTCGAGCGCCTTGTTCAGGCGGTCTTTGACCGTGGGCTTGGGAGTGTCGTCGAGGATCTTTGCCATTTCTCTTCCTCAGAACCGCATGCCGTAGGCGTAGCCGTGGTTGTTGGTACGGATGTGTGAGTCGCCGGTCGTCCCCGGAGCGCCGACCTTGCCGAGGATGATGACCCCGGTCGGGCAGCGGTCGACACAGAGTTGACAGCGCGTGCAGATGTCGTCGTCGATGATGAACAGGACGTTGTCGCTGGGGTCGAGCCCCGGCTTCTCGGTGCCGCTGGACTCACCGATGGCGTCCGGGGTCACCATGTGGATGCACTTCCACGGACAGATGTCGACGCAGCCCTCGCACATGATGCACTCGGTCTGATCGATGTGGATGAACTGCTTGGGCTTGACCGCCTTGGACAGGTAATCGGCGTCGACCTCGACGAGCAGGTAGTCGTCGGTGTACGGCATCATCGGGGGATTGGCGTCGGTCTTGGCCATGCGTCAGCCCTTCTTCACCAGCGGACGACCGAAGGTGCTGGTGGCCACTTCCGTACCGGCCTTCACCTGTCCCCGCTTCTGCCAGACGCTCCACAGCCAGATGAGCAGGCCGAAGTAGTAGAGGTGGATGACGATGACCACGATGTCGCGCAACGCTTCGTAGGACATCGTGAACGGGAACCAACCGCCGTAGGCCTGCGGCTTGAAGATGTCACCCGGTCCGAAGATGACGTTGCTCTTCGACCAGCCGAGCTCCTTGTCGGCGTGGTCGATGAACTGGTGCGGCACCACGCCGAAGGCGATGAACATGATGCCGAACACGTACACCGAGGCGAGCATGGCCTCGCCCCAACTGACCGGCGCGCCCTTCGGGCGGCGCTTGGCGTACGGGAGGACGAGCAGCGCGCCGATGGTCGACAGGAAGAACGAGAACAGGAACGCGACGTTCATCCCGGGCCACTGCAATGGGTTGGTTTCGAATGCGATCAGCAACTCCGCTGCCCTTCCATGTGAACTGCTGCACGAACTGTAGCCACGCAACCCGGGGTCAGTACCAAACCGTCCTCGAGAACGCGACGTGACAATCGCCCGGGTCTGGGTGCCACGTGTGTTGGTCTACCACGCCGGCCGATCGGACGACGTGCCGTTGTGAACTCGTGCACGACATTCTCCGCGGTGGGTTCGGAGCCCCCCGTTCGATGGATTTCCCGCTCACCGGCCTCTTCCGTCTATCGTCTACGACGTGACCGAGATTCCCGAGCACCTGCTGAAGCGGAGCAAGGCGGCCAAGGCCAAGGCCGACGGCACCGAGGCACCCGCCGACGCACCCGCTGCATCCTCTTCCACTCCGGCCACGACGGCCGCCGCCGCACCTGCGGTCGCCGCCAGGGCTGCCGTCCCGGTGGTTCCTGTCGTGCCGGAGGTCAAGCCCGACACCCCGGTCGTCGCCGCCTACAAGGCGCGCAAGAAGATCCCCGTGTGGGCCATGGTCGCCCTCAGCATCCTCCCAGTGTGGGTGTTCATGTACGTACTGGCGATGAAGCCGGTCGTCACCGAGGCATCGGGTCCGCTGGGCGACGGCGCAGTCGCGTACGCGACGAACTGCTCCGGTTGCCACGGCGGCGACGGCGCTGGCGTCGGCTCGGCCTACGGCTTCAACGGCGGCGCGGTGATCAACACCTTCCCGGTCATCGAGGACCAACTGCGCTGGGTGTACCTCGGTACGAAGGTCTACCTCGACGCCGGAGTGAGCAGCTACGGCAGCCCCGACCGCGAAGGCGGCGCACGCGTCACCGGCGCGAGCGGCGGTCAGATGCCCGGCTGGAAGGGCGTCATCTCCGACGCCGAGATTCTCGCCGCCGTGTGCGACGAGCGCTACAACCTGAGCACCGGCGACGTGACCAGCGAGGAGTTCGCACTGTGGTGCTCGCCCGAGAGCGAGATCTACGCCGCGCTCGAGGCCGGCACCTCGACGTTCGAGAACCTGCACGAGGCGTTCGCCGATCAGGGTGTGCTCGAGATCGGCTCGACTCCTATTCCCGGAATCGCCGCTCGTCCCTGAGCAATACGCCACAACCGAATCACGTCATCCGTGTGGCCGCTTCCGTCCAGGAGCGGCCACACTGCTTCATCGTGAGCGACTCCGCGAACCCCTCCACGAACGTGCTGGCCACCGAAGTGCTGGTCATCGGCGGCGGCCCCGCCGGTGCGGCGACGGGCTACTGGCTGGCCAAGCTCGGCCACGACGTCACCGTCGTCGAACGAAAGACCTTCCCGCGCGACAAGACGTGCGGCGACGGGCTCACGCCACGTGCCGTGTTCCAGCTGGGCGAGATGGGCCTCACCGAGCAACTGTCGAAGTACCACCGCTACCACGGCCTGCGCGCCACGGGCATGGGCAAGGAACTCGAGCTGCAGTGGCCCGAGCACTCGAAGTACCCGAGCCACGGGTACGTCGTGCGTCGCCGAGAGCTCGACATGATGGTCGCCGACAACGCCGCCAACGCCGGCGCCACGCTGTTGACCGGTCACGAGGCGCTCGACCCCATCGTGGATCGCGGCTTCGTGCGCGGCGCCACGGTGCAGACCAAGGACGGCCAGACCAAGGAGATCCACGCCAAGTACGTCGTGGTCGCCGACGGCGCCAACAGCCGCTTCGGTCGCGCGCTGGGCACGTTCCGCACACGTGAGTGGCCGTACGGCACGGCCATCCGCACGTACTGGAAGACGCCGCGCCACGCCGATCCGTGGATCGAGAGCGCGCTCGACATGAAGGACCGCAACGGCAACCCCATGCCGGGCTACGGCTGGATCTTCCCCGTCGGCGACGGCACGGTGAACATCGGCGTCGGACTGCTGTCCACGTTCCGCGACTTCAAGAGCGTGAACACCACGCACATGCTCGACGCGTATGCGCACCAGATCGCCGACCGTTGGGAGATCGACCCGGGCAACCCCGAGGCGAAGGCCACCAGCGGCCGCATTCCCATGGGCGGTTCGGTCGGCCCGAAGGCCGGTCCCAGCTACCTGGTCATCGGCGACGCGGCTGGCAGTGTGAACCCGTTCAACGGCGAAGGCATCGACTACGCGTACGAGACCGCGCACATGGCCGCCAACGTGTTGCACGACGCGCTCATCGCCAACGACCCGACGGCGCTGCAGCTGTACCCGCGGATGCTCGACGACGAGTACGGCGAGTACTTCAAGGTCGCTCGCCTGTTCGCCCGCATCATCGGTCGGCCGGTGCTGATGCGCGAGCTCACCCGTGTGGGCATGAACAGCCGCACGCTCATGGAGTGGGTGCTGCGCATCATGGCGAACCTGCTGCGCGAAGACGAGTTCGGCCCCGCCGAGGCCGCCTACAAGGCCGCGGCGAAGATCGTCAAGCTCGCCCCCAACGCCTGACCCGCTCATTCGCCCATCATCGGGTCGTCAGCGGATCCGAGTGGGTCGCCCCCAACGGAGTGGCTGGCCACCGACCGAGTGCCACGGCAGCATCCGAGTGCTCACTCGCACCCCGGGTGCGAGTACCCACTCGGAGGGCGGTCAGCGGACGTGCTCGAAGATCTGCCGCACCATGTCGTCGAGCGGATCCTCGGTCGTGTCGAACCGCAGGTCGTACTCCCACCCGTCGTGGATGTGAGGTGACGCTGCGAACAACCCGCCGGCAACGTCGAGTCGAGCCATCTCGCGCCGCTGCCGTTCTCCCGCCGGACAATCCAGTCCGACCCACAGCGTCGGCAAACCAGCGAACGCGTGCCGGAATGCTTTACTGCCGTGACCGCCGGCGGCGAGCGCGACCAGGTTGCCGGTGCGGGCCAGAGCCGCGATGCCGTCCAGGAAGCCGGTGTGCAGCAGCGGTGCCCGGTCGGGCCAGATGAGGTACTCACTGCGGACCCCGCCGAACATCGGCTCGTCGAAGATCACCCACGGCTCGGCGGACCGGTCCCGGAGCGCGCCGAGCAAGGTCGACTTCCCCGAGCTGGACGGACCGTTGACGACGACCGCACGCCCGCCGGGCACGCCGACGAAGAGGGCCGGGCGGGTGAAGACGTGCACCCACTCGGCGTTGACCATGTCCGGCGTACCGACGACGACACGCCATTCATCGTCCGCCGTCGCCGCCACCACGTCGACACGGCGTCCGTTGACGGCAACCGAGCGCACCTGCAGGTCGGCGTGCCCACGCAACGGCGCGAGCTCCGCCACGGCCGGGTCGCGCCGCAGGCGTTCGAACAGCCGGGCCGCGGCGGTCGTGTCGTCCATTGTCCGATCGTAGGACGGCGACGAGGAGGACCCGAGTGGGTACTCGCATCCCGGGTGAGAGTGAGCACTCGGACGCTCCACCGACACTCGAATGGCGCGCTGCCACTCGGACGGCGATGTGGCACTCGGATGAGCGGGGACGGAACCGCCGCGGGTCTACAGGGTGGCGAGGAGGGCCGAGGGAGCGGCGTACAGGACGTCGGTCGCGAGGCTCGGGGGCAGCAGTTCGCATGCGGCCTCGGCGCGCTGGGCCCACTCACGTGCGGTGGCCATGGCTGCGTCGGCTCCGCCGTTGGAACGCACGATGGACAGCGCCTTGTCGCGCTCGACGTGATCGAGCGGCTTGCCCAACAGCGCGAGCAGTTCGACCGCGGCAACGCCACCGGCCTGCAACGTGCGCAGCACGGGCAGCGTGTAGACGCCCTCGACCATGTCGTGTCCGGCGGGCTTGCCGAGCTGCTCGTCGGTGGCGGTGATGTCGAGCAGGTCGTCGACGATCTGGAACACCATGCCGAACGACTCGCCGTACTCGGTGAGGGCGTCGATGGTGGGCCGGGGAAGGTCGGCGACGATGCCGCCGATGCGCGCCGCCGTGGAGTACAGCGACGCGGTCTTGCCGCTGATGCTGCTGAGGTAGCTGGCCTCGGGCCTGGCCGAGTTGTACGTGTGGCGCAGCTCCTCGATCTGGCCCTCGCACAGGCGACCGATGGTGCGGGCCAGCAGGCCAGCCACCTCGGTGCCGAGCGATGCGGCGATCTCGGATGCACGCGCCAGCAGGAAGTCGCCGGCGAGGATGGCCTGCAGGTTGCCCCACTTCGCGTTGACCGTGTCGACGCCTCGGCGGGTGTCGGCTTCATCCATGACGTCGTCGTGGTAGAGCGAACCGGTCTGCACCAGTTCGCACGCGATGCCACCCTGCACCGACCGCTCGTGCAGCTCGGAATCGGACGGACCCGCCACCTGTGCAGCGACGACGGTGAGGATGGGCCGCAGACGCTTGCCGCCGGCGACGATGAGGTGCGACGCGATCTCGCTCAGATACGGGTCGGGTGTGTGCACCGAGGCCTTCAGCGCCTCCTCGATGCGCGCCAGGTCGGCGGTGTGCGACGGCAGCGCGAACAGGGGGGCGGAGGGCACGTGCGCAAGGCTACGCCCTCCGGGAAGAGCAGACCAACGGTGCTGTCAAGTCACCCGTCACGTCGGTCGTGGTCCGGTGTGTGGCGATCGGGAGTCCGGCACGTTGGTTTCCCGGACCACCGATACACTTCCCGCATGTTCGAACGCTTCACCGATCGGGCCCGGCGGGTCGTGGTGTTGGCACAGGAGGAAGCACGCCTCCTGAACCACAGCTACATCGGCACCGAGCACATCCTCCTCGGCCTCATCCACGAAGGCGAGGGTGTCGCTGCCAAGGCGATGGAATCGCTGGGCATCAGCCT
>JANOET010000418.1:0-12439 GCA_031413415.1 Acidimicrobiaceae bacterium
GGTGATTGCGATCGCGGCGGATCGTGTCACGCGCGTCGCGCTCACCCCACTCGGAGAAGAAGCGATTGTAGCCCTCCTCGGCGTGCGGTTTGCCCACGGTCCAGGCGTCGAACAATTCGTCCATCACGAGAAATCCCATCCGGTCGCACAGATCGAGAAACTCGGGGGCGGGCGGATTGTGCCGAGGTCCTCGGCGAGGACGGCGATGTCGACCGCGGTCTGCCACTTCGCTTGGGCGCCGTCGATGCTCGACAACTCCATCTTCCAGCCCTGCGGCATGAAGACGCCGAAGACGTTCTTGGACAGGTCGCGCGTGTCGGTAGCCATCGCCGGACTGTACCCCTGTTCCGATGAACCGACCACCGGCCCCACTGGTCTAGGTTGCCGACCCATGACGGCCCAGTTCTCGGTTGCGGAAGTCCACGAAGCCATCGCCGAAACCCGACCCGACGACGTCTGTCTGGTGTTCCGCGACCGACGCCTGACCTGGGCCGAGGTCACCGACCGCACCCGCCGCCTGGCCAACCACCTGATCGGCGCCGGGCTCGGCTGCCACACGGAACGCGAGCACTTGCAGGGTCACGAGAGCGGGCAGGACCACCTCGCGATCTACCTGCACAACGGCAACGAGTACCTCGAGGCCATGCTCGGCTCGTTCAAGGCGCGCGTCGCGCCGTTCAACGTGAACTACCGCTACGTCGCGGAAGAGCTGCGCTACCTGCTGCTCGACTCGAACGCCGCTGTGGTCGTGGTCCACAGCCAGTTCGCCCCCACCCTGGCCGAGGTGCTGCCAGCCCTGCCGAACGTGAAGGTCATCCTGCAGGTGGCCGACGAGAGCGGCAACGCGCTGCTACCCGGTGCGGTCTGGTACGAGGACGCGCTCGACGCTGCGTCGCCCGAACGCCCCGACGTGCGGTGGAGCCCCGACGACCTGTACATCCTCTACACCGGTGGCACCACGGGAATGCCGAAGGGCGTGCTGTGGCGCAACGGCGACGCCAACGTCGAATGCTTCGGCGGCAGCAGCGGCGCAACCCTCGATGCCGTCGTCGCCGAAGCCACCGGCGGGTTGAAGGCCTTGCTCGCTCCCCCCTTCATGCACGGCGCGGGTCACTGGATGAGCTTCCGCACGTGGAACACGGGCGGCACGGTGTTCGTACAGAGCGTGCCCGAACGACTCGATCCCGACGACGTGTGGGGTCTGATCGAGCGCGAGCAGCTGAACTTTCTCCTCATCGTCGGCGACGCGTTCGGCCGACCGCTGCTCGACCGCCTCGCCAAGGGCGGGCACGACCTGTCCTCGCTGACGGTGCTGCTGTCCGGTGGGGCGCCGCTGAGCGCGCCGTTGAAGGAAGAGTTCCTGCAGCATCTGCCGACACTGATGATCGTCGACGGTCTCGGCTCGTCCGAGGCCGGCGGCCAACTGTCGCACGTGTCGGCCGGCAGCGGCGCCACCACCGGCACGTTCCCCCTCAGCCCCGGCAACCACGTGCTCAGCGACGACCTCGCCCGCGAGCTCGACGCCGGCGACCCCGAGATCGGCTGGCTCGCCAAGAGCGGCAACCTCGCGCTCGGCTACCTGGGCGATGCAGCCAAGACCGCCCGCACCTACCCGGTGGTGGCGGGCACCCGCTATGCCGTGCCCGGCGACCGGGCCCGCCTGCGCGATGACGGCGTGATCGAACTGCACGGCCGCGACTCGGTGACCATCAACTCGGGCGGCGAAAAGATCTTCGCCGAAGAGGTCGAGGCCGCGGTGAAGGCCCACTCGGGCGTCTACGACTGCGTCGTCGCCGGCCGACCGAGCGAACGCTGGGGTCACGAGGTGGTGGCCATCGTTCGCATTCGCGAAGGCCACGCGGTCACCGAGGACGACCTGCGTGCCGAGGCCGAGCGGCACATCGCCCGCTACAAGCTGCCCAAGGCGTTCGTGTTCGTCACCGAGATCGTGCGCTCGCCCGCCGGCAAGGCCGACTACCGCTGGGCGAAGCAGCAGGCCGTCGAGGCCTGACCGAACTCGGGCACGCCGTCCCCGATGCCCGTGCGCAACCCGGCAGTAGCCTTCACGTGATGGCCGAACGCAGCTGGGACACCGAGCAACTTCCCGAGGGCGAGCAGAAGGTGCAGGCCGTTCGACAGATGTTCGACGCCATCGCGCCGCGCTACGACATGGTGAACCGCATCATGACGTTCCGACTCGACGTGCGTTGGCGGAAGAAGGCCGTGAAGCTGCTCGCACTGCCGCAGGGCAGCACGGTCATCGATCTGGCCTCGGGCACGGGCGACCTGTGCATCGACCTGCAGAAGGCCGGCGCGCTGCCCATCTCGTTCGACCTCAGCTACGGAATGCTCGCCAACGACCGCAGCGGCAGCCCCCGTGTGCAGGCCGACATCCTCCGCCTGCCGTTGCCCGACGGCTCGGTCGATGGGGCGACGTGCGGCTTCGCGTTGCGGAACCTGCTCGAGTTGCCGGCGTTCTTCGCCGAACTGGCTCGCGTCGTCCGCCCTGGCGGTCGTATCGCGCTGCTCGACGTCGGTGTCCCGCACAACAAGGTCGTTCGCTGGGGTAACAGCATCTACTTCGGCAAGGTCGTCCCCAAGATCGGCGGCATGCTCAGCGACGGCCCCGCCTATCGGTACCTGCCCAAGAGCGTGGCCTACCTGCCGCCTCGTGAGCAGATGGTCCAGATGCTGCGCGAGGCAGGCTTCGCCGACGCCGAGCATCATCAGCTGTCCGGCGGGCTCACACAGCTGATGGTCGGCACCCGCCGCTGACATGCGCGCCCACACCCGACCGCTGCTCGACGACCTGGACCTGAACGATGTCGCTCGCGGCGACGGCTACCTGTTCGTGCGCGACGGCGTCGGCATCGCCGGTCGCGGCGTCGCCGCCCGAGTGCCCGTGACCGATGCAGCTCGCATGCTCTCGGCCATCGAGCACACCGATGACGTCGGCGGAGTCCGCCCGATCGCCATCGGCGTGGTCCCCTTCGAGCGCGACCATCCTGCAGAACTGGTCATCCCTGCCGTCACGGTCGGGAAGGCTGCCGACGGCCGCCGGTGGGTGACCATCGTCGACGACGCCGATGTCGACCTGGTCGGAGGACCCCGACCCACCCCGCAGGCGCAGGAGTTCACGGTACGCCCACTCACTCCCGTCGACCGCTATCTCGCTGCGGTCACGACCGCTCGCGACGCCGTACGCAGCGGTTCGCTCACCAAGGCGGTCATCGCCCGCGAGGTGCTGGTGTCCAGCCCCGAGGCCATCGACGTACATGCCGTACTGCTGCGCTTGAAGGCCATGTTCGGTCGCAGCCACCGCTATTCGGTCGACGGCTTCATCGGCGCATCACCCGAACTGCTCATCGCCGTGCACGGCAACGAGGTGCGGTCGCACCCCTTGGCGGGCACCGCGCCGCGCACCGGCGACCCCGACACCGACCGTCGCGCCGCCGAGGAACTGCTGGCCAGCGAGAAGAACCAGATCGAGCACCGCGTGGTCATCGACATGATCCACGACACCCTGCTGCCGTGGTGCAGCTACCTCGACTGGGAGCCCGAGCCGAGCATCGTCACCGTTGCCAACGTGCAGCACCTGGGCACTGCGATGGAGGGCCACCTCAGCGACCCGCGCCCGAACGTGCTCGAACTGGTCAACGCGCTGTCGCCCACCCCGGCACTCGGCGGGTTTCCCCGCGCCGAGGCGCTCGACCTCATCGCTCGGTCCGAGGGCTTCACCCGAGGTCGGTACGGCGGCGCGGTCGGCTGGGTCGACGCTGCGGGCGACGGCACCTGGGCCGTGGCCATTCGTTGCGCCGAATTGAGCGACGACCGGCGGACGGCGCGCCTGGTCGCGGGCGGTGGCATCGTGGCCGACAGCGAGCCGTTGGCCGAACTGGCCGAGACCCAGGCCAAGTTGCAGGCGATGCTCAGCGCCATCGTGCGACCCTGAACGACCGACTTCTTCACCGAGAAAACACCGGTCTGGACTGGAAACCGCGCACCGGGCGATGCATTCTTCGCGGATGACGAAAGGAGACCGCCCGAGCCATCTGCGCACGTCCCACCTCGACGTGCGGTTCGAGGCCCTGATGGCCGACGAATTCGGGCCGCGGCAACTGCGGCGAATGGTCGCTCCCGCGACGGCGCGGCGTGCTCGACCGAACGACCCGGCGACGCCGGTGGCCTGGGGCGCTGCCGCCGCCAACCGGGTGGCAGTGGGTGCGGCGCCGGGCGCGGTGGTGGCGTCGCTCGGCGACCTGGGTGTGTTCTGCACAGCGCTCGGCGCGGTGGCGCTGCTGTCGACCGTGCCGCGTCGCGAGCGCTGCGAGTCGCAGCGGGCGTTGCCCGACTGGACCCCCGAAGACTGGTTGGGCGACCATCTCCTCTCTGCCGAACCGGTTGATCTGCCGATGGTGCGCCAACGGCTCGAGGACGCCGACACGCCGGCACTGCGGGCATGGACCGCGGCGATGCTGCCCATGGTGGTCGAGGTGTTCGCCCGCCAGGCTCCGCGATGGTGGCGCATCAAACGACCTCGCTTCGCCAGCATGGTGCTCTGGCGGCTCGCCGTCCCCGACGCCTGAGCGCGAGTGCGGCCGCTAGCGGGCGTCGAGTGCCGCGGCGACGGCGGCGTTGATTGCGTCGTGGTTGGCGACGTTGCGGTCGCGGTTGCTCTCGACGCGAACGACGGTGGCCTCGCGGTCGGCGACCGCAGCGAGCAGGTCGTCGACGGACTCGACCGAGCGCGCCCCGAGCCCATGGGCTCGGGCGATCCCGACGAGGTCGGTACCGTGCGGCGTGCCGAACAACTGCTCGAACCGCTCGGTGGTGAGCGAAGCACGCTGCGGCAGGAACGAGAAGATGCCACCGCCGTCGTTGTCGACCACGACGATGGTGAGCGGCAACTGACGGGCGGCGAGACCTGTGAGCGACGACTGGTCGTGACAGAACGCGACGTCGCCTAGCAGCAACACGGTCGGTTCGTCGGAAGCGATCGCCACGCCGATGGCCGTGGCGATGACGCCATCGATGCCATTGGCCCCCCGGTTCGAGTGGACCGTGGTCGTGGAGGCCCCGCCGAACCACTCGACGTCGCGTACCGGCATGGACGACGACAGCACCAGGCGGGCGCCCACGTTGGCGAGCGCGCGAGCGACCGCCGGTTCGCTGCTCACTCCTGAGCCGTCGCCTTCCGGCGACGCCACCGTCGCGGCGATGGCGGACTGCGCAACGGTCTCCGCACTGCTCCACTCGGCGAGCCAGGCTTCGTCGCGGACGACGTCGACCAGCGGTTCGACCGCTTCGCAGACCGTGCTGACCTCGCCATAGACACGTTCGGTGACGATGCCGAGAGGGTCGATGGTACGTCCCTGCGCGTGGACCTGCACGTGGACCGCACCCGATGCCTGCAGCCATTGGCCGAGCACCTTCGATGCCGGCGGCTCACCCAGGTGCACCACCACCTCGGGCGCGTGGGCAGAGGCGAAGCCTGCGTGACGCACGATGGAATCGAACGCGCAGATGGCGTTCGCCAGGTGTCGGCAGCCGGATCGGGGGTCGGCCAGCACGGGCCAGCCGAGCGTGGCCGCCAACGATGCGACGGCATCGGCGTCGTCGACACCGCGTCCCGCGACGATGACGCCGCGGGGCCTGCCGACCATGTCGGCGAGCTCGTCCATCGACAACCGGGTCATGAACCAGACGGCGTCGTCGAACGGATCGCCGACCTCGTCGGTGACCGGCGGCAGTGCGGCAATGGTGCCGACGAGCGGCTCGCGGAACGGCAGGTTCAGATGCACCGGTCCACCGTCGATACCGGCGGCTGCGAGCCACGCGTCGGTGGCGATGTCTCGCCACACCGGCGCGCTGTCGGCCGCGGGGACGTCGACGTTCACGAACAGGCGCACCACATCGCCGTACAACTCGACCTGATCGATGGTCTGCGGCGCGCCGATGCCCTGCAGTTCGGGCGGACGATCGGCGGTGAGCACCAGCATGGGCACACCCGACAGGTCGGCTTCGATGGCGGCTGCGTGGAAGTGGGCCGCCGCGGTGCCGCTGGTGCACAGCAGTGCAGCGGGGATTCGCGACGCCAGGCCGATGCCGAGCGCCATGAACGACGCAGTCCGTTCGTCGTGGGCGACGTGCACCTGCAGGTCGTCGCGCGCGGCCAGCGCCAATGCCATCGGTGTGCTGCGCGAGCCGGGTGACACGACCGCATGGCGCATGCCCATCGCCATCCACTGATCGACCAGCGTCGCGCAGAAGGTCACCTGAACATCAGCCGGCGTCATGGCGCCAACGATACGGGCGTATCCTCCACGTCGTGGTACCGACCGTGAGTGTGGAGATCTGGTCCGACGTCGTCTGCCCCTGGTGTTACATCGGGAAGCGCCGATTCGAGAAGGCCGTCGCCCAGCTGGAGGGCGAGGCACACATCGAGATCGTCTACCGCGCCTACCAACTGGACCCCACCGCGTCGCCTGGCAACGCCACACCGGTCGTCGAGGCGTATGCGAAGAAGTTCGGCGGCCCCGAACGCGCCGAACAGATCATCGAACAACTGACCACGGTCGCGGCGGCCGAAGGGCTCGACTTCCACATGGACCGAGCGCTGCGGGCGAACACGCTGCTCGCCCACCGGCTGTTGTGGCTCGCCGAGGCCACCGAGCATCAGGGTGCGCTGAAGGAACGGCTCCTGCAGGCCTACTTCGTCGACGGGCTGAACATCGGCGACCCCGACGTGCTCGCCGAGTGCGCGGCCGACGTCGGCATGCCCGGCGAACGTGTCCGCGCCTTCCTCGACAGCGACGACGGGGTGGCCGAGGTGCAGCAGCAACTGCAGCTCGCCGCCCACTCCGAGATCACCGCCGTGCCCACCTACGTCATCGACGGCCGCTGGGCCCTACCCGGTGCGCAAGAACCGGACACGTTCGTGAGCGTCATCCGCCGCCTGCTGGCGAAGCGGGAGGGCTGAGCCGTGGCCGACTGGCGTCCGCTGGCCGGGCGACTGGCCGCCGAAGTGGCTGGCCCTGACGACGGCCCACGGCTGGTGTTCCTGCACGGATTCACCCAGACCGCCGAGTCGTGGAAGCCGATCGCCGAACACTTCGTGACCGCCGGGCACGAGTGCATGGTCATCGACCTGCCCGGTCACGCCGGTTCGACGCACGTGCGCGCCGACCTGCGCCGTGCGGCCGACATGATCGCCGCCATCGGCGGCGCGGCGACGTACGTCGGCTACAGCCTCGGTGGTCGAGCCGCACTGCACGTCGCGCTGCAGTACCCGCACGTCACGCAGCGACTGGCGCTCATCGGCGCCAACCCCGGCATCGACAGCGACGACGAACGCGCCCGTCGACGGGAGAGCGACGACGAACTGATCGAGCGGATGGAGACGGTCGGCCTCGAGACCTTCTTGCAGGAGTGGGCGGCACTCCCCCTCTTCGGTGGCCGTGCATTGGGTCCGCTCGAGATGCAGGAGCGCCTGCGCAACTCGGTCGAGGGTCTGTCGAGCAGCCTGCGGCTCGCCGGCACCGGCGCGCAGGGTTCGCTGTGGCCGCGGTTGCGCGAACTCAACATGCCCGTGCTCGCCATGTCAGGAGAGCGTGACGAGAAGTTCACGGCCATCGCCCGCCAGATCGCCGAAACGGTCCCGAGAGGTGCGTTCGAGACGATCCCGCGGGCAGCCCACGCTGCCCACCTCGAACACCCCCAGGCGGTGGTGGCTGCGCTCGACACGTTGCTCGTCCGCCCTGCCCCCATCGGTTTCTGACCGCACTCTCGCTGCTCGCCGTCGGGCGGGAGCGCGCCGCTACGAGCCGCTCACCACCTGCAGCACGAAGACCGCACCGAGCACGATGCCGATGATGCCGAGCACGACACCAGCAGTGGCCATGCCGCGATTGCTGTAGGCGCCACCCGACCGGTCGATCTCGTTGCGCGCCTGAAGACCGAACACCAATGCCAGCACCGAGAGGACCATGGGGATGCAGAACAGCCCGATGATGCCCAGGACCATCGAGGTGACGGCCTTCTTGTGCAGCTGCGGCTGGCCGAAGGGCAGGCCGTGCGCCTGATAGCCCGGGGGTGGCGCGCTGGGCAGGGGAGGCGGCACGTCGCTCATGGGGCCGGAGATTATCCGTGACGTCAGGCGGAGAGGGCGATGCCCACGGCAGCGAGCAACCCGGTGACCAGTTGCACCTTGCCGGTCGCCCCGAGCACGGGGATGAGTTCGCGGCCCGCAGCACCCAGTCGGATCGCTGTCACCGCGGGCGCTGCGACGACGACACCAACCAACCCGATCGCAGCCCACGGCCGGTGCACCGCGGCGATGACCACGACCAGCGCGAAGGACAGCCCGAGCAACAGCACGTAGAACGACCGGGTGCGGGCGTCGCCGAGTCGGACCGCCATCGTCTTCTTGCCCACCTCACGGTCGGTCGGGATGTCGCGCAGGTTGTTCACCACCAGCAGGGCGCACGCAAGACAGCCCGCAGCGCAGCCGGCGAGCCAGGCGACCGCGGTGACGCGCTCGGCCACCACGAACGCGCTGCCCGCAGTGGCCACGAGACCGAAGAACACGAACACGAACACCTCTCCCAACCCCAGATAGCCATACGGCTTCGGGCCGCCGGTGTAGAACCAGCCGGCGAGGATGGCGGCCGCACCGACGGCGAGCAGCCACCACGATGTGGCGAGTGCCAGCACGAGACCGGCGACGGCGGCCACTCCGAACGCGGCGAATGCGGCGAGCTTCACCGACCGGGCAGACGCCAGCCCGCCGGCCACCAACCGCGTCGGGCCGACCCGCACCTCGTCGGTGCCCCGCACACCGTCGCTGTAGTCGTTGGCGTAGTTCACGCCCACCTGCAGCGCCAGCGACACGACCAGGGCGAGCCCGGCGCGCCACCACACGGGTGATGGCTCACCGACGGCCGCGGCAACGCCGAGCGCCACCGGCACGACTGCCGCGGGAAGGGTTCGAGGACGGGCACCGAGCAGCCAACGATTCATCCGCGCCATTGTTGCGGAATAGGGTCGGTTTCGTGCCACATCTCGTCGCAGTCGATCTTCCCGGTGGTCCGGCGTTCGTCGACACCCTGCGCCGCGAGTGGGACCAGGGCAACGCCGTGCTCCCCCTCGACCGACGGCTGCCCGCTCCGGCGCGCGCCGCGCTCCTCGCGGCGATGGCGCCCGATCGGCTCGTCGACGAGCAGGGCATGCACACGCTCGTCGGCCGCGGCATCGAGGAGGGCGACGCGCTGGTCATCGCCACCAGTGGTTCGACGGGCACGCCGAAGGGTGTCGTCCTCACCCATGCGGCCATCGCGGCATCGGCCCACGCCACGTCGCAGCATCTCGGCGTCCATCGCACCGACACGTGGCTGGCCTGCCTGCCATTGGCCCACGTCGGCGGCCTCGCCGTGGTCACCCGGGCTCTCATCACCGAGATACCGCTCGTCGTCCACGACGGCTTCGACGCGGCGGCAGTCGAACGTGCCGCACGCGACGGCGCCACCGCGGTGTCGTTGGTCGCCACGGTCGTGCGTCGCATCGACCCGTCGCTGTTCCGCATCATCGTGCTCGGCGGGGCACGAACGCCGGCCGACCGGCCGGCCCACGCCGTCACGACGTACGGCATGACCGAGACGGGCAGCGGTGTCGTCTACGACGGGCGACCCCTCGCCGACGTCGACGTGCGGGTCGAACCCGACGGCGAGATTCTGCTGCGCGGCCCCATGCTGCTGCGTTGCTATCGCGACGGGTCCACTCCGCTCGACCGCGACGGATGGTTGCACACCGACGATCTCGGTCGCTGGCTGCCCGACGGCCGCCTCCATGTGGAGGGTCGCCGCGGCGACCTCATCATCACCGGCGGCGAGAACGTGTGGCCCGAGGCCGTCGAAACCGTCCTGCACGGGCATGGGTCGATCGCCGAGGTCGCCGTCGCCGGCGTGCCCGACGCCGAATGGGGCCAACGCATCGTCGCCTGGGTGGTGCCGACCGACCCGTCCTCTCCACCGACCCTCGACGAGGTGCGGGCCACCGTGTCCGAGCAGCTCCCCGCGTTCTGTGCCCCGAAGGAACTCCACCTCGTCCTCACGCTCCCCCGCACAGCCCTCGGCAAGGTTCAACGACACGTCCTCCAGGCATCCCGGGACGACGCCCGGGGCGCCCACTAACGTCGCCCCCATGCAGCGCCGTGTCCTTGTCACCGGCGCGGCCTCCGGGATCGGTCGCGCCATCACAGAACGTTTCGTGGCCGACGGGTCGGCCGGCGTGCTGGGCATGGCGGCGTTCCTGGCGGGACCCGAGGGCACCTACGTCAGCGGGAGTAGCTACCCGGTCGACGATGGGGCCTCGACGAAGCGATATCCCGACCTCCCGGCAGCCTTCGCCCGGTTCGCCGCGCCCACCGAGTGAGCGTCGCCGAGGATCGCACCAGGGCGCGCCTCCCCGGCGCCTACTGGCGGCTGTGGGTCGCCAGTGCAATCTCGAACACGGGCGACGGCATCCTCACCGCGGCGCTGCCCATTCTGGCCACCCGCGTCACCGACGACCGGTTGTCCATCGGCCTGATCTCGACCTTCTTCTCGATCCCGTGGCTGCTGTTCGCACTGCCGGTCGGCGCGATCATCGACCGCGTCGACCGCCGCAAGGTGCTGGTCGTCGCCGACCTCTGTCGCGGCGCCCTCATCGCCGGCCTCGCCGCCATCGCCTACTTCAGCGACGTGCAGATGTGGATGCTGTGGGTGCTCGCCTTCGGGCTCGGCGTCGGTGAGGTGTTCTTCGACTCGACGTCGCAGACCATCCTGCCCGACATCGTCAGCGACGATCAGTTGGCCCGGGCCAACGGACTGCGCTACTCGGTCGAACTCACCGGCAACACGTTCATCGGCGCGCCCCTCGGCACCATTCTCTTCGCGGCGGCGGTCTGGCTGCCGTTCGGCGTCGATGCGGCCAGCTTCGTCGTCGCCGCGCTCCTCGCCGCCTCGTTGCGCGGCACGTTCAAACCCGCTCGCGTCGCACCGTCGCTCGGTTGGCGACGCGATGTGCGGACCGGAGTGCGTTGGCTGTGGCGCAGCGTGCTCCTGCGCAACCTCGCCATCGCGCTCGGCCTCACCAATCTCGCGTTCGCGATGTGCGAGTCCACGTTCGTGCTGTTCGCCACCGAACAGTTGGGCGTCAGCGACCGCATGTTCGGCGCGCTCATCGCCATCGTCGGCGCCGGCAGCGTCGTCGCCGGAATCGCCGGCGGCTGGGTGGTCGACAAGGTCGGTCGCCGGTTCGCGATCCTCGTCGCGGCGTTCGTTCCGGTGTTGACGATGGTGTCCATCGGCGCGGTCGCCGTCACCTGGTGGGTGGTCGCGATGATCACCCTGCAGGCGATGATGGTGACGGTCTGGAGCATCATCGCCGTCACGTTGCGCCAACAGATCGTGCCCGGGCACTTGTTCGGCAGGGTGAACAGCGTGTTCCGCTGGTTCAGCTGGGGTGCCATGCCGGTGGGTGCGCTGCTCGGCGGCATCGTCGCCGAGGTCGGCGGGCTACGCGCCCCGTACTTCGTCGGCGCGGCGGTGATGCTCGTCGCCTACATCATCATCGTCACCCACGTGCGCGAGCCGGCGATCCGCAGAGAGGTCAATCGGAACCGTCCACCGAAGCCCGACGACGGCGCTGGGGATCCGACGCCCCCGCAACTGGATCGTCACCCACTCGACGACGTGCTCGGGCCGCTGCTCCACGGCCATGGCCCGATGTCAGGGCCGGGCGGCAAACCGGGTTCAATCGTCTGATTCGGTGTCGACGAGGGACTCGCCCTCCGGCTCGAGCGACACCTTCACGCGACGAATTCGGCGACCGTCGACCTCGACCGCAATGAAACGCCAGCCGTCGTGCACCAGGCCTTCGCCGACGGCGGGGACGTGCTCCAGCGTGCCGAACAGGAACCCGCCCACGGTGTCCCAGTCCTCGTCGGGAAGGCGCAGCCCGAGCAGGTCGTTGAGGTCGTCGATGGACGTGCCACCGTCGACCAGGTAGGCCCCATCGCCGAGTGCCTGGACGTCGTCGTCCTCCTCGTCGTGCTCGTCGACGATCTCGCCGACCAACTCCTCGAGGCAGTCCTCCAACGTGATCAGGCCCGCCAGCGCGCCGTACTCGTCGGCCACCAGCGCGAGGTGGAACTTCTCGGCCTGCATCTCGCGCATCAGCCGGGCAACCGGCTTGTTCTCGGGCACGAACCGCACCGGTCGGATGAGTTCGCTGACCGGACGAGTGCCGCGGTCCTCTCGCTCGGCGCGCATCAGGTCCTTCGTGAAGGCCAGCCCCAGCACGTCGTCGTCCTCGTTCTCGTTGACGACGGGGATGCGGCTGTAGCCGTGCTCGAGCGCGATGTCGAGACCTCGGGTGATCGTTGCGTCGTGCGGGATCGTGA
>JANOET010000419.1:0-1725 GCA_031413415.1 Acidimicrobiaceae bacterium
CTGCCCGTGCTCGTGATGCTGTTGGTGGGGATCACGCAGTTCGGTCTGGCCTATAGCACGCAGGTGTCGATCCAAGGCGCTGCACGTGAAGGAGCGCGAGTTCTGGCTCTGGGTGGGCCTGAGGCGATCGATGAGGCCAAGCAAGCCGTGCGAGATGCCGCGCCTGGCGTCGGACAGGCCACGATCACGTTCCCCAATGGGGGTGTGATTCCCTGCGATGCCAACGGCTCGTCAGGTCCAGCTGAGTACTCGACCATGACGGTGAACGCGACCTACACGCTCTCCATTCCGTTCTTTCTCGGCAATGGGACCAAGACGATGTCGGCGACTGCGAGGATGCGATGTGGACTTTGAAGCCGGTCTCCCGAGGCGTGCCCACTGCTGAGCGCGACCAGGGCGCCGTCCTCGTGATCGTGGCCGTGATGATGGTCGCGCTGCTCGGGATGGGCGCGATGGTGATCGATCTCGGCGCCGTCTACGTGGAGAAGCGCCAACTGCAGAACGGGGCCGACGCCGCAGCGCTCGCCGTTGCCCAGGACTGTGCCGGAGGCGACTGTGCCGACGAAGCAGCGACCGCTCAGGAGTACGCCGACCTCAACGCCAACGACGACCGCAGTGCGGTCGACCTCGTCTGCGGGAAGGGCGCCGGGCTGACACCGTGTGCGGCCCCAGCGCCGGCCGGCGCCGCCAACGCCACCGGATGGGTGCGGGTCGCCACCAGCACTCAGACGGCCAGCGGCACCGAAGTCGACTTCGTGCTCGCCCCGGTGATGGACGCGCTCGCCGGTGCCACCGTGCACGCCAGCGCCGTCGCAGCCTGGGGCTCGCCGGGACGAGCCGCCACGATCCCGCTCGTGCTCTCGGCCTGCGAGTACGAGTACTTCGGGGGCATCATCCCCGAAGGTGGCGGCAGCGCAACACTGCCGAACCTGCCGGCAACCATCTATTTCCACACCTCGGAGGAAGCGACGCCGTGTCCGGCAGGTCCTTCGGGTGGTGATGCTCCTGGAGGCTTCGGCTGGCTAGCGGCGTCATCCGACTGCCGGGCGACCGTCACGGCCGACGGCTGGGTGAACGTGAGCACCGGTGTCGCCACACCCAACTCGTGCCAGCCGATCGAGTGGCGGAACCAGGACATCGTCCTCGCAGTGTTCGACGACACCAACGATCGCACCGGCAACAACTTGCAGTACCACATCCTCGGATTCGTCGCGATCCGCCTCACCGGATACGCGTTCACGGGGACCCCCGTCTGGTCGACTGACCCCAAGATCAAGAAGGCCAAGGATCTTTGCCCTGCCGCACCGGGCGGTAGCGGCATCTGCCTCACCGGCACGTTCATCGAGTATTCGATGCGAGCCGACGGCTTCGGCGGACCTGACCTCGGAGCAAGGGTCATCAAGATGGTGGGCTGAGGCCTGCCGAACGAACAACAGAAGATCGCTGATCGAGCTGGGAGGCGTCATCATGAAGCGTCAGGTGATCGGAATCACGCTTGCGGTCGTACTGGCGGTGGCCGGTACGTTCGCGCTCATCTCATACGTCAGGTCGGCGAAGGACGATGCGGTCAAGAGCGAGGAGCTCACCCAGGTGTACGTCGTCGGCGACGACGTGGCCAAGGGAACCCCCGTCGCCGACATGGCCGACATGGTGGCACTGACCGACGTGCCTCAGCGGCTCGTCGCGCCCGATGCCGTCACCGATCTGACAACCCTCGACGACACG
>JANOET010000420.1:0-4833 GCA_031413415.1 Acidimicrobiaceae bacterium
GCAATGGGCATGTACAACTACAACGACAGCATCCGCGACTTCGCCCGCGCCTCGCTGCGCTACGGCATCCTGCGCAACTACCCGGTGTACCTGTCCACGAAGAACACCATCCTCAAGGCCTACGACGGCCAGTTCAAGGACCTTTTCGAGGAGGTGTACCAGACCGAGTTCAAGACCGAGATGGATGCGCTGGGCCTCACCTACGAGCACCGCCTCATCGACGACATGGTTGCGTGCGCGATGAAGTGGGAGGGCGGGTACGTCTGGGCCTGCAAGAACTACGACGGCGACGTGCAGTCCGACACGGTCGCGCAGGGCTACGGCTCGCTCGGCCTGATGACGAGCGTGCTCATGACGCCCGACGGCAAGACCGTCGAGGCCGAAGCCGCGCACGGCACCGTCACCCGCCACTACCGCGAGCACCAGAAGGGCAACACGACGTCCACCAACCCGATCGCGTCGATCTACGCATGGACGCAGGGCCTCACCTACCGGGGCCAGATGGACGGCACGCCCGACGTCGTCTCGTTCGCCAAGTCGCTCGAGAGCGTGTGCGTCGAGGCCGTCGAGCAGGGCGAGATGACCAAGGACCTCGCGTTGCTCATCAGCAAGGACTCGCCGTGGCTCACCACCGAGAACTTCCTCGACGCGCTCGATCGTCGCCTCCAGGCGAAGATGGCCTGAGCCGCTGTTCTCGGGTCGGGGAGTGCGTCAGCGCTCCTCCGCGAGGGATGCGACGTAGCCGTCGTCGAGCAGTCGACGCATCGTCGCGGCGTCGGTGTCGTCGGCCACACGCTGACAGCTGAGAATCACCGCCCCGTCCGGGGTGTCGGCGAGCTCGGCCCACGCGTCGGTGTCCCACATGCCGCCGCGCATGAACGCCTTCGCGCAGTGCACGAACGTGGTCTCGAGTCTCACCACGACTGCCGTCTTTGGCGCCTTCGGCAGGGTGAAGCCGGCCAGCAGGTCGGGGTCGGCCGACACCCAGGCGTGGCCGTTGACGCGAACGGTCTCGCTCTGGCCGGGCACGACCATCATCAGCGCGATGCGGCCGCTGGCCACGACGTTCTGCAGCGTGTCGAGTCGGTTGTTGCCACCCAGGTCGGAGATCGCGAGGTGGCGCTCGTCGAGCACACGAATGAACCCGCTCAGGCCGCCGCGGGGTGAGACGTCGGGATTGCCGTCGGCGTCGAACGTGCCGACTGCCGCGAATCGACAGCGCCCGACGAACTGCTGCGACGCCTCGTCGAGCACCGGCCGTTCCTTGTGCACCACGAGCGAGGACGGTTCGCGATAGAGCGTGCGCAATGCCTCGATCGAGTCGATGCGGTTCGAGTCGTAGGAAGGTGAGACCATGCGGCCAACGTAGACGAGCTCGTGTCGCTGTCCCATCCGTCTGTGTGTCGACGAGGAATGACAGGGTCGGTTCTGCGGTCTGCCAGTGTGTCGAAGATGACCGGTGTCGAGGTGCTCGTCGCCGTCGGCATCGCCGTCGGGCTGGTGGGCGTCGTGGTGCCCCTGCTGCCTGGCGCGTTGCTCGCCTGGTCGGCCATCGTGGTGTGGGGCTTCGCCGTTGGGACTGCCACCGGTTGGGCCGTCGTGGGCGTGGCAACCGCATTGATATCCGCCGGCCAGATCGTCAAGTACACGATCCCCCGCCGCGGGTTGCGCGCCGACGGGGTTCCCAACCGCTCGCTGGTCGTCGGTGGGTTGGCGGCCATCGTCGGGTTCTTCGTCGTCCCTGTCGTGGGAGTGCTCATCGGTTTCGTCCTCGGCGTCTACGCGTCGGAGGTCCAGCGGGTCGGTACACGGACGGCGTGGCCGTCGACCAAGGCAGCACTGCGCGCCGTGGGTGTTTCGATGCTGCTCGAGCTGACCTCGACGCTGTTGGCCGCGGTCGTGTGGATCATCGGGGTGACCATCACCTGACGCATGTCCGGGTAGCGCCGAGCGGCGGTGCGTCCCGGGAAGCGCCGGTTGCCCGTTCTGAGCGCTGACCGTCGAGCGTTGCTCGCCGAAGTGGGACACACGCTCTAAGGGCGTGTGTCCTGTTTCGACCCCTGCGGATAGCGCATAGCGGCAGCAGTTCTGGCGCGGGTCGTTGGCTGAGTACCTGGGCGAGGAGTTCGTGAGCAACTGGAACAAGTCGTCGGCGGTGATCGGCGTGTGGCCCCGGCTTGGTGCGCCTGAGTGTGGAACTCGAGACCATCGACATCATCGCTGACCTCAAGCTGGGCTTCGGCGCCGCCAAGTGGTCAGCCGAGGTACGCCTTCACTGCAGCGTCGGTCGACTGGATGCACTCGGTCCACGCGTCGTCGCCGTTGGTGCTGAGGCAGGAGAGCATGGTGGCATTTGCGTATCGCGTGTATGCCTCTGTCGCTGCGCGGTCGAGATCGGCGATCTTGGTGACATCGACCGGTCCGGAGACGTCGACGGTCGACTCGGTCAGCGACGTGTAGTTGTGGTGAAGAACACCATCGTCAAGTTCGTTGCTGGAGAGGAGATGCGTCGTGGCCCATGTGGTGCGGGCGACTTCGTTGCCGGCGCTGTCGTAGGCGATCATCGCGTCGTCTGGTGCGTGGGCTGTGGCGGGAAAGGCCGCGATGCCGTCGACGGGTGTCTGCCACAAAACGTCTCCGGTGACAGGGAGGTACTCGACTCGAGCCGCAGACGACGGGAGACCGGTCCAGAACGTGAGCGATTCAGTGCCGCCCAACTCGGACACTGGGATCAGCGGGATGTCGACGTCGGGGTAGGCGAACCCCGTCGAGTACGTGGCGTACTGGACCCTTGTCTCCTGGGCGTAGCCGTCGTAGTAGGGCGATCCGACGATGGCGAACGTGATGTGCTGGCCGTCGGCGAGTTCCAGCGCGACCGCTCCAGGTTTCGTGGGCTCTCCGGTGCGGATTGTCGCATCGGGCAGCCGGGCCAGAAGGGACTCGGTCGGGGCCGCTGGACCGGTCGACTGCGGGTCGCGCATCGCCATCACCGCTGCGCCGAGGCCGACGACGACGCCCACGGCCATGGCGCCGCGAGCTGCCGTGCGACGGCGGCGGCGCTGTGCAGCCCGTGCGTCGATCTCGGTGAGCTGCAGGAAGGTCGCAGGAGCGGTGGCCGCGGCGTGGTGGAAGTGGTCGTGTAGACGGTGTTCGAGATCGTTGCTCATTCGAGGGTTCCTTTCAACTGGGCGAGCGCCCGGTGCAATGTGGACTTGACGGTGCCGACGGAGACGCCGAGTGCATCGGCGATCTCGTCGAGGTCGAGGCGTTCGTAGTACCGCAGCACGATCACCGCACGGCGGCGGGCAGGCAGTTGGGCGAGTGCGTCGGTGAGCTCGTCAGGCTGATCGAGGTACGACTCGTTCGTGGCCACTCGGCTCCGTGTACGCAGCACGACTGCCCGATGCCGATGCCACGAGGTGCATCGATTGATCACCGACCTGCGCAGGTATGCGCCAGGGTCATCGATCCGTGTCCACCGCTCGAACACACGAACGAACGACTCCTGCACGGCCTCCTCGGCCTGAACGGCCGACCCGGTCAGCAGGTATGCAAGGCGGTGCATCGGCGTCTTCGATTCGGAGAAGAACGCGGCGAACGCGGCGTCGGTCGACAGGGGGACCTCCACCGCCGCCTCATCATCCATGCCGGAGATCACCTCGTACGCCATCACACACTCTGACGCACGACAGTGACCCCGGGTTGCTCCACAATCTTGCGCTGATCGTCGTCGGCATCGGTGCGATCTGTGATCTGAGCCTCAATGTCGTCCACGATCACCGGCACGTCGGTGGGACGACCTCGGCTGGTCCCTGCGCCACGGCGATGACTCGCTCAATGGTCCATCCGTCGGGGAGCATCGAGCAGACCGTATTGCCCGAACTGGAGGCCCTTGTCCAGCGACCAGAACGATCAGCTCTGTATCGCTGAGGCCCGACTGCCGGAACTGGGCATGCCAAAACGACAGCCACTGTCGTTTTCACCTGCCCAGTTCGGGGTGAGCGCAGCGGGTAGCGCCGGTTGCCCGTTCTGAGCGCTGACCGTCGAGCGTTGCTCGCCGAAGTGGGACACACGCTCTATGCTTCCTCGTCGAGGGGAGGACGCGTGGACGTCCGATGGGAACCGCCTGGGCCCGGGCAGTGGGCCGTCGATCGGTCGCACATGCCGGCTGGAGCGACGCCGATGGTGCAGTCCATCGTCACCTCTGCGATGCCCAACGGCATGCGCCGAGTGTTCGCGGAGCTCGGCGTTCCGCTCGCCACGGTCGACGTTCGGTTCGTCAATGCGCAGTTCTATACGCGGCTTCGGCCGCTCATCTCGCCCGACCGGGCGGCGACCCGGTTGCCACCACCGTTGCTCCTGAAGCTCATGACGCGTCTGCATCCTGAGTTCCGCCGCCGGAACCGACTGGCCGGCGAGGTGTTGGCCGGCGAACCCTGGAACCAGGTGATCCACGACTGGCACCACGGGGTGAAGGCCGGCATCGAGGCCGCCAACCGGGAACTTCAGTCCCTCGACCTGTCGGACCTCGACGATGATGCAGTGGTGTCCCACGTTCACCGGTGCATCGAGCACTGTGTCACCGAGTGGGAGCGGCACTTCTGGTTGCACGGGTACGACATGAGCCCGATCGGCAAGTACCTCTACGAGGCGCGCGACTGGGGCATCGCGCCGGACCAGCTGCTCGCGTTGCTGGAGGGCGCCTCGCCGTCGACAGCCGAACCTGTCGCGGCGTTGGCCATCATCCGCCGCGCCGTCGAGCGAACGGGGGCCTCGCCGAGTTCGCTCACGGAGCTGCGCGCACTGTCGGCAGACATCGATCGCCTCGTGGTC
>JANOET010000421.1:0-4036 GCA_031413415.1 Acidimicrobiaceae bacterium
CACGGGGGGTCACGTGACGTTGTATCCGTGCGGCACCGCAGCTCCGAAGGTGTCCAGCCTCAACTTCGCGGCCGGCCAGGTACGCAGCGCTCAGGCAATCGTGCGTCTCGGCCCCGACCGCCGGCTGTGCGCGAGGGCATCGGCGACGACGACCATCCGGGTCTCGCTGCAGGGGTCGTTCGTGCCGCCCGCTGCCGGTACCGACACGTTCCGATTCCTCCCACCTGCGCGCCTGCGCGACACGGCCGTCACGAACAAGGTCGTCGACCACACGATCACCCTCAGCGAACCGACGCTGGGGGGTGCCGACATCGACGGCGCCGCCATCACCGTGACGATCGATCGGCCGAGCGCCGGCGGGGGCGTGACCGTGTACGAATGCGGCGCGGCGAAGGTGCCCACCGCAGTGAACCTGTCGTTTCTCCCGGGCGAGACCGCCGCCGGAGCCGTCTACGTGCCCGTGTCCGCTGCGAACACTCTCTGCCTTCGGGTCCGCATTGCCGCGGGCAGCACGTTCCGTCTCATCGTGGACCGCACGGGTGTGTTCACTGCTGACGGTGCCGGTGCGTTCTTCGTCCCCGCCCAGGCGAAGCGCATGCTCGACACACGGATCGGCAGTTACCGGGTCGGTGGATGGTTCGGACGCCTTCAGGCGCTGCAGACGATCGATGTGAACGGGGCTCCCGCCGGAGCGATCGGCGTGTCCGGCACGGTGACGATGGTCAATCCCGTGACCACCGGGTACGTCACCGCCAGCGGGTGCGGCACGCGTCCGTCGACCTCGACGGTCAATGGGCGGCCCGGCGCCGCGGCGGCGAACACGGCCACGTCGCAGGTGAACCCAAAGGGGCTGATGTGCCTCTACTCGTCGACCAACACGGACGTCATCTTCGACGTGGCGGGCTGGTGGCGGCCAGCATGAGCCGCAGGTGGCGCACACTCGTCGCCGGCGCCCTGGCCATCGGTTCGTTGCTGCCGGTCGGCACCCCTCCGGCCGCGGCCGCCACGCCTGCGGCGAAACGCTTGTTCGTCGTCAGCGATTCGGTCGGCCTCGGCGCCGTCAACGCGCTGACGGCGAAGTTCGCGGGTTGGCAGGTCACGGTCGCCGGCAAGGCCGGCCTGTTCACCGAGCAGCTGGTCAGGTACGTGAGCTCGGCACCCTCCGGCGCGTTCGGCGAGTCGGCGGTGGTGGCCACTGGTTACAACTACCCCTATTGGGACGCCCCCCGGTTCGACCACTCAGTCGACCTGATGGTCGCCGCACTGAAGGCCCGCGGCGTTCGGCGCATCTTCTGGGTGACGATGCGCGAGGTGACGCCGGTGTTCTACCCGAGGTGGAACACGCTCGAAGCGGCGTACCGAACGCTGTACCTCGCCTACCCCGGCGCCAATGACCGGCTGCGCAGGGCGACGACCCGCCATCCCGAGCTCTCGATCATCGATTGGGCGGCCAACGCCGACGTCGCAGGGCTCACCTACGACGCCATCCATCTCAACCCTACGGGCGCCGCCCGTTACGCGAACCTGGCCTACTCGACAGTCACCACCGGGGCCAGTCGTGCTGCGGCCGGCGCAGTGCGGGCCATTCCCGTGCTCGGTCGGAGCGGAGTTCCGCTCGACGCCGTCGCTGTCTCGGTCAACGTCACGGTGGTGAACCCGAGGAGCAGCGGACACGTGACGCTCTACCCCTGCGGGGCAGCGGTGCCGACCGTCAGCACGATCAACACCCGCGCCGCGACGACGATGTCGAACGGGGCGATCGTCGTGGTGGGTGTCGCCGGCAGCATCTGCGTCACGGCATCGGTCGCGACCCACGTGGTCATCGACGTCAACGGAGCGTTCTCGCCCACATCGGGGTTCGTCGCCCTGTCACCTGCCAGAGCCAAGGACACCCGCCCCGGCGCTGTGCCGACCTCGGGGGCGACCATCGCGGTGCCGCTCGCCTCGATCCCTGGCGCTCCTCCGGTACCTTTCACTGCGGTGCTCAACCTCACGGTGCTGGCGACGGCCAACGGGGCGGTTCGCGTCTTCACTTGCGGCGCCGCGGTCCCGAAGCTGCCGTCGATGGCGTACGTCGCCGGGCAGATCCGCAACTCCAGCCAGCTCGTGCGCACCGATGCCCTCGGCAAGGTCTGCGTCACGACGACCGGGGGGGCGGACGTGATCGTCGACCTCATGGGCGCGTTGGACCGAACCGCCGACATCCGGCCCACGACGTTGCGTCGCCTGCTCGACACCAGGAGCGGCGTTCGGGTCGCCGCCGGGGCCACGGTCCGCATCCCTGTTGCCGGCGTCGGGGGCACGCCGTCCGCGCCGCCGCCCAGCGGAGCGCTGCTCAGCCTCACCATCGTGTCGCCGGCCGATTCCGGGTACGCGGTCGCGTTCCCCTGTGCCGGCGGAGCGCCGCGAACGGCGCTGGTGAACTTCGTCGCCAACCGCTCCGGCGCCAATGCCGGGGTCGTCGGCATCGACAGCAGCGGCGCAGTGTGCGTACGCAGCAACGTCGCCACGCACCTGGTGGTCGACTACGGCGGCTGGGTTGGCAGTGGACTGACCACGTTCCCGCCGGCCCGTGTGCTCGACACACGAGCCGGCTGACCCGCCCGACGCCGGACAGTTACCCGCTGGTAGCGGTGGCAGACTGCTGGACATGATCTTCGACGGTTACGTCAATCAACTCCCCGACACCGACCCTGGCGAGACGCTCGAATGGCTCGACAGCCTCGATGCCGTCATCGACACGCACGGCAAGAGCCGGGCCCGCTTCCTGCTCGGCAAACTGCTCGAGCGGGCGCGTGAGTCGCAGGTCAGCTTCCCAGCCACGGTCAGCACCCCGTACATCAACACCATCCCGCGCGAAGCCGAACCGTGGTTCCCGGGCGACGAGTTCATCGAGAAGCGCATCCGTCGGTTCGTCCGCTGGAACGCTGCCGTGTCGGTGGTGCGTGCCAACAAGTCGGCCGAGGGCATCGGCGGCCACCTCAGCACGTTCGCCTCGAGCGCGGCCCTGTATGAAATCGGTTTCAACCACTTCTTCCGCGGTAAGGACGACGGCACCGCCGGCGACCACGTCTACTACCAGGGTCACGCCGCACCTGGTGTGTATGCCCGCGCATTCCTCGAGCGCCGCCTCGAGGAGAACGACCTCGATCACTTCCGTCGTGAGATCGGCCGCAACGGGCAGGGCCTCAGCAGCTACCCGCACCCGCGTCTCATGCCGAACTTCTGGGAGTTCCCGACCGTGAGCATGGGCCTCGGGCCGCTCACGGCGCTGTACCACGCGCGGTTCAACCGCTATCTGCTCAACCGCGAGCTCGACGACACGAGCCAGAGCCGCGTGTGGGCGTTCCTCGGCGACGGCGAGTGCGACGAGCCCGAGACGTTGGGTGCGCTGTCCTTGGCCAGCCGCGAGAAGCTCGACAACCTGGTCTTCGTGGTGAACTGCAACCTGCAACGACTCGACGGCCCGGTGCGCGGCAACGGCAAGATCATCCAGGAACTCGAGGCCGTGTTCCGCGGTGCCGGCTGGAACGTCATCAAGGTCATCTGGGGTTCGAAGTGGGACGAGCTGCTGGCGAAGGACAAGGACGGTGTCCTGCTCAACAAGATGGGCAACACCGTCGACGGCGAGTTCCAGCGGTACGCGGTCGAGAACGGCGGCTACATCCGCGACAACTTCTTCGGCCCCGATCCGCGGTTGCGCCAGATGGTCGCCCACCTCAGCGATCCCGACCTGGTGAACCTGCCCCGCGGTGGTCACGACTACCGCAAGCTGTACGCCGCGTACAAGGCAGCCACGGAGAACCTGGGCACCGGCGCGCCGACGGCCATCTTGTGCAAGACGGTGAAGGGTTGGACGCTCGGCCCCGACATCGAGGGCCGCAACGCCACACACCAGATCAAGAAGATGACCAAGGATCAGTTGCTGGCGCTGCGCGACCGGTTGTACATGCACGACGAGATCCCGGACTCGGCGTTCGATGGCGACCACCCGCCGTATTTCCGCCCGGCTGAAGACTCGATCGAGTACCAGTAC
>JANOET010000422.1:0-24114 GCA_031413415.1 Acidimicrobiaceae bacterium
GCCAGTCCGATTGCGAGCTCGGGCACTTCTACTCGCACCGTCACCCCAACGCCGTGTTCGTCAACCACCTCGTCGTGTCCCGCATCCTCGACGACGAGGTCTGGTCACTGCGCAACCGTGGGTTGATGGTGCTCGACCCCAGTGGCGCGCCGAGAGATCACGCCGCCATCGACGACGCTCCGACGTTGACGGCATTGCTCCGCCAACGGTTCGATCTGGACGTGTCCGACGACGAAGGCCACCGGCTGTTCGAGTCGATGCCGCCCGACTGACGGAAACTCCGCCATCGGGGAAGAAGCCCTTCCGGGTCTCGTCGGCAGCGACGGCTCACAGGTCGCCGGAACGCTGGAGCGCCACGAACGCTCCCCAGCCGGGCAGCAACGGCACCCAGAACGTCGCCACTCGGAACAGGATGACGGCAGCCACGGCGGTGGCGCTGGACATGCCGGCCGACGTGAGACCGGCGATGAGCGTCGCCTCGACCGCACCGAGACCCCCTGGCGTGGGCGCGGCCGACGCCAGCACCGACCCCACCAGGTAGACCAACGCGACCGAGGTGAACGCCGGTCCCGTGCTGAATGCCGAGACGGACACGGCCAACGCCAGGATGTAGCCGACCGTGATCACCAGCGAGCCGCCGAACAACTCGATCATCTTCGTCGGCTGACGGGCGATCTCGCCCACCCCGGCCAGCGACCGTCGGGTGGCGGGCAGCACTCGCGTGGTCAACAGCGAACGGCTCCACGGCACGGCGGCTCCCGCAGCCATGACCAACGCGATACCTGCGGCGATGAGACCGATGGTGCCGAACGACGGCAGCTCGAACGTGCCCAGACCCGACGATCCGGCGAGCGCGAAGAAGAGCCCCGTCAGGGTGAGATGCACGATGACGCCGGCGACCGTGTTGGTGGCCACTGCAGCGACCGCGGTGCCCGTGTCCACGCCTCGCTTCTGCAGAAATCGACCGGTGACCGCGAGCGACCCGCCGGGTGCGACGACGCCGACGTACGACGACGCCAGTTGTACACCGAAGTTCGGTGCCAGCGGGAGGCGCTCGGACACCGAGCCGTCGAGCGAGACCGCCGCGCCCACATAGGTGAGCGCCGACAACGCCAGCGCCGCCGCGCCCCACCACCAGTTCGCGTTGCGGAGCTCTCCCCACACCGAGCCGATGCCCAGCAACTGAGGAATGAGCGTCGCGACGGCGACCGCGGCCATGACGATGCCGACCAGTGTTCGTGGCTTGATCCGTTCGATGTGTTCGATGGGCGCCTCCTCGGCGCCGGTGGCACGCTGAATCTCGGTGCGGATCTCGTCGAGGCATCCAGCGGCCTTCACGGCCGCACGGGTGGATGGGGTGAGCGCCAACGGCTGCACCCGCGGCAACGCTCGGGCGACGATGTCGGGCCCGACGACGGCGATCGCCTCCTGCACGGCACGTTCGGGTCCCATGATCACCGAGGTGGCCGCGATCACCTCGGCCACGTCGGTCGACAAGGCCGTGCCGACGACACCCAACGACGCGGCATCGAACGCGACCAGCACCACCGTGTCGGCGTCGTCGACGAACAGCGCGTCCGCGTTCAGTCGACCGTGCACCGTGTGGCTGCGCTGCAGCGCGCCGACGATGCGCCACACCTTCGTCAGCAGCTCGGGCGTGCGGCGCTCGGGTTCGAGGTCGCCGAGCGATCGAAACGGCCGCGAGTCGAACGCCATCATCATCGAGTCGGGCGGGAACTCGGCGACGACGGCGAGGCGAGCGGTCGGGACACCGTCCGAATGGGCTTTCAGCGAGCACAGCGCTTCGTGCTCCACGGCAGACCGCAGCGAACGGAACGGACGGTCCTGCCCGACGTCACGGAATCGTGCCGCGCGGTACAGCCGCACGGGCAGCAGGCCGGTCCACGAGTCGCGGCTGACGATCTTCACGAACAGCTGCCGCCCGTCGTCGAGCCACACGCGGAAGCCGGCGAACCCGCGGAACCCGCCGAACGCCTCGACCTCTCGCGGCGGGTAGCCGAGCCGTTGCAAGATCTCGCCGACCACCGCAGCGCGTGGACGGGTGTTGGGCACGCCGAGCACCACCTGCACGATCGACGCTGCGGCGGCGCCCACCGTGACTGCGGCGAGGATGACCGTTGGATCAGAGAGCGTGACCCCCAGATGAGCCACCATGCCCAGACCGAGCACGAAACGGCCGACCCACCGCCAACGGGTGGACCAGTGCGCACGGTCGATGTGGATCCACGACGAGATGATGCCGAGGTCGAGCGTGGTCGGGAACGACGCGCCGATGCCGTAGTCGGTGATCGCGCCACCATTCGGATCACCGGGACGCGCAGGCAACAGCCGCAACGTCGACGAACCGACCAGTCGGACCATCAGCAGCAGTCCCACCGCACACACCACCGCCGCCAACACCATGCGCCCGATCCGGGCCCATCGACGCAGCACGATCAGTCCGATGATCCCCAGCACCGCCGGAATGAGGAAGCCGATCTGGCACACGGCCACGATGCCCGAGACCAACCAGTGCGGAACCGCATCCAACAGCTCGCCGAAGTTGGTCGCGAACTCCGCCTGATCGGCCGCCTGCAGCGCGATGTACAGCGCGATGAGCAGCACGGTCGCGCCAAGCAAGCGGATCGCGGTGACCGGAGTGCGAACGTAGGCCGGTTCGTCGGGCTCCGACACCGAGAACGTGGGCAGCTCCGGCACGGACGGAGCCTACCGAGCGGCGCGCGACCACCAGGGCTGCCTCACCGGCCCTCCGTTACAGTGCCCTCGATGGCGACGGACCTTCAGCTGGCGCAGTTCAACATCGCCCGGCTCCGACATCCCATCGGTCACCCGCGGACCGCCGGCTTCGAGGCGCTCATCGACGACACCAATGCACGAGCCGAGGCGAGCCGCGGGTTCGTGTGGCGCCACGGCATCGACACCCGCGACGTCAGCGACACCCCGTACGACGACCCCCTCATCACCGTGAATGCATCGGTGTGGGAGTCCATCGACGACCTCCGCGAGTTCGCCTACCGCGGCTGGCATCGCGATGTGTTCCGACGGCGGCAGGAGTGGTTCGTCGACTCGGCGGCCGTCATGTGGTGGGTCCCGGCCGGCACTGTGCCCACCATGCAGGAGTGCATGGCCCGACTCGACTTCCACGACGACTTCGGGCCGACTCCGTACGCGTTCGTCGCGGGGCAGCGCCCACCGCAGCTGGTGATACGCCGACACGATGTCACCGACACCGAGGTGCAGGGAATGCTCGCCGAACTCGACCGGGAGCTGATCGAGCGGACCCCGCAGGGCGGCACGAACTTCATCCACCTGCCCGCTGACCACGCGGAGGGCGATCAGGGGTCGCTGTTCGTCGCCTGGGTGGACGACCTACCGCTCGCATGCGGCGCGTGGCGGCGCATCGACGACATCGCCGAACGCCCCGCCACCGGTGAGGTGAAACGCATGTGGGCCTCGCCCGAGGCGCGTGGTCTGCGCCTGGGCGCCTCCGTGCTGGCGACGGTCCAGTCGGCGGCTCGCGAGCAGGGCGTCACCGAACTTCGCCTCGAGACGAGCGAGTACCTCATAGCGGCAGTGGGGCTGTATCGCCGCTTCGGCTTCACCGCATGCGCTCCGTGGGGCGAGTACGTCGGTGTCGAACACTCCTACACGATGTCCACGCCACTCGGGCCCATCCGCACCCGACGTTCGTGAGCCCATCACGAGATCCTCACATCTGCGGTGCATGCTGGCGTCCATGCGACGCACCTTCATCGCCACCGTGACCGTCCTGGCCGTGGCCGTGTCGGCCTGCGCCGCTGGCGACAGTTCGGTCTCGACAGTGTCGAGCGCAACCACCGCAACCACCGCAACCACCGATGCGACCAGCACCACCATCGAGTGCGTCGACAACGACGACGCGCCGTCCACGGTCGTCTACGCCACCCGCCCCGGGGTCGATCCCGACCAGACCAGCCTCGACCTCCATGTCCCCGACGAGCCGTCATGCGCTGCACCGGTCGTGGTGTGGGTGCACGGCGGGGGGTACCGCGCGGGCGACAAGCGGAACGGCACGCGCGACAAGGTGCGCGTCTTCAACGACGCAGGGTGGATCCTGGTGAGCACCAACTACCGCCTCACCCCTGAAGGGCGCGAGGGGTCGGCGGAGTTCCCCGATCCGTTCGACGACGTCGCTGCCGCGCTGGCCTGGGTCCACGAGCACATCGCCGAGTACGGCGGAGACCCGTCGCGAATCGCGCTCCTCGGACACTCCGCGGGCGCCGACATCGTGGCCAACGTCGCTGCGGATCCGACGTATCTCGAACGAGCCGGAGTCGGCACCGACATCGTTCGGTGCCTCGGGCCGCTCGACACGGTCGGGTTCGACGACCTCGTTGTCGGCCCCGACGCGGCGTTCCCACCGACGATCGGCGTGATCCGAGGGTCGCAAGAGCGTCAGCGGGTGGAACGCGAGTTCCTCGCGATGCTCGACGCCGCGGGGGTGGACACCGTCACGATCGACGCCCGATCCCTCACCCACGAGGAGGTGAACCGCAACATCGGTGTTGCCGACGACACGGTGATGACCGAACCGCTGATGGCGTTCCTCACCGCCTGCTTTGCACCCGCCGTGTCCCGCTGAACGCTCGCCCGACCGCGTCGGATCATTCGGGGTCGGGCCACGGCTGCGCGGTGCGCGACACTCGCCGCATGGCAACCGAACCCAAAGACGCCTCCGAACACACCCGACTCGCCAACGTTCCGCGTTCGCTCGATTTCGACCGCGCCGACTTCGATCGGGCCTCGAAAGGATTGGTCGCCCAACACGCGACGGGGGCCATCGAGACACCGTTCGGTTTCGCCTGGGACATCAACCGGTACGCGTTCATCGTCGAGGGCAGCGAGAACCCCGACACCGTGAATCCCAGCCTCTGGCGGCAGGCACAGTTGAACAACATCCACGGCCTGTTCGAGGTCGCGCCAGGGATCTGGCAGGCCCGCGGCTACGACATCTCGAACATCACGTTCATCGCAGGCGACACCGGCTGGGTGGTCATCGACCCGCTCACCGCAGAGCCGTGTGCAAAGGCGTGCCTGGACCTGGCCAACGAGTACCTCGGCGAGCGACCGGTCACGGCGGTCATCTACACCCATTCACACGCCGACCATTTCGGTGGCGTCCTCGGCGTCACCACACAGGACGACGTCGACGCCGGTCGCTGTCGCATCATCGCGCCGCAGCACTTCATGCGCGAGACGCTCGGCGAGAACGTCATCGCCGGCTACACCATGGCCAGGCGAGCGATGTACCAGTTCGGACCTCTGCTCCCGGCGGGGCCACGACAACACGTCGACTGCGGACTCGGCAAGGCCATTCCACTGTGGCCCGCAGGACTCATCGCTCCCACCGAAGAGATCTGCGAGACCGGCACCGAGTTGGTCGTCGACGGAGTTCGGATCGTCTTCCAGATCACGCCCGAGGCCGAAGCACCTGCCGAGATGAACTTCTTCTTTCCGGATCACGGCTGGCTGTGCACCGCCGAGAACTGTACGCACAACATGCACAACCTCGTCCCCATCCGCGGCGCCCTCATCCGTGATTCGCTGAAGTGGTCGAAGTACATCGGCGAGATGATCGAGCTGTGGGGCGAGCAGACCGAGGTGATGTTCGCGTCGCACCACTGGCCCCGGTGGGGCAACGAGAACATCGTGGACTATCTGCGGCTGCAGCGCGACCTTTATCGATGGGTGCACGACCAAACGATGCGCATGGCCAACCACGGCTACACCGCGGTCGAGATCGCCGAGATGCTGACGATGCCGCCCGAGTTCCAGGCCGAGTCGCACACCGTCGGCTACTACGGCCACCTCGCGCACAACATCAAGGCCGTCTACCAGCGCTATCTCAGCTGGTACGACGGCAACCCGGCCAACCTGTGGAAGCTGCCACCCACCGAGAGCGGCACCCGTTACGTCGAACTCGCCGGCGGCGCCGACGCGTTGCTCGCGAAGGCGCGCACATGGTTCGACGCCGGCGACTATCGATGGGTGGTGGAACTGGTGAACCACCTCGTCTTCGCCGACCCGACGAACACCGAAGCCCGCGAACTGCAGGCCGACGCATACGAACAACTCGGCTACCAATCCGAGAGCGCCACGTTCCGCAACGCCTTCCTGAGCGGCGCCCAGGAACTGCGCCACGGCACGCTCCCCTCACGACCTGCGGGCCGCAACGGCTACCTCAGCGCGATGACCATCGACCAGATCTTCGACACGATGGCCGTGCGGCTGAAGGCCGAGGAGGTGGGCGGACGCTCGGTGCTGCTGAACCTCACCGTCGGCACGAGCAACGGCGACGAGCTGTGGGTCCTGGGCATGTCGAACCGTGCAATCCACTACGTGCAGGGTCGACACGACCACGACGCCACCGCCACGCTGCACCTCGACCGGTCGGTGCTGTTGGCCATCTGCGAAGGCGCACGCCCGGTGACCGACGCCATCGATTCCGGCGACATCGTGGTCGACGGCGATGCCGGCGCGCCGAACGAGATCTTCGATCACCTCGACGTGTTCATGAGCATGTTCAAGCTCGTGGAACCATGACCCGTACGAACTGAGGTCCACCGGTCGAGAATGCGTCGCGCACGGCCTCGCGCAGTCCGTCGGGCGAGCTGACGCGACTGGTGGACCAACCGAACCCGGCTGCAATGGCCTCGGGATCGAGCGACGACACGTCGACACCCATTCTCGGCGCGTGGGCGTCATCGAACGACTCACGAATCTGTTCGTACCCCCGGTTGTCCCACACGACGAGCACCAGATCGAGCCGCTCGTCGAACGCGGTGGCCATTTCGGCGACGGTGAACAGCCAGCCGCCATCGCCCGCCAGCGCGAGCACCGGGCGGTCGGGTGCGGCGATCTTCGCGCCGATGGCCATTGGCAACGCACAACCGAGCGTGCCCAACCCGTACGGCGCGAGCCACGACCGAGGGCGCTCGGCGCGCAACCGAACGTGCGCGGCATAGGCGAGCTGCGTCGAGTCGAGCGCCACGATCGCGTCGTTGGGAATGGACGCGTCGAGCGCCTCGACCCACGGCACGAGATCGGCGCGGCCCTCCTCGCTTGCCGCGGCGCGCAAGGTCGCCGTGCGAGTCGTACCGTCACGAGCGGCGTGACGCAGCCCCACTGCGAGCGCTCGCAGACCGTGGGCTGCATCACCCACGAGCCGGACGTCGGGCACGGCGCGGCGGTCGAGTTGATCGGGGTCGATGTCCAGCCGGACCAGCTTCCCGGTGAGCGCCAGAGCACGGCCCCCGTTGTACATGTCGGCGTCGGACAGCTCGCTGCCAACGACGAGCACGACATCGGCCGCCTCGATCGTGCGCTGCACCGCGGGCGACACGAGCAGGTTGCCGACACACAGCGGATGCGAGGACGGGAGCACGCCCTTCGCATTTCCGGTGAGCACGACAGGGGCGTCGAGTAGTTCGGCGATGACTCGCAGGTCGGCCCCGGCGTCGATGGCACCACCACCGGCCACGATGATCGGCGTCCGGGCGCCGCGCAACACCTCGATCGCGGACTGCACCGACGACGTTGTCGGCACCGAGCGCGAGCGCGTGGACGGGAAGGCCTCGAGCTGCTCGCACTCGAGCTGCAGGACATCGGTTGGGAACGCCAGGTGCACCGGACGAGGCCGCCGGCTGCGGAACACGTCGAACGCCATCGCGATGAGCTCGGGGACCTCGTCGGGATGCAGCACCGTCTCGCTGAACGCGGTGACTGATCGCGCTACAGCGGCCTGGTCGTCGAGGTCGTGCAACGGCCCGAAGCGACGACCGAGCGCATCGGTGGGTGTGGTGGCCGCAAGCACCAGCATCGGCCGCGAGTCGTGAAACGCCTGTGCGATGGGCGTCAGCGCGTTGGTCAGCCCGGGGCCGCTGATGAGGGTGCAGACGCCAGGACGACCGGTCACCACCGACCAGCCGTCGGCCATGAAGCCGGCTCCCTGCTCGTGTCGCGGCGAGACGGCGCGCACCCCGCTGCGATGCAGCCCGCGATAGAGCTCGATGTTGTGTACGCCGGGAATCCCGAACACGGTGTCGAGTCCGTACTCGCGGACCAACAGGTCGATGACCGCTTCACCGAGCCGCATACAGGCGCTCCGCCAGTTCGCGAATGCGGTGACACGCTTCGGCCATCACATCGGCATCGACCGTGAGCGCGATGCGGATGTGTCCTGCGCCGCGCGATCCGAAGCTCTCGCCGGGCATGACCACCACGCCGCATTCGTCGAGCAGCTTCCAGGCGAACTGTTCGCCGGTGAGCCCGGTGGGTCGTATGTCGGGCATGACGAACATGCCCCCTTCGGGCATGTGCACGTTCACGGCGTCGCTGCCCTGCAACGCCTGTACCAACGTGATCGCGCGTTCGCGGAAGGTCTGCTTCAGCAGCAGCACCTCGGCGTGCTCGTGTGACAGCGCCACGGCCACCGCATCGGCCAGGAACGGCTGGCTGCCGAACAGCATCGCCTCGGCCACCGATGTCATCCGGGGCGCCAACTCCTTCGGCCCCGCCGCCCAGCCGGAACGGAAACCGGGCAGCGCGTGCGACTTCGAGATCGATGCAACCGACACCGATCGTTCACGCAACTGCGGCCGATCGAACGGCGAGGCGAACGCTGCGTCGAACGTGATCTCGGCGTACACCTCGTCGCAGACGATCCACACGTCGTGCCGGGTGCACACCTCGCCGATGGCGTCGATCTCGTCCTGCGAGAGCACGGCGCCCGTCGGGTTGCTGGGCGTGTTCAACAGCAGCACACGCGACTGTGGCGTGATGAACGATTCGAGGGTGTCGGCGCGAAGGTGGAAGTCGTCCTCCGGCAACGTGGGCACGGCGACGAAGGTTGCGCCGGTGGCGGCGACGAGTCCTTCGTAGGTGGCGTAGTACGGGTCCGGCACGAGCACGTCGTCGCCGGCCTCGACCAACGTGGTGAGCACCACGTGCAGGCCGTGTTGGGTGCCGGCGGTGTACAGCACCTGCTCGGGAAGTACCTCGAGTCCGGACCGGCGCGACAGATGCCCGGCGATGGCACGTAGCGCACCGGGCTCTCCTTGGCCGCTGGCGTATTTGGTGCGGCCGCCGAGCAGCGACTCGACGGCCCGATCCAACACCGCCGCGGGTGGGGGCAGGTCGGGTTCTCCGATGGACAGGAAGATGAGCTCGGCCCCCTGCTGCGCCCGCTTGCGACCGGCCATGTGCACGGCCCACTTGTCGCTCCCGAGGCCGCGCAGTCGTTCGGAGATGGAGGCGTAGCGCATCCGACCGAGGCTAGCCAGCCGTTCGGTGCAGCCCCCGGTGCCGAATCGGTCACGATGTGCACATGTCCATCGATCCGAGCCGTCACGTCGAGCACTTCCGACTCGAAGCGGCTCGCTGTGCCGCGCTCGCGCAAGCCCTTCCCCACGCCGCACCCATCCCGCACGTCCGGCGTTGGTCGGTGGGCGGCGTGGTGCAGCATCTCGTGGGCGACTTCCGGTGGGCGACCCACATCGTCGACGAGCGCGCCTGGGACGGCAAGGGATTCTCGGTCGCACGGGCGAAGGGCGAACGCCTGCTCGGCGCGTTCGAGGATGCCACGGTCGCAATGGCAGCGGCGCTCGACCGAGCCGCGAGCGAGCCCGCGGTCGCGTGTCCGAACTTCGCCGACCGCGACCGGGGCGTGCTCGGTTGGTGGCCTCGACACCAGGCACACGAGACCCTGCTGCACCGCTGGGACCTCGAGTCGGCAACCGGTGCCCACGACGCCATCCGCCCCGAGGTCGCCGCGGACGGCGTCGACGAGGCACTGACCGTGTACACCGCCCGCTACGCGCCGCATCGGCTGGACCGGACCATCACCCTCGCATGCACCGACGACGGCGCAGCGTGGACCGTGGCGCCATCCGCGGTCCACGGTCATGTCGACGTTCGTCGCGGCACGTCCGGGAACGTCCCCGATCTGTCCTGTCGGGCCGAGGACCTGTTGCTCGCGATGTGGAAGCGGCGTTCCCTCGACCACGTGCGCGGAGAATTCGGTGACCAGGAGGCCACCGTGAGGGCTTTCTTCCGCGGACCGCTCACTGCATAGCGGACTGCGAGCCTGCGCCAAGATGGCGAGATGAGCCCGATGCTCCCGTGGCGGGCCGTGGCTCGGAACCTTCCCGAGCACCCCGCGGGTCGCTACATCGTGAAGGCGAGATTTCTCGCAGCGCGCTCGCCCAATTCGGCATCGCCGATCCAGGAGATCGATCCGTCGGCGATGGCCGGACCCGGATCGATGCGACCGCAGGCGAGCAGCATGAACGTCAGCGAATCGACCGTGATCGTCACGTCGGGATCGAGCAGTTCGGCGACGCGCCGAGCGCGCCCGTCGACCCGGACGAAGATGTCGCGACGCACCGGACCGACGACGTGGAACGCGATCGACCCGCCGTCGGGGACGCCGATCTTCTTTCCTGCGATGTAGCCGATGGAACCCTCTACCTCGTCGAGCGCCATCTCGGCGGCTGGGCCGCTGCGATCGCCACCCGCTCCGAGCGGCACACGGATGTCCTGCTCGTGCACCCAGATGTCGAACACACGGACGGCGATGAAGCGGCCGTACGTCGCCGGACCGACCGGCGTGAACGACGGCGCATCGAAGCCGGCGTCGGTCATGGCTTCGATCTCGCGGAGCCGCGCTGCGACGACCTCGTGATAGCGCGAGCGCAGGTCCGTGGGCGACATCGCCGAGAGCTCGGGAAGGATCGCCTGCATCCGCGCGAACGGGTTGTCGTCGGCGTCGGGCTTCCAGCCCCACAACGCCGACTCGATGGCCGTGGTGTGCACGACCACTCCGTGCACGGTCCACGCCGGGCAGAGCGACTGGGCGTTCCACTGCTCGTCCGTCAGGGTGTCGATGAGCGAGCCGAACGAGTGCATGACGGACCGCAGGTTGTGGACGATCTGCTCGCGGGTGGTCATCGTGCCGGCCTTTCACGGGATTCCCAGTCGCGCGCTGCGAGGTACGGCGCGAACTGCTGCTGGATGTGACGGACGTCGTCGTCGCTCTTGGGCCGCTTGATCTCGTAGACGTGCGGGAAACGGCGCATCCCCTGGACCACGTCCCACAGAGCCAGGGCGTCGTCGCCGTACACGGCCGGCGTGAGCACGGGACCGTACAGCGACGAGCCGTCCTCGAACACCAGTGTCGGCACGCCGAAGCCGCCGGCGCTCATCACCGCGTCGTGATCGTTGCGGACGTCGTCGTGAGTGGTCGGGTCGTCGATGGCTCGACGCACCAGCGCGGGATCGAGGCCCAGCTCGGCGAGGATCTCGGCGGCGACCTCGGCCTGATGGGGCTTGCGGCCCTCTTCGTGCAACGCCCTGCCGGCCGCGGCGTAGAAGCGATCGCAGTCGTCCATGGACGTGCGCCGCAGCAGCGCGGCGACACGCATCATCCCCCACCCGTACGACCACTCGCGCTCCCACGGGTGCTTCTTGCCCTCGGAGCGGTTGATCTCCTCGAGCGAGCCGAAGCGCCAGTCGATGCCGATGCCGTTCTGGCGGCGGACGTCGCGGATCCACAGCGACGTCTGATACGCCCATGGGCACATCACGTCGAAGTGGAATCCGATCTGTTCCGTCATCGGCAATGACAGTAGCGAGCGGTGACGTTCCCGACCGCACTACCGTGACGCACCATGCCCGGACGCACCGAATGGGAACGCCATCCTGCCGACACCGCGCGGTTCGTGCTCGCCAGCGCGATCGCTGCCCTGTCCATCCTCGTCGTTCGAAATGCCCCCGACTCCGTCAAGGAGAGCACCTCCGACCTCGTCCGCGTCTTCGACCGCCTGCCCGACGGCTTCGCCAGCGTCATCATCGGCGTGCTGCAACTCGTCGCGCTCGCCGCACCGATCGGCATCATCCTGTGGTTCCGGCGCGGCAGGTGGATCGAAGTCGCGCTCGCGGTCGGCACCGCCGTGGTCGCTGGCGCCGTGGCTGCGCTCCTCGATCATTGGTTGCAGCTCGCCGTGCCGCCGTCGATCATCGAGGACCTCGACCGTCCGTCGTGGATCACCGGCTCTGCGTTTCCGTCGAACGCATATCTCGCCGCGGTGGCCGCGGCGGTCACCACCATCGGCCCAACCCTCACCACCTCGTGGCGCCGCGCCACCTGGTCCATCGTCGCCGTGGTCGCCGTCGCTCGAGTGCTCACCGCAGTCGAGGCACCGCTCAACCTGATCGCCACTGTCTCCATCGGCATCGCCATCGGCTCCGGCGCGCTCATGTGGTTCGGTGCTCCGTCCCGGCGGCCATCGCTCGCCAGCATCACCGTCGCGCTCGCCAGCGGGGGCCGCCTGGTCAACGACCTGTCCGCCTTCAAGGGCCGACCGTCGCACGGGCCTGCGTACGTCGGCACTGCGTCGGGCGAACGCCTCTTCGTGAAGGTCGTCGGGCGGGACGAGCGCAACGCCGATCTGCTGACGCGTCTGGTGCGGGTCATCCGCGTGAAGGGCGTAGAGGACGATCGGCCGGTCGCGCCGATGCCCACCGTCGAGCACGAAGCACTGAACGGACTGATGGCGGCTCGCAGCGGCGCGTCCGTCCCTGCGATCCACGCCATCGGCGAGACCGACGAACGAGGGGCATACGTCGCGTTCGAGTGGGTCGACGGAACACGACTCGCCGACCTGCCCGACGACGAGTTCACCGACGCGCTGCTCGACGACTGCTTCGCTCAGCTCGCCGCGCTGCATCGCAACCGCATCGCCCACCTGTGGGCGAGTACCCGTCACCTCCTGCGCCGCGAGGACGGATCGGTGTGCATCATCGATCACCGCTGGGCCGAACTCTCGGCCAGCGAGGAACAACTCGGGCGCGACCTGGCCGAGATGCTGTCATCGCTCGCGTTCCGCGCCGGGCCGGAGCGAACGGTCGATGCCGCGGCGAAGGCGTTCGACGAACGATCGCTCGCCGCCACCCTCCCCTACCTGCAGCCGCTCGCGCTCTCCACCGACACGCGCAAGGCGGCCAAGGACGCTCGCGACGTCATCCCCGCGGTGAGAACGGCGGCCCAGGCACGCGCCGGGGTCGAACAGTTCCAGATGGCCGCCCTCCAACGCGTCACGATCAAGGGCATCGTCAGCTTCCTGGCGCTCCTGTTCCTCGGGAACGTGCTGTTGCTGTTCGTCGCCAACCTCAGCGACATCTGGGAGGCGATGAAGGACGCCGACTACTCAGCCATCCCGCTGATGATCTTCTTCATGCTCATCTCGTTCTTCGGCGGCACGTTCTCGCTGATGGGCGCGGTGAACATCCGGCTCCCGTTGCTGCGCACGTACATCATCATGTTCGCCCAGTCGTTCCTCAACCGCTTCATCCCCGCCAATGCCGGCGGCATGGCACTGCGCATGCGCTACCTGCAGCGCAACGGCGTGGACCTGGTGGTGGCCGCCGGCAGCGTCGGGCTCACCAGCGTGGCCAGCGGCGTGATGCAGGTGTTCACCATCATCTTCTTCCTGACCTGGGCCGGTCGCGGCGACGAGGCGGGCGCCAGCTTCTCGATCCCCGACCTGCCGTGGCTGCTCATCATCCTGCTCATCATCGTCGCGATCGGCATCGTGCTCATCACTGCGTTCGGTCAGCGGTTGCTCGCCCAGCTGCGCATTCAGGCGTCGAAACTGTGGTCCGAACTCCGGCATCTCGCCAAGCAGCCGGTCAAGATGCTCATGCTGTTCGGTGGGGCCGAGTTCGGCAAGATGATGGGCATCATCATGCTGTGGCAGAGCCTCAACGCCTTCCAGGTGACCGGCATCTCGTTCGCTCAACTGGGCGCGATGTACATGGTGGCCACCACGGTGGCCGGCGCCGTGCCGGTGCCCGGAGGCGTCGGCCCCCTCGAGGCTGCCCTCACCGCAGGCCTCGTCGGCCTCGGCGTGCCGGGCGCCACCGCTGCGGCCGTCGTGGTGTTCTTCCGCCTGATCAGCTACTGGCTGCCGATCCTGCCCTGCTGGCTGGCGTACCGCTACGTCGAAGAGCACGACCTGGCCTGAGCGGTCAGCGGAAGGCGAGGCCGTCGAACTGGCCGCTCGAGCGCCATTCGTCGATGTACCGGAAGTAGGCCACCGGACCTTCGGGATAGCCGCTGCCGTTCAACTTCTCGCGCCGCCCCACGGGGCGACCCTCGTTGTTGTAGTAGCCGGGCGTGCACTCCGCGTTGCCCATGAACGCCCGCTGACTGCTCTCGAGCAGTTCGACCCACGCGCCCTCGGCCTGTTCGGTGACCTCGACCTGCTCCGCACCGGTGTCGAGCGCATGGCGGACGACGCGCGCGATGGTGGCCCCCGCCTCGCCGAAGTTGTGCGTGACGTTCGAGATGAGGTTCGCGCCCTGATTCGGAGCCACGATGAACAGGTTCGGGAAGCCGTGCACGTGCAGTCCGTGTTTCGTGCGCATGCCGTCGGCCCAGTGGTCCGACAGCGAGATGCCGTTGCGTCCGAAGGTCTCGAAACCGGCCCGCCGGGCGTAGGTGGTGCCGACCTCGAAGCCCGAGGCGAAGACGATCACGTCGAGGTCGTGGTGCACGCCGTTCACCCACACGCCGGTCTCGTCGATCTGCTCGACACCCTTGCCGTCGGTGTCGACCAGGTGCACGTTCGGACGGTTGTAGGCCTGCAGATACTCGTCGTGGAAGCACGGTCGCTTGCACAGTTGCCGGAACCACGGCTTCAGCGCCTGTGCCGTGACCTCGTCGGTGACGATCTCGTCGACTCGCGCCCGGATCTCCTCCATCTTCTCGTCGTCACTGTCCTCGTAGGCCTTCACGAAGGCCTCCTGCGTGGTGAGGCCGTCGGGCGTGCCGTCCTTGAACATCTCGACCATCCGGTCGCGGATGCGCTTGCTGATGTCGGTCCAGCCGTCCTTCACCAGATCCTCGTCGGCGTACCCGCCGGTCTGCAGCGTGACGAAGTTCGTCAGCCACTTCTGCTGCCATCCTGGCTCGAGCGTCGAGAACCACTCGGGGTCGATCGGCTGGTTGTTGCGGATGTCGATGGACGACGGTGTGCGTTGGAAGACGAACAACTCCTTCGAGTCGCGTCCGAGCGCAGGAATGCACTGCACCGCGGTCGCACCCGTGCCGATGATGCCGACCCGCTGATCGGCGAGGTGAACCATCGGGCCGCCCTCGTACGAACCACCGGTGAACGTGTAGTCCCATCGGCTGGTGTGGAAACAGTGGCCGCCGAACGACTCGATGCCAGGAATGCCGGGCAGCTTCGGGCGGTGCAGCGGGCCGGTGCCCATGGCGACGAACTTGGCGCGCATCTCGTCGCCGCGATCGGTGCGGATGATCCACCGCGACGACACGTCGTCCCACGTGAGCGAGGACACCGCCGTGGAGAACAGCGCGTCGTCGTAGAGCCCGAAGGTGGCGGCGATGCGACGCGCCTGGCCGTAGATCTCGGGCGCGAGGACGTACTTCTGGGTGGGCATGTGCCCGGTCTCCTCCAGCAGCGGCAGGTAGACCATCGCCGCCGTGTCGCACATCGCGCCGGGATAACGATTCCAGTACCACGCGCCACCGACGTCGCCGCCGCCGTCGATGAGGCGCACGTCGTCGATGCCGGCCTGCTTCATCCTCGCGCCGGTCACGAGGCCGGCGAAGCCGGCTCCGATGAACGCGAACGTGACCTCATCGGTCTTGGGCTCGCGCTCGACCCTGGGCACGTACGGATCGTCGAGGAAGTGGGCGAAACGGCCACGCGGCTGGATGTACTGCTCGTTCCCGTCGGGCCGGATCCGCTTGTCGCGTTCGATGCGGTACTTGGCGCGCAACGCGTCGCGATCGATCGATTCGTTCCCGGCCATTGCGCTCCCCTGGCATTCAGTATGCCTTCTCGGACATGCGGACGACGGTACCGAACACGATGAAGATCCGCGAAGGATTCGCGACGTGCCAGAGTGTGCGGATGCGCACCCACCACGGCCCCAGAGCGCCTCGTCTCTTCGCTCACTCGCGCAGCGAACCCCGCGCCCGCCGGTTCACCGATGTCACCTTGCTGGTGAGTTCGCTGATCGCGCTGTGGGCCACCAGTGTGGCGGCAGTGCCGCCACCCGGCTTCCTCGTGGCCCTCACCGCGTTCGTGCGCAGTGCGCCCGCCTTCCTCGAGACCGCGTGGGAGATCAGCGCCGATCTGCTGGCGCTGTACGCGCTGGTGCTCCTGATCGCCGCTGGGGTGCGACGACGCGGTGACGTCTTGCGCGACCTGCTGTTCGCATTGATCGGCGCCGCAGCGGTCTGGATGCTCGTCGCCCGCTGGACCGAAGGCGAGTGGCCCGCGCTGTGGTCATCGTTGCGTCACGTTGGTTCGCCCGCGTGGTACCCCTCCCCGCGCATCGCCCTGCCCGCAGCCGTGCTGGTGACGGCCTCGCCGCACCTCACCCGCCCCGTGCGCCGAGTGGGACGCTGGTTGCTCGCCTTCGGCGGCCTGGGCGTGATGGCCCTGGGCGGCACGAGCGCACTCGGCGCGATCGCCGGTGTCCTGGTCGGTACCGCAGGTGCGGCCGTGGCACACCTCGCGTTCGGCTCATCAGCAGGACGGCCGAGCCTCGACGACGTCCGCCGGGCACTCGCCCAGGTCGGCGTCACCACGTCGTCGCTGAGCGCCGCTGCTCGACAGCCCGCCGGACTGTTCGAGGTGACCGGGATCGACCAGAACGGTGGCGGACTGGTCGTGAAGATCTACGGGCGAGACGCCCACGACTCGGCGCTGGCCACCACGATCTGGCGCACCCTCTGGTACCGCGAGCCGGGCGCTCCCCTGCGCATCGGCCGCCTGCAGCAGGTCGAGCATGAAGCGTTCGTCACGCTGTTGGCCGGGCAGTCCGGCGTCCTCACCGAGTCGGTGGTCACCGCCGGGGCGACGTCCACCGACGACGCCATCCTGGTGCTCAGCGCGCGGGGCACTCCGTTGAAGGACACGGCGCCACCGGCCGACGTCGTGACCCAGTTGTGGGCGTTGCTCGGTCTCCTCCACGAGCGCGGCATCGCCCATGGGGCCATCGACTCCAGCACCCTGATCGTCGAAGACGGGCGCCTGGGGCTCGTCGACTTCGGCAACGCGGGGGTCGCCGCGTCCGAATCTCGGTTCCACACGGATCGTGTCCAAGCCCTCGCCGCCGCGGCCCTGCTCACCGACGTGGACGCAGCGGTCGAGTCGGCCACGGCAGCGTGGGGTGCCGAAGCGATCGCCGCCCTGCTCCCCTACGTCCAGCGCTCGGTGCTCACCACTTCCCAACGTCGAGCCGAGAAGGCCGACGAACTGGGCCTGGACGACATGCGCCGGCAGGCGGCTGCCGCTGCGGGGGTCGAGGTGCCCGAGCTGCAACGGCTGCGGCGCATCACCATCGGTTCCGTCCTGCGGGTCGCCCTGCCCGGTCTCGCCATCGTCGCCATCACCACGGCGATCGCCGGATTGGACGTCGAAGCGGTCTGGGATGAACTGCTCGGCGCCACGTGGTGGTTGCTCGTGCTGGGCTTCGTGTTCGCCAACATCACCCGCGTGTCGCAAGCGGTGTCCACGTTGGGTTCGTCGCCGCAACCGCTCGCATTCGGCCCCGTCTACGCGATGCAACTGGCCATGTCGTACCTGACCGTGGCCATTCCGTCGTACGCGGCCCGCGTGGCCGTGAGCGTCCGCTTCTTCCAACGACAGGGCATCCCCGCCGGCGCCGCTCTGGCGGCAGGGTTCATCGACGTGATGACCACCTTCTTCGTCGAAGTCATCGGCATTACCTGCCTGGTGCTGTTCACCGCCGCATCGCTCGAGATCGACCTGAGCTCAGCCGGCAGCACTGCGACGAAACTGGCCTGGATCGCGGCGATCTTGATCGTCGCGGTCGTGCTGGTCATCACGGTCGTTCGCCGACTGCGCGTGCTCGTGGTCGACTGGGCGAAACGGTTGGGTACCGAGGCGATGGCCGTGCTGCGCGGCCTTCGCTCACCACGGCGTCTCGCCCTGCTGCTGGGCGGCAACATCGCCACCGAGATCTTCTTCGCCACTGCACTCGGCCTCTTCGCTCGATCGATGGGCTTCACCGTCCCGTTCGCCGAGCTCCTGCTCATCCACCTCTTCGTGTCGTTGTTCGCCGGCCTGGTGCCGGTACCGGGCGGGGTGGGCGTGTCCGAGACGCTGTTGACCGTGGGCCTCATCCGCGCGGGAATGCCCGACGAGGCGGCGTTCGCCGCGGTGATCGCGTATCGCTCCGCGACGTTCTACCTCCCGCCCATCTGGGGCTTCTTCTCGATGCGCTGGCTCGAGCGCAACAAGCACCTCTGAGGACGGGTGTCCGATTTCGCCCCACCGATGGCGCAGAGCCGCAGTTCTGAGTTGCCGAGGTCCGACTGCCGGAACTGGGCATGCCAAAACGACACTCAGTGTCGTTTTCACCTGACCAGATCGGGCGCGCGTCGAGGAGTAGCGCCAAATGCGAGCTCAGGGCTGGCTGACAAGCCGCACCAACCAGGCAGATATGGCGGTGTCAGACGACGGTTGCGCGTCCCATCCCGGCGACAAGCTGGTTGAGCGGACCAAGTTCCCGATGCTTCCATTCGGGCGAGTCGCGAAGCGCGGGTTCTGCACACGAGAGGTGGAGCAGGTCGGTCTCGAGACGCACGATCTGCTCGGTCTCCCGAAGTTGGCAGCCACACAGCCGGCATTTGGTCGACGCATCGATGCTCATGCGAGAAGCGTGCCCCTCGGAAGGAGCGCCGTCAATGCGCGCCTAACGGCAGGAATGAGCGGGTCGACCGCTGCCGAACGCGTCCCCTACCGGCACTTGCTGGTTGAGCGGCACTTCGGGCCGATCCGTACCGTTTCGGAGGGGCGATGACGTGACGGGTTCAACGGTGCCGGGCGGCTGTCTGTGGCGAACCGGTGGCCTATCGAACGACACCCGTCCGGAGGGGGCCCCGTGCGAGCTCGTGGGTGCCGTCGTAGCGGCGGATGCGTATTGTCAGCGTTGTTCGTCGTCGAAGGTGAAACCTTGGTCGATGGTTTGCTGGCACGCTTTGACGACTCGGGGGTCGAACCTGGTGCCGGCACCGTCGCCAAGAATCTGCAACGCCGTCGCGTTGCCCAGTGATGGGCGGTACGGACGATGGTGGACGACGGCCTCGAACACGTCTGCCACGGACACGATCCGTGCGAACAAGTGGATTTCGCCGCCGGACAGACCGAGGGGGTAGCCGGAACCATCGAGTCGCTCATGGTGTTGCGCAGCGATCTCTGGCACGGGTGACTGCAACTGGCTCTGGCGTAGGATGCGCTCACCGACCAAGGCGTGACGCTTGACCATCTCGAATTCGACTCGGTCCAGTTCACCCGGTTTGGCGAGCAACTCCGCCGGGACGGCCATCTTCCCGATGTCGTGCAACGTTGCACCCAACCGGACTGCTTCGACCGATTCGTCGTCGAGTCCGAGCCTTCTGGCGATCGCCACCGCCAACTGGGCGACGCGTTGCTGATGGCCGAACGTGTACGGATCGCGCAGCTCGGTGACAGCCGCGAGGGCCTTCACCGTCGAACCCAGCGAGTCGATCGTCGACTGGGCCCGGCGCAAGTTGTGGATTCCGTACTCGAGATCGGCGCTGAGGCCGGACAACACGCGCACCGACTCGTCGTCGAGCACCTTGGCAATCGGGTAGTAGACCGTAAAGGCGGCATCCTTGTCGCCGAGTCGGAACGGGATGGCGAGTGCGCACTCGAAGCCGTACGAGCGGGCACGAACTCTCCACGGAGCGAACCGGTCATCCGTTTCCAGGTCACCGATCAGGACGACCTGGCGCTCGCGGATCGCCGTGCCGACGGGTCCCCGGCCCAGTTTGTCGTCCGCCGACCATGACACTGCGAGGTCACTGAGGTAGCCGATCGCTCCGGCCGCAGCGCGAACCGAGACCGTTCGGGCGTCGTCGTCCTCGCCGACGGCCACCCAGGCGAGGGCGCCGACGTCGTCGGCTACCGCGACCCCACACATCTGCTCGAGCAACTGCTGTTCGGTGATCGACCGGACCAACACCCCGTCGATGGCGCGTGTCAACTGGAGAGCCTTCTGCGTGGCCTGTTGAGCGGTGATCTCCACGAACGTGACCACCACACCATGGGTCGGGACAGGCCCAAGCCGGCGGGATGAGACACTCATCCACACCAGCGTCCCGTCGGCTTTGCGCACTCCCATGATGATGCCGTCGAGCTCCTCGCCGGTGCGGAGCGTCACCTGCGCAGGATGGAATTGGCCCTCGAAAGGTGTTCCGTCGGCCCGTACCGCCCGCCACCGGGGGTCAAGCGATGTCAGCCCGGTCAATTCGGACTCCGTAAGACCCAGCATCTCAAGCGCAGCTTGGTTGAAACCCACGATCCGACCACGCCGGTCCTGCACCACGACACCGGCAGCGATACTCTCCACCGGCACTGAAGCGACTGTGAGCGGCGGCTCCAGCGGGTCCAGTTCGACGTCGTGAATGGTGTCCACCCGCGCATCATGCGCCACTGTGCGAATTCCGCAAGGGCCATACAGCCTTGGCGACTGCAGGACAGGGAGTCCGGCTGTTCACCTGCGTCGGTTCCGCAGCGGTTGTGCGCGCTCTACGGGAACGGGGCAGTGGCGCCAAGCGGCAGCTCAGCTCGCTCTCCACGACGGCCGAGATAGCGCCGAGTGCACGGTACGTGCGCTCTCGGTCAAGGCCCTCAGTGTCCTGAGATGGGACACACGCCCTAGATGGGGCGCACTGGTGCGTCGGTGACGTAGGTGGGACGGAACCACACGACGAACACGACCCCTGCGGCGGCGATGCATGCGGTGGACACCACGAGCGGCATCGCCGACGTCACCGAGCCGGTGATGAACCCGACGAGGATGCTCGCCGGCACCTGCGCCAGGTTCATCACGCTGCTCGAGATGCCCATCGCCTCACCCTGCTTGCCCGGTTCGGCGGAGCGTGAGATGAGGCTCGTCTGGTTCGCCATCGTGAGACCGTTGAACGCCGAGAACAGCGGCACGATCGCGTACAGCTGCCAGCTCTCATTGGCCAGGAAGAACAGACTCATCGCCACTGCGAGCCCGAAGAACGAGAACCGGAGGACCTGGTGGTCGCGCAGATGGTGCGCCACCCGCGGCACGACGAGCGCCTGACTGATGGCGATGAACAGGCCCACGAACGCGAAGTAGTCGCCGGTCCTGCTGGCCGAGAAGTCGAAGCTGTTCGCGAGGTACACGCCGAAGAAGGTGGTGAAGAACGTGAAGCCGCCGTTGAACAAGAACGACGACGCGAGCAGCACCTTCAGCCGGGGCGAGGTGAAGCCGCGCACGACGTTGTGCACCGACGTCGCCGCATCGATCCGCTTGTCGGTCTGCTTCTGGGCGATCGTCTCGGGGAAGCGGGTGACGATGAGCACCACGTTCAGGACGCACAGCAGCGCCGCGAACCAGAACGGCGTGGTGGCCGAGAACCAGTCGGGAGTGGTGAACAAGCCGTAGAAGCTGACTCCGGGAACGCTCAGCTTGCCGCCCAGGTAGGGGCCGATGATGAAGCCGAGGCCGAACGCGGCACCCAGCAGCCCGAAGTTCTTCTGCCGGTTCTGGTCGTTGCTGATGTCGCCGACGGCAGCCTGCGCAACCGCGATGTTGCCACCGGTGAGGCCGTCGATCGCCCGGCCGATGAAGAGCAACGGGATGGACGATGCCGAGATGCCGAACGCGAACACGACGTACCCGATCGCCGTGCCGACGATGCTGAAGGCCAACACCGGTCGGCGACCGTAACGGTCGGAGAGCTGACCGAGGATGGGCGCAGCGACGAACGTGCACAGCGGATAGATGGCCTGCAGGAAACCGAGCATGATCAGCCCCTGCTGGAACGACCACGACTCGGGGGTGACCCGGAACGGCGACCCGGGACTGATGAGGAGCGGGAACACCGGAATGAGGATGCTGAAGCCCACGAGGTCGATGAAGACCGTCAGGAACACCGGGAAGATGGGGTTCGGATGTTTGTCGCGGGAAGGCATGGCTCGTCCACGGTAGACCCGCGTGGTTGTCCAGCGATTCATCCGCGAGCGGTGCTGGCCGCCTTGCGGTCCTGCGCAGCACGCACCAGCAGCCGCACTGCGATGGCCAACAGCGAGAGATCGAGGACCATCTGGGCGGTGACCGCCAAGCGGGCTGCCTGGCCCTCGGCATGGATGTCGCCGAATCCCACCGTTGCCAGCGTCGTCGAGGTGAAGTAGACCGCGTCGATCTTCGTCGACAGCCCGACGAACTGGCCATTGCCGCGATCGATGGCCAGATAGACACTGCTGAAGCCGAACACCAACATCGCCACGACGAAGACGATCGCCTCGGCCGCCGCCATGATCGGTTGGTCCGATGCCGTGATCGCCCGTGTGCGACGGATCGTGAACGGAGTGATGGCGACCAACGCGACGAATCCGGCCAGCAGGCCGATCCACCACTCGTCGGTCTGCAGCGGGATCACGGCGTAGACGGTGAACAGCAGGACGACCAGCGCAGTGATCCGCAGCAGGCCGCGAAACGGTGCGGTCATGATGCGCACCGTAGACCGTCACGCTGCGTGGCGGCCGGATCATCGGCGGACGCGGCTAAGGTCCCATCCATGGTCTTGATCGGCGCCGGCGTCATCATGGCCGCCGCGATTCTCGTGATCCTGGCCTATTCGCAACAGCGGCAGCGGCGGCGCTGACCTCACGTCGCGCGCCGCTAGCCTCACTGCACGCGCGCAGTCACCCTTTGCGGGTGGTTACCGACGTTGACTGCTGCCGCATGCTGGTGGCGATGACTGGAGGCCTCATGACCCGATCCCACCCGCCCCTTGCCCGGCGAATCCTTGCCGGAGCACTCGTGGGAGGCCTGCTGCTCGCGGCCTGCTCCGACGACGAGACGACCACCACCACGTCGGCGGCGCCGAACACCACCACGGGCACCGAGACCACGGCCGACGGGCGTGATCCGGGGCTGGTCCTGGGGTATGTCCGGCCGGGCGCCGGCCTGCTCTCAGAGCTGGCCACCGCGCAGGAGGCGGCGATCAACCTCGCCATCGACGACCTGAACGCGGCCGGCGGCATCAACGGCGGGCCGGTGCAACTGCTCGCCGTGGACGAGTCACTCGACGGCGACACCGCTGGAGCGGTCAACGATCTGCTCGATCAGGGCGCCAACATGATCCTCGGTCCGATCGGATCGACGGGGGCGAGGGCAGCGCTCGAACCGCTGGCCGCACGGAAGTCCGTCGCCTGCTCGGCGTCGGCCACCTCCCTGGAGCTCACCACGCTGGACACCGAGAACGTGCTCTACCGCACGGCGATGCCCGATGCGTTCACCTTGAACTACGTCGCCGACTCGTTGTCGGCCGACGTCGAGGCCGCAGAGTTGCCCGAGGGAACGGCCTACAAGGTCAGCATCCTCGCCCGCAACGACGACTACGGCATCAGCGTGGGCAACGGCCTCGCATCGACGCTCATCGCCCGCGGCATGGAGGTACAGGTGGTGCAGTACAGCCCCCGCCAGGTGATCTTCACCGCCGAGGCCGCCGCGATCGCCGCCACCACCCCCGACGCGGTCGTCCTGGTCGCCTACGGCGAGGGCGTCCGGCAGGTCGACACGCTCGTCACCGCCGGCGTCACCGCCGACAAGATCGTCGGGCTCGACGGCCTGTTCGACCCGAACTTCGCCGACCGGGCGAGCAACACCGACCCGACCCGAGTCGACGGAATGCGGGTCATCGGTTCCACCGGCGACCGGGCGTTCCTCGACCGGCTCGCCGCCACCCCCAACCTCAGCCAGCTCGTGTTCGGCGCCCAGGCCTACGACTGCGCCGTGATCGGCGCCCTGGCCGCGGCCACTGCGGCGTCGTCCGATCCTGCGGAATTCGCAGCCTCCATCATCGCGGTCACCGACTCGGGCCGGTCGTGCTCGACCGTGGCCGACTGCCTCGAGAAGCTCGCCGCCGGCGAGGACATCGACTACGAAGGGGCCAGCGGCGGCATTCGCTTCGACGAGGCGGGCGACCCG
>JANOET010000423.1:0-16448 GCA_031413415.1 Acidimicrobiaceae bacterium
GCCTGGCCCTCGCGGCGTTCGGCTTCCAGCACCAGATGACCACCGAGCCGCTGCTGAAGCAGCTCCTCCGCTACGTGATGAGTGACGAGGCGCGTCACGTGGCCTTCGGTGTGCTGTCGCTGAAGGAGTGCTACGACGAGATGAGCGACGCCGAGATGAAGGAGCGTCAGGAGTTCGCGTTCGAGGCGGCCATTCGCATGCGCGACCGCTTCATGTCGCAGGAGGTCTGGGAGCGCATGGGCGTCAACGTGCGCGACATCCTCCCGCTCGTGCTCGCCGACCCGACCCGCGTCGTCTTCCAGAGCATGCTGTTCAGCAAGATCGTTCCGAACTGCAAGAAGCTCGGTCTGCTCGAGCGCAACGATCAGTGGCTGCGTCGTCGCTTCGAGGAGATGGGGGTCATCCAGTTCGAGGACTGGGCCGACACCGGCGAAGAGTACGCAGCGTTCGAGCTCGGCAACGAGGTGTCGGTGCCGCACGCCGGCGCCTGAGCAACCCGTATCGTCGGCCACGTCAAGTACGCTGCTCGGCGATGTCCAACGCCTCCGATCCGTTCTTCCGCACGTTCCACGCGCTGCGCATCAAGGGCTTCGCGAAGGCCGAAACCATTGCCGAAGTGGCCGACCTGCCGCTCTCGATCGTCGACGAGCACCTCCAGGGACTGGTCGCGAGGGAGTGGGCCCAGTTCCGCGAGGCACGCGAGCTGTGGCAGCTCACCGCGGTCGGTCGCGAAGAGCATCACATCGCGCTCTCCGAGGACGTGGGTGGCGCACACATGGCCGAGCAGCTGCACGGCTCGTACCAGGAGTTCCTGCAGTTGAACGAGAACTTCAAACAGCTCTGCGGCGATTGGCAGTTACGCGACGGCGCGCCCAACGACCACACCGACGCCGTGTACGACGCGGTGGTCGTGGAGCGTCTGGTGCAGCTCGATGCAGCGGCGTCGCCCGTGGTCCAGCGCATGGGGGTCGTCCTGGCCCGACTTGCGCCGTACCAGGCGCGACTGGCACGCACGTGCCAGTCCGTGGTGAAGGGTGAAACGAAAATGTTCACCGGCGTGATGTGCGGCAGCTATCACGATGTGTGGATGGAGCTCCACGAAGACCTCATTCTCACCCAGGGCATCGATCGCTCAGCGGAAGGCTCGTTCTGATGGCACGTTTCGGCAGGGTTCTCACGGCGATGATCACGCCCTTCGACGAGTCGGGGGCGCTCGACCTCGACGAGGCGCGCCGTCTCGCCAGGTGGTTGCAGGACAACGGCAACGACGGTCTGGTCGTGTCGGGGACGACGGGCGAGTCGCCAGTGCTCACCGACGACGAGCGACTCGGCTTGTTCGCTGCGGTCATCGAGTCGGTCAGCATCCCCGTCATCGCCGGCACGGGCACGAACGACACGCTTCACTCGGTGCACCTCACGAAGGAGGCCACCGCGCTCGGTGCGGCCGGCATTCTCGCCGTGTGCCCCTACTACAACCGGCCGTCACAGGCCGGCATCGAGGGCCATCTTCGTGCCATGGCCGACGCCTCGCCGCTGCCGCACGTCGTCTACGACATCCCCATGCGGTCCGGCCGCAAGATCTCCACGGCGCTGCTGCTCGAGCTCGCTCGTGACGTGCCGAACATCGTCGCGCTCAAGGACGCGGCGGGCAGCCCGGCCGAGACGGCTGTGCTCATCGCCAACGCACCCGACGACTTCGAGGTCTACAGCGGTGACGACGGTTGCACGCTGCCGCTGCTCGCTGTCGGCGCTGTCGGCGTCATCGGCGTGGCCACGCACTGGAGCGGCGTCGACCATCAGGAGATGTTCGACATGTGGGAGAAGGGCGACACCGCTGCAGCGCGAGCGGTCAACGCTCGGCTGCTCGAGAGCTTCGCGTTCGAGACCGGTGACGATGCGCCGAACCCCATCCCCACGAAGGCGATGATGCGTCATCTCGGCTTCGCCGTGGGTCAGGCACGCCTGCCGATGGGGCCCGCGCCGGCGTTCGTCGACGAACGTGCACCGCAGGTGTTGGCGAATCTCGTCGCTCGGCGGGCCCTGTGATGGCGGCTCCTCTGCGCATCGTCTTCCTCGGTGGTCTCGGCGAGATCGGCCGCAACTGCATGGCCATCGAGCTGGAGGGCAAGGTCCTGCTCATCGACTGCGGTCTGATGTTCCCCGACGCCGACATGCACGGCATCGACCTGGTGCTGCCCGACTTCACCTGGCTTCGCCAGCGCGCCGACGACATCGTCGCCGTGGTGGCCACGCACGGACACGAGGACCACGTCGGTGCGCTGCAGTACCTGTTGCGCGAACTGAGCTTCCCGATCTACGGCTCGGCCGTCACGCTCGGTCTGGCGCGGAATCGCATCGAGGAAGCGGGCCTGCTCGGAAAGACCGAGCTCATCACGGTGCGCGATGGCGAGCGGTTGATGATCGGGCCCTTCGACGTCGAGTTCATTCCCGTCACGCACTCGGTGCCGCACGCCCACGCGATCGCTCTGCACACCCCGCAGGGTGTGGTGTTGCACACGGGCGACTTCAAGCTCGATCTCACGCCGGTCGACGGCCGCCGCACCGATCTCGGCCGCATCGGTTCGATCGCCAGCACCGAGGGCATCCGCCTCCTGTTGGCCGACAGCACCAATGCCGAAGAGCACGGTCATGCGCCGAGCGAGTCCAGTGTCGGGGCCGTCCTGCGCAGCGTGTTCGCCGAGCAGAAGGGTCGACGCATCATCACCGCGAGCTTCGCCAGCCACCTGCACCGCATCCAGCAGATCGCCGATGCGGCCATCGCCAATGGGCGGGTGGTCGCCACGCTCGGGCTGAGCATGAAGAAGAACGTGCGCATGGGCCGCGACCTCGGTGTGCTGAACATCCCCGACGCGTCGCTGATCGACATCGACGAGGTCGACAAGTATCAGCCCGGTCAGGTGTGCATCGTCTCCACCGGTTCTCAGGGCGAGCCGATGTCCGCGTTGGCGTTGCTGGCCCGCGGCGAGAGCAAGTGGGTGAAGGCGGGCGAAAGTGACACCGTGGTGCTGTCCAGCCACGCCATCCCTGGCAACGAGGGCGCGGTCAACCGGGTCATCGACGACCTGCTCCGTGCCGGCGTCGAGGTCATCCACTCGGGTGTCGCCGACGTGCACGCCACGGGTCACGCGCAGGCCGACGAGCTGAAGACCTACCTGAGCATCACCAACCCCGAGTGGTACGTCCCGATCCACGGCGAGTACCGCCACATGGTCGCGAACGCGAAGCTCGGCTACCTCATGGGCGTGCCGCGCGATCATGTGCTGGTGTGCGAGGACGGCGACGTGCTCGAGTTGAGCGACGACGGACTGAAAGCCGTGGGACGTGTTCCGGCGGGGTACCTCTACGTCGACGGCATCGTCGGCGACGTCGGCCAGGGCGTGCTGCGCGACCGCAAGGTGCTCGCGGAAGAGGGCGTCGTGGTGGTCGTCGTCACGGTCGACATCGAGACCGGCAAGGTGCTCGTCGGCCCCGAGATCATCACGCGCGGCTGGGTCTACGCGCCAGAGGCCGAGGACCTCCTCGACGAAGCCTGCGATCGCGTCGCCGAAACCGTCGAGAAGTCGTTGGCGGCAGGTGTGCGAGATGTCGAGTCGCTCGAGCGTGATGTCCGCCGCGCAGCCGGCAAGTTCGTCAATGAGCGGACGAAACGACGGCCGATGATCGTGCCCGTCGTCATGGAGGCGTAGCGGCCGAGTGTGCCGCATCGCTTCCCGAAGGGTGGGCAGATGGCCGCGCTTCGTGAATGGGTCGCGCGGTCCGTATGCGATGTGCAGGTCGCGGCGTACCGTGTTCGTCATGGCTCTCGCGCGACGCCACAGAATCTTGACGTTGGCGTCTGCGATCCTGCTCCTCCTGACGTTCACTTCCGGGCCGGCTCGTGCCGAGGCACCTGCCGTTGCCGCCGACGTGGCGACGAGCACCGCCACCGGCGACGGGGCGGCGTCCAGCACCACGATCGTCGCGTCCGAGGGCCCCGATCCCGGTGCTGGTGCGGGCGGCCTGGCGCCCGAGATCGGGCCGATCGTCGTCCCGGGCGACGAGTCCAGCTTCGCGGGTGCCTGGTGGCTGGTCGCCTTCGGTGGTCTGCAACTGGTCGGGCTGTTCTTCATCGCCCGGCGTGCCCGGGCCCGATTGTCCACCGACGACGCTCGGCCGTAACCTCGTTGGCATGATCTTCCGCCGACCGGCGGCCGTGGCACTCGCAACGGCCCTCGTCCTGCTCGTCGCGTGCAGCGACGGCGACGCCTCGATCGATGGCAGCACCGGCACCAGCGGTCCCGACGTCACCATCTGCGACCCCGAGGGGTCGGTCCAGGCGGAAGCCGATCTGCCGGCCGTGGCCGACATCGAGCAGGCCGTTGCCGATCTGGAGGCCGAGCTCGGTGGAGTGCAGGAGTACTTCGAGATCAACGCGACGGCGCGCCTGGTGAACCTGTGGGTGTCGCTGAACGACGGCGACATCGCCCAACCGTGGCTGTGGACCGACGGCTCGCTGTCGTCCGACGACGGCGACGAGGCCTCTGGCGGCACCTTCGTGGCGGCCGACCTGGACTTCGACCCCGATGTGGTGCTCACGAAGGTGCGCAGCGAAGTGCCCGACAGCATCCTCGAAACGTTCTACGTGCACGGCGACGGGACGGGCAACGTGCAGTACAGCGTGCTCGCGTCCGCACTGTGTGGCGGCGGCCTCGACGTGATCGTCGGACCCGAAGGCGACGTCCGATCAGTCGACCCCATCGGCTGATTGCCCCCACGGGCGCGCGCCCCCTTGGTACCGTGGCGTCGATGGCAACCCAGCCCCAACGCAAGCCACGGTCCACGTCGACCGCGCCGGCGAAGCGTGCGGCCGCGCCTGCCCCGTCGCCCACCCGTCGTGAGCAGGCCTCCAGCGGGCTCCGCGAGGCGGTCGGTGGACGCGAGGACGAGTTCTGGGGGCTCGGTTTCATCGCTGCCGGCGCCGTGCTGGCCATGGGCATCTGGTTCAGGGTTGCCGGGCCGTTCGGCCGCGGTGCGAACACGGTGGTCGGCTGGTTCACCGGCGTCGGCCGCTATTTGGTTCCGGTCGTGCTCATCGGGGTCGGTGTGGCACTGGTCCGCAAGGGTCAGAGCGCGCATCGCTGGCGCCTCACCCTTGGCTGGGGACTCAGTGCGCTGGCCGTGTTGGGCATGCTCCACGTGGTGCGCGGCCCGGAGGAGATCTGGGGTGGCTTCGACACACTCGGCCGAGCGGGCGGGTGGCTCGGCGCCCTGGTGGGCGAGCCGCTGCGCGGCCTGCTCGCGTCGGCCGGCGCCATCGTCGTCCTCGGGCTCATGTTCCTCGGCGGTGTGCTCCTCATCACCGGGAGCTCGGTGAAGACGGCGGCGGGCAACCTGTCGAAAGGTGTGTCGGCCGTTGCGGTGCCGGCCGGGCGGCGCCTGAAGGCCGCGATGGGCAACGTCTCCACGCTGAAGAGCGATCGCGAGGCCACTGGCGAGCACCCCGCCCCGCAGGTGTACGACTTCGCCCAGGACGACGACTGGAACGACGACGAACCCGACGCGGCCAAGCCGAAGCGCGCACGGACACCGAAGCCGTTGCCGCCGCCCACCGGTCCCGGTGAGCAGGCAGCGCTCGACCTCGGCCCCGGTGCCGAGCGTGGTCAGTGGACGCTGCCGCCCGCGAGCTATCTCGCGCTGAGCAACAACCAGGCCGTCAACAAGGCCGAGATCGAAGCGCGAGGCCGCACCCTGGTCGAGAGCCTGGCGTCGCACGGTGTCGACACCAAGCTCGTCGGCATGACGGTGGGCCCCACGGTCACCCGGTTCGAGCTCGAGCTCGGTTCCGGGGTGAAGGTCGCACGCATCACCAGCCTGAACCGCGACATCGCGTACGCCATGGCCGCCACCGACGTGCGCATCCTGGCGCCCATCCCCGGTCGGTCCGCGATCGGCGTCGAAGTGCCGAACCACACCCGCCAGCTCGTCAGCCTGGGCGACATCATGACGTCCGCCGACGCCCGTGCGGCCACCAACCCGCTCGACGTGGCCATCGGCAAGGACATCGCCGGCAGGTCGATCTTCCTCAATCTGGCCACGACGCCGCACCTGCTCATCGCCGGTGCCACCGGCGCGGGCAAGTCCAGCGGCATCAACTGCATCATCTCGTCGTTGCTCATGCGCACCACACCCGAACAGGTGCGCCTCATCCTGATCGACCCCAAGCAGGTCGAGATGGGGCAGTACAACAAGCTGCCGCATCTGCTCACCGCGCCCGTCACCAACCCGAAGAAGGCGGCCAACGCTCTGGGTTGGGCCGTGAAAGAGATGGAGCGTCGCTACGACCTGCTGTTCGAAGTCGGCTTCCGCGACATCCTCGGCTACAACGCCGCGTACGACCGGGGCGACCTGCATCGCGATGCGCACGGCGAGACCATCGTGCTCGCCGAGGGCGAAGAGCCCAAGTACGAGCGCCTGCCGTACATCGTGGTCGTGGTCGACGAGTTGAACGACCTGATGATGGTCGCCGCGCGCGACGTCGAGGAGAGCATCACCCGCATCGCCCAGAAGGCGCGCGCAGTGGGCATCCACCTCATCGTGGCCACGCAGCGGCCGTCGGTGAACGTCATCACCGGCGTCATCAAGGCCAACATCCCGGCCCGCATGGCGTTCGCCGTGTCGTCGCTCACCGACAGTCGAGTCATCCTCGACCAGCCCGGCGCCGAGAAGCTGGTCGGCAAGGGCGACATGCTCCTGCTGCCCGGCAACAGCAGCCACTCGCAACGCATCCAGGGGTGCTTCGTCAGCGAGGAAGAGGTCCGCAAGGTGGTCGCCCACTGGCGTCGCCAGGCACCCGAGGTCGTCTACGTCAGCGGCGTCGAGGGCGATGCCGACGGTCAGATGGGCGCCGGCAGCTTCGGCGGTAACGGCAGCGACGACGACGAGGACGAGGTCCTCATGCGGCAGGCCATGGAGCTGGTCGTGCGCAGCCAACTGGGCAGCACCTCCATGCTGCAGCGCAAGTTGAAGGTCGGCTTCGCTCGTGCCGGTCGCATCATGGACCTGCTCGAGCAGCGCGGTGTCGTCGGGCCCAGCGAAGGCTCGAAGGCTCGCGAAGTGCACATGACGGTCGAGGAGTTCGAACTGCTGCAAGAGGCGCATCGCAACGGCTGATCTGGTGCGCCGCCCCGAGAGGGCGCATCATGAAGACGGACCTGGAGGTGTGCGATGCGTCGCCTACCCGGAATCGTCATCCCGTTGTTGCTCGTCGCCGCGTGCGGCAGCACCACCGAGTCGTCGAGCACCACGGGTGCTCCCACCACCGGCGTGGTGACCACCACGGTGCCTGAATCGACGGCGCCGACCACGACGCCGACCACGACGGTACCGGTGACGACGCTGCCGCCGACTGACGAGCCCGCCGTTGCGCTCTACCTGGTGCGCGGTGAGATGCTGACGGTGGTCGGCCGTTCGATCGGTACGTGGGACATCACCGCCGTGATGCAGGCGCTCCTCGCCGGCCCGACCGACGTCGAGTCGGCCGACGGTGTGTCCACGCAGATCCCCGCCGGGACCGAGTTGCTGGCTGCGACCATCGACGGCAACGTCGCCACGGTCGACCTGACGGCGACGTTCGAATCGGGTGGCGGCAGCCTGTCGATGACGCTGCGGGTGGCCGAGGTGGTCTACACGCTCACCCAGTTGGCCGACGTCGATGTGGTCCACTTCCGCATCGACGGTGAGCCCCGCGAGATGATCGGCGGGGAAGGGATCATCGTCACCGACGCGACTCGGGCCGGCTTCGAGGACGGCGTGCTGCCGGGCATTCTGCTCGAGCAGCCCTTCGACCGAGGCCCGCTGACGAACCCGATCGTGATCGGTGGCATGAGCAACGTCTTCGAGGCGACGGTCAACTATCAGGTGCTCGCGCCGAATGGAACGGTGCTGGTCGAGGGCATGACCATGGCACTGTGCGGCACGGGTTGCTGGGGCGGGTTCGCCGCCGAGATCGCCCTGCCGGCCGATACCACCGGTCCGGTGACGCTGCGGGTCTTCGACTACAGCGAGGAGAACGGCACGACGATGCTCGACCTCGTCCAGATCACCCTGACCTGACCGCCCGGCGCGAACTCAAGTTCCTGGAGAACACCGAGCGCCGACACGTGGGGTGCGGCAGGCGTGGAAGGATCGTGCCCAGCAATGTGAGGAGGGGGCACCATGGCAGACATTCATCAGGGCCGTTGGACGGCCGAGATCGAGGGCGACTTCGTCGTGTTCATCATCGGCGCGAAGCCGACGTTGCGGCACCCGATCAAGGCCATCAAGGACTACGGCGGCACACGCGGCATGGGGCACATGCTCAAGTACCTGATGCAGCACCCCGAGAAGGGCATGCTCGGCTTCCAGTCCTTCGGGCTGACGAACGTGCAGTACTGGAGGTCGTTCGATCACCTCGAGGCGTTCGCCAAGGACACCGACGATCCGCACCTCGAGGTCTGGCGGCAGTACATGAAGCGGGTCGGCAAGGACACGCGTTCCGGCATCTGGCACGAGACGTTCCTGGTGCGAGCGGGAGAGTACGAGGCCATCTACGCGAACATGCCGCCAACGGGCCTGGGCAAGGCCACGAGGTTGGTGCCGGTCGCCGAGTCGACCATGGCCCGCCAACGACTGAAGGCAGCAGCCAAGGGCTGAGCCGGCAGGCACTCCAGGTCGTTCGACGGTCGGCCGGATTGACACACTCTCGGCCATGACCGAGTTCACCGAGATCACGTCCGGACTGCGCTTTCCGGAAGGACCCATCGCGATGCCCGACGGCACCGTGATCCTCGTCGAGATGTTCGGGCCGCGCATCACGCGCGTCCACCCGGACGGCACGAGGGAGACGGTCGCCGAGATCGTCGGCGGTCCGAATGGTGCGGCCATCGGTCCTGACGGTGCCCTGTACCTGTGCAACAACGGTGGCTGCTTCACGCCCATCGACCTGGGCGATTTGCTGCTGCCTGGACCGTTCGATCCCGAGCGCTACATCGGCGGCCGCATTCAACGGGTCGACCTCGCCACCGGCGAGGTGACCGACCTGTACACCGAGTGCGATGGCCGATCGCTTCGCGCCCCCAACGATCTCGTCTTCGACGCGCACGGCGGCTTCTGGTTCACCGACCACGGCATTCGCGATCATCACGCGCGCACTTCCGACTTCACCGGCATCTACTACGCCAAGGCCGACGGCAGTCACATCAGCGAGCAGGTGTTCCCGGTGGAGAGCCCGAACGGCATCGGCCTGTCGCCCGACGGCAACACCCTGTACTGGGCCGAGACGCACTCGGGTCGGGTGTTCCGTCGCGCCATCGCCGAGCCCGGCGTGGTGGCTCCGGCCATTCCGATGGACACGTCGGCATGTCTCGCCGGACTTCCGGGCTACCAGTTGCTCGATTCGCTCGGTGTCGACGGTGACGGCAACGTCTGCGTGGCGACGTTGGTCAACGGCGGCATCTCGGTCATCTCGCCGCTCGACGGCGACGTCACCCACGTGGCGACCGGCGACCTGCTGACCACGAACATCTGCTTCGGCGACAACGACGGCAGCGGCGAGTATCGCGATGCCTACATCACCTGCTCAGGCACGGGTCGGCTGCTGCACATGCGCTGGCCGAACAAGGGTCTGCGCCTCAACTGCCTCTAGCCAGGCGCGCCGGTAGCCTGGGTCGCTCATGGGACAGCGCTTCTACGTCGAGACCTTGGGGTGTCCCAAGAACCAGGTCGACAGCGACAAGCTGGTCGGCACCCTGCTGGCCGACGGCATGGCACCCACCGACGACCCGGCGAAGGCCGACCTGGTCGTCGTGAACACATGCGCGTTCATCGACGAGGCGCGCAAGGAGAGCATCGACACCATCCTGGCCCTCGAGGAACAGCGCAAGGACGGGGCCCGCATCGTGGTCACCGGCTGCATGGCCGAGCGCTACGGGGCCGAACTGGCCGAGGCGCTGCCCGAGGTCGACCAGGTCGCCGGGTTCGGCGTGCCGGTCAACGTGCCAGCGGGCAAGAAGCTCATTCCTGTCTCGACCGCGCCCATCCCCACGCTCGATCTGCTCAACCTGCCGCGGCCGAAGAGCGCCTCGCCGTGGGCATACGTGAAGATCGCCGAGGGCTGCGATCGCTCGTGCGGGTTCTGCGCCATCCCGTCGTTCCGCGGCCCGCAGCGCAGTCGCGACGTGGCGTCCATCCTGGCCGAGGTCGAGCAGCTCGAGGTAACCGAGATCGTGCTCGTCGCCCAGGACCTGGCCAGCTACGGCAAGGACCGCCCCGACGAGCTGGGCGCCGGTTCCATCGTGCCGCTCGTGCAGGCCGTCAGCGCCGTCGTGCCGTGGACCCGGCTGCTGTACCTGTACCCGAGCGATCTCACCGACGACCTCATCGATGCGATTCTCGCCACCACCGTGCCGTACTTCGACCTGTCGCTGCAGCACGTCAGCAAGCCCCTGCTGCGGCGCATGCGTCGTTGGGGCGACGGTGAGCGGTTTCTTCGCCGCATCGCCGACATCCGCGACCGCGACCCGCATGCGGCGTTCCGGAGCAACTTCATCGTCGGCTACCCGGGCGAGACCGAGGAGGACCACGATCAGCTGCTGGCGTTCGTCGAGGATGCGCAGCTCGACTGGTGCGGATTCTTCGCCTACAGCCCCGAGGACGGCACGTACGCGATGGAGCTCGACGGTGCGGTGCCGACCGGTCTGATGAACGACCGCCTCGCCGAGTTGCGCGAGATGCAGGACGACATCACGGCATTGCGCAGCGACGCCACCATCGGCACCACCGTCCGGGTGCTGGTCGACGAACCGGGCGTGGCGCGCAGCACTCGTGAGGCCCCCGAGATCGACGGCATCGTCGAGGTGCCCGACCACCTTGCGGTCGGCCAGTTCCACCAGGTGCGCGTGGTCAATGCCATGGGGCCGGACCGCGTGGCAGACTCGGACTGATGTCCGTCGATCCCAGTGCTGTGAAGACGTGGGCGAATCTGGTCACCGTTGCCCGGATCCTCGTCGCGCCGTTCGTGTTCCTGCTCATCCCCGACACGCCGGGGGGCACCTGGCCGGCGTTCATCCTGTGGTTCCTGCTGTGCGCCACCGACGGCGTCGACGGTTACCTCGCTCGGCGCCACGGCGCCACGACGCTCGGCGCCTTCCTCGACCCCCTGGCCGACAAGGTGCTCGTACTCGGCGCGATGTTCTTCCTCGTCAGCAACGGCACGTTCTCGATCGTGCCCGTCGCCATCATCGCCGGCCGTGAACTGTCCATCAGCCTGTACCGCACGTTCGTGGGGGCCAAGGGCATCAGCGTGCCGGCCAGCAAGATCGCCAAGTGGAAGACCTTCGTGCAGCAGCTCGCCATCGGATTCGCCATCCTTCCGCTCACCGACGACTCGAAGTGGCTGTGGAACGGGCTGCTGTGGATCTCGGTCGCGCTGGCGATGATCAGCTTCGGCCAGTACGTCCACCGAGCTCGCCACCATGAGCCGGTCGTCGACGTGGCATCCTGACCCTCATGCGTTGCGACGTCCTCGCGGTGGGCACCGAGCTGTTGCTCGGCCAGATCACGGACACGAACAGTCAATGGCTCGGCGAACAACTCGCCGCCGCGGGCATCGACTCCCTCTTCCAGGCGAAGGTGGGCGACAACCTGGCTCGCGTCGAGACCGTGCTGCGCCGCATGCTGGCCGACGCGGATACGGTCATCATGTGTGGTGGCCTCGGGCCCACCCACGACGACCTCACCCGCGACGCGATCGCGTCGCTCATGGGCGTCGCGCTGGTACAGGACGATGCCGTCGCCGCCGTCATCCGCGAGATGTTCGAGTCTCGTGGTCGGCGAATGGCCGAGAACAACCTCCGTCAGGCACAGGTGCCGGTCGGTGCCACCATCATCCCTCAAACGCGCGGCACCGCACCCGGCCTCGTCTGCCCCGTCGTGATCGACGGTCGCGAGAAGGTCGTCTACGCCGTGCCCGGGGTACCGCACGAGATGAAGGACATGATCCAGCGTGCCGTGCTGCCCGATCTGCTGCGGCGCGCTGGCGAGGCCAGCGTCATCGTCAGCCGCACGTTGCGCACCTGGGGCGAGAGCGAGAGCGGGCTGAACGAGCTGCTCGACTCGGTCATCCTCCGGCTGGAATCCGAGGGCAACCCGACACTCGCGTTCCTCGCGAGCGGGTGGGAGGGCATCAAGGTGCGCCTCACCGCCAAGGCCGGCACGAAGGCCGAGGCGGCCGCGATCATCGACCGTTGGGACGCCGAGGTGCGCGAACTGGTGTCCGACATCGTCTTCGGTGTCGACGACGACACGATGGAGTCCGTCGTGCTGCAGTTGCTGCGCGAGCGTGGCCACACGCTGGGGCTGGCCGAGTCGGTCACGGGCGGCCTCGTCGCCGGTCGCATCACCAACGTCGCTGGCGCCAGTGAGGTGTTCCGCGGCAGCGTGGTCAGCTATGCCAGTGAGGTGAAGTTCGAGCTGCTCGGCGTGCCCGAGGGGCCGGTGGTCAGCGAGGCGGCGGCGGCGGCCATGGCGGTCGGTGCGCAGCGGGTGCTCGGCAGCTCGGTGGCGCTCGCGCTCACCGGAGTCGCCGGCCCGAGCGAGCAGGATGGCATGCCGGTCGGCACCCTGTGCGTGGGTATCGCCATCGGCGACGACGTGACGACGCGCACCTTCCGGCTGCCAGGCCAGCGCGATCAGATGCGCCAGATGAGTGTCATCACCGCGCTCGACTGGCTGAGACGGGTGCTGGTCGGGTCGTAGGCTGGCCCACACGCCTCGGTAGCTCAAAGGATAGAGCAGCGGGTTTCTACCCCGTTGGTTGTGGGTTCGAGTCCTACCCGAGGCACCCCACGCGCAGCGGACGATGCGCGTGACCGCCGCAGTAGGGTGATCCGGGTGGTGACAGCGTCCGACCCTCGGCGCTCCCTCACGAAGGGACAGCGCACTCGCGAGCGGCTGCTGCGCGTCGCCGTCGACCGGTTCGGCGAGCAGGGCTTTCGGGCCACGTCGGTCAGCCAATTGAGCCGCGACGCTGGCCTCACGCCGGCGGCTGCATACGCCTACTTCGCCGACAAGGACGCCTATTGGGCAGCAGCGTTGGCCGCCGATCTCGACGACCTGGCCGCCGAGTTGCGTGACGACGCGTTGCAGTCCGAGAGCCCGTTGTACGAGCTGATGTCGGGCGTGTTCTTCTCGCTCGATCGTCATCCGCTCACCCGGCGCGTGTTCGCCGAAGGAACTGCCGACGATCTGCAACTGGTGCTGCGGCACCCCCTGTTCGCCGGCACCACCGCGCTCATCGCGGATCGGTTGGCCAGCCGCAGGGCAGCCGGCACGTTGCCGAGCGGCGGCGATCCTGAGGTCCTGGCACGCGGCGTCGAGACCGTCATGTTCGGACTCATCGTCACCGCCGTGCGTGCCGGTTTCGTCGACGACCGCGATCGGATGTGGTCGGTGGTCGAAGTCCTGCGTGCTGCCGTGGGTGGCGGCCCCACGGCGGCCGAGATCGAAGGCGTCCGAACGTCGGATTTCGGCCCTTGACGGCCTACCCTTGGGGCGTCCCGTTTGGGCGGCGATACCCCTGATTCGTGAGGTCGATGTGAAGTTCAAGAAGGGCGACACCGTCATCTATCCCCAGCACGGTGCTTGCATCGTCGTAGGGACCAAGAAGATGGAGGCCTTCGGTGCAATGCAGGAGTACCTCATCCTGAAGACCGTCATCAACGAGATGACGCTCTCGGTGCCGACGCTCAAGGCCGAAGAAGTGGGTGTGCGCCCGCCGGTGAGTGCCGACGAGTTGGAAGACCTCGTCTCGGTGCTCAGCAAGCCCGACCCGCGCGTCCCGTCCAACTGGAGCCGGCGGTTCAAGAACCACCAGGAGAAGTTGAAGAGCGGCGACGTCTACCAGGTCGCCGAAGTCGTGCGAAACCTGGCGGCCCGCAACCGCGACGCGTCGCTGTCGGCGGCCGAGCGCACCATGTACGACCGGGCCCGCATCAACCTCATCAGCGAGATCGCCCCGGCGTTGAAGGTCAGTGCCGAAGAGGCCGAGAAATACCTCGACGACGCGCTCGCCAAGGGCGTGCTCAAGCCGGCCAAGGAGCCGGCCAAGAAAAAGGCCTGACCTTCTTTCGGTCTAGTGTCCAGACTCATGTCTGGCACCATCACCCGCGATCAACTCGAGGGTCTCATCCGCAGTGGCGAGATCGACACCGTGCTCATGGTCTTTCCCGACCTGCAGGGCCGATTGGTCGGCAAGCGCACCACCGGTCGGTTCTTCCTGCAGAGCGTCGCCGACGCCGGCACGGAGAACTGCGATTACCTCATCGCGTGCGACATGGACAACAACCCGGTGCCCGGCTACCGGTTCGCGAGCTATGCGCAGGGCTACGGCGACATGCTCGCCAAGGCCGACTGGAACACGGTTCGCCTCATTCCCTGGGTCGAGAAGACCGCGATGATCGTGTGCGACCTGTTGCACGTCGAGTCGCACGAACTCATCGACGTCGCGCCGCGGTCCGTCCTGCAGCGCCAGGTCGACGCGGCGGCAGGTCTCGGTTTCCTGCCGATGGTCGCCAGCGAGATCGAGTTCTACCTGTTCCGCGACACATACGACGAGGCCCACGACAAGGGCTATCGCGACCTGAAGCCGCACTCGCCGTGGCTCGAGGACTACCACATCCTGCAGACGACGAAGGACGAATACATCCTCGGTGCGATCCGCCGTGGGCTCGAGGCGGCTGGTGTGCCGGTCGAGTTCAGCAAGGGCGAGGCTGGTCGCGGCCAGCACGAGATCAACCTCGACTACACCACGGCGATCGAGATGGCCGACCGCAACAGCGTCTACAAACTCGCCGCGAAGGAGATCGCCCACTTCCATGGGCGCTCGGTCAGCTTCATGGCCAAGTACGACTTCAACGACACCGGGTCGTCGTGCCACATCCACTCGAGCCTGTGGACCATGGACGGCCAGACCGCGGTGTTCGAGGACCATCACGGCGCGCACGGCATGAGCGAGACGTTCCAGCACTACTTGGCCGGGCAGATCGCGACGGCACGAGAGTTCAGCCTGCTGTGGGCACCGACGATCAACTCGTACAAGCGGTTCCAACTCGGGTCGTGGGCACCCACCGGGGTGGGCTGGGGCATCGACAACCGCACGCTCGGCTTCCGCAAGGTCGGCCACGGCAAGGGCACGCGCGTCGAGTGCCGCATTCCCGGCAGCGATGCGAACAGTTACTTCGCGTTCGCCGGCACGATCGCCGGTGGCCTGCACGGCATCCGCAACAAGATGGAACTGGGCGCGCCCTTCGTCGGCAACGGCTACGAGACCGACGAGATCCCGCGCATCCCGTGGAGCATGGTCGAGGCCATCGACCTGTGGGAGCGCAGCGAGGTGGCCCGCGAGTGCTTCGGCGACGAGGTGCACCACCACATCCTCACCATGGCCAAGGCAGAGTGGCAGGCGTTCAACCAGACCGTGACCGACTGGGAACTCCGCCGCTACTGGGAACGCATCTAAGGATCGAGCCACGGCGCGATGTCGCATTTCGCACCCACGAGGGCGCAATGCGACGGATTTGGTGGTGCAGCGCACCCGTGGGCGTGTTCGGCGACACAAGCGTCGTGATTCGCGCCCGACCAACCTCTCGAGATGAGGCAACCTTTCGGGGTGGTTGGGCGTTATGAGGGGGTGACCGCATCGTTCACCCAACAGTTCGAGGAGTTGTACGGCGCCGCGTATCGCGCGGCCTTCATCCTCCTCGGCGATCGGGCCGACGCCGAGGACTGTGCTCAGGAGGCGTTGGCTCGGGCCCTCGTTCGATGGCGCAAGGTGGAGGGCTACGCCGTCGCGTGGGTCGCCAAGGTGTCGAGCAACCTCGCGCTCGATCGTCTGCGTCGTGCTGCGCGCCATCGCACCGGCGAAGCTCCGCGGCCATCGTCCGACCTGATGCGTGAACGCCGGTTCGATCTCGTGGGAGCATTGCGGTTGCTGCCCGACCGACAGCGTGAGGCCGTGGTGCTTCGGTATGTGATGGACCTACCCGAGGCCGAGGTCGCCGACGCGATGGGATGCGCGATCGGAACCGTGAAGAGCGCAGCCTCGCGCGGGCTGGATGGGCTGCGTGCCCACCTCGGCGAGACCTGGATGCTGGAGGCCTGACATGTTCGACGAACTCCTCGACACCGCACCGCCGCAGGTCGGTCCGGTCGAGGTCGCAGCGGTGCAACGGCGGGCGGCGACGATCGAGCGTCGACGCCGGGCGATGGTTCGCGGCGGCGTCGGCACCCTCGCGGTCGTGGCGGTCATCGCAGTCGCCGGCTCACTTCTCGGTGGCGAGCAAGGCAGCGACGACGCCGGTTCCTGCTCGTCCGGGGTCATGTGGGACGGGAGGTTCTACTCGGACGACGCGGCG
>JANOET010000424.1:0-20908 GCA_031413415.1 Acidimicrobiaceae bacterium
GGCTGAGCACGACGTTGTTGCGGTAATTGTCGAGCTCGATGATCATGTCCTGGACCATCTAGCCCACGTAGGGCAGCAGGTCGCGGACACGACGGAGCTCGACGAGCGACGCCGGGAGGAAGCCACGCAGGCCGATGTCGACGATGAGACCGCCCTTGACGACCTCGATCACCGGACCCTCGACCATGCCGTCGGCTTCCTTGATGGTCTCGATGGTGCCCCATGCACGCTCGTACTGGGCGCGCTTCTTGCTGAGGACCAGACGGCCTTCCTTGTCCTCCTTGGTGAGGACGAGGGCCTCGACCGAATCGCCGAGCGAGACGATCTCGCTGGGATCCACGTCGTTGCGGATGCTGAGCTCGCGAGCGGGGATGACGCCCTCGCTCTTGTAGCCGATGTCGAGCAGTACTTCGTCCTTGTCGACCTTCACCACCGTGCCGTGGACGAGCTGGCCGTCCTCGACGTCGACCATGGTGCCGGAGATGGCATCGGCGAATGACATGCCGAGATCGTCGGACACGATCTCGCGGGGGGTGTAGTTGCCCTCTTCATCGAAGGTGCCGTAGGCACTGGTGGCGGAGGGGGTCTGAGTATCGGACAAAGGACGATCGCTTTCGGACAGGAACACTGAAGATCCGGCGAATTCCGGACCTGGAGAGGTTATCAGCGATGTTCCGCCGTGGCATCAGGGTCGTGACGCGATGACCAGGAATTCAGCGGTCTCCACCGTGGGCGTCGCAACCTCGTAACGACCCGGTTCCACGCTGTACACCGAACGCAGGTCGAGTCCCGCCGTCCGGCACAGCAGCCGCAGCTCGCGCGGCGTGTAGCAGCCGGTCCACAGATCCACCGTGCGAGCCTCGCCGGTCTCGCTACGCACCTCGGTGTGCTCGTGATTCACGCCGGCGTCGGCGTCGAACGTGGACTGGCCGTCACCGTCGCCCGCGAAGTACTTCACGGCGAAGTAGGCGTTGAACGCGCTGAGCGCCAGCAGGCCACCAGGACGCAGGCAGCGGGCCATTCCCGACAGCACCGTCTCGTCGTCGCCGTCCGCCGTCATCAGCCCGAACGCGCCCTGACAGAGGCAGATGACCACGTCGAAGCGATCGTGCCAGCGGGCGTCGGACGCCAGGTCGCGGGCATCGAGCCGTTCGAACGTGGCCCGCCCGGGCGCGTCGGCGGGCGCATGCTCGACAGCAAGGTCGACGAACCGCTGGGCGATGTCGATGCCGTGCACCGTGATGCCTCGCCGGGCGAGTTCGTGGGCGTGGCGACCGGGACCGCAACCCACGTCGAGCACCCGCATCCCGGGTGTCAGGCCGAGCTGCTCGACCAGGAAGTCGACCTCCTGCACCGTCCCCTTGGTGAACGAGTACCGCAGGTACGCCGACCCGAGATGATCGGCGATCGGCTCGAACCAATGCTGGTGGTCGGGACTGGTCTCCGCTTCGCTTCGACTGCTCCCGACCTGTTCACTCTCGTTCACGGTGCCAGTCTGCCCGCTCAGTTCGTTGCAGTCCGTCTATTTGCCGGCGGCCCAGGTGGCACCCCAGGCGGCGTTGACCTCGAGCGGGACGTCGAGCTCGGCGGCGCCGCGCATGAGGTCGAGCACCAACGGACCGACCTGGTCGCGTTCGGCCTGGGGGACCTCGACGAGCACTTCGTCGTGCACCTGCAGCACGAGGCGACTGGCCACTCCGGCCTCGTCGAGCGCCTGGTCGATACGGACCAGGGCGACTTTGAAGATGTCGGCGGCCAGGCCCTGGATGCCTGCGTTCATGGCCTGACGCTCACCCGCCTGACGGATGCGAAAGTTGCTGTTCGACAGCTCGGGGATGGGTCGGCGACGGCCGAAGAGCGTCTCGGTGTACCCACGCATGCGCGCCTCGACCACCGTTCGCTCCATGTAGTCCTTCACGTTCGGGAAGGCCACGAAGTACGCGTCGAGGATGACCGACGCCTCGTCGACGGCGATGCCCAACCGCTGAGCGAGCCCATAGGCCTCCATGCCGTAGGCCAGGCCGTAGCTGACCATCTTCGCCTTGGACCGCTGCTCGATGGTGACCGCCCCGGACTCGACGCCGAACACTCGTGCCGCCGTGGCGTTGTGGATGTCGGTGCCGCTGGTGAAGGCCTCGATGAGACCGGGATCCTGGGCGAGGTGGGCGATGCACCGCAGCTCGATCTGGTTGTAGTCGGCCACGAGCAACTCGCACCCGGGCGCCGGGATGAACGCCTTGCGGAACTGGCGACCCTCTTCGCTGCGCACCGGAATGTTGTGCAGGTTCGGCTGATCGCTGGACAGACGGCCGGTGCGGGCCACGGTCTGGTTGAACGTCGCATGGATGCGACCGTCGCGCGCCACCTCGGCGAGCAGACCGGTGCCGTACGTGCCACGCAACTTCTCGACCTCGCGGTAGGCGAGCAACGGGTCGATGAACTCGGGCCACTGGTCGCGCAGCTTCTCGAGCGTTGCCGCGTCGGTGCTGAAGCCGGTCTTGGTCTTCTTGCCCGGGGCCAGGCCGCGCTCGGTGTACAGGATCTCGCGCAGCTGCACCGGCGAGTTGATGTTGAACGGCCGACCGACGATGGCCTGCAGCTCGGCACCGAGCCGCTCGACCTCGGACGTGAGCTTGTGGTTCAGGGCCGTGAGTTCTGCGACGTCGACCGCGATGCCGACGTGTTCCATCTTCGCGAGCACCTTCACCAACGGGTTCTCGATGGTGGCGTAGAGGTGGTCCATGCCCTGGTGCTCAAGCGCGTGCTCGAGCGAGGCAGCGAGGTGGGCAACGGCAAGGGCTTCACGGCATGCGATCTGGCGTGCGTCGGCGGCCCCGTCGAAGTCGAGCTGGCCGGACGCGGCCGGACCCTCTTCGGCGAGCTGATACGCCGTGTAGCGGGCGACCAGATCGCGCAACGCGTAGCGGGTGTCGGCCGGATCGATGAGGTAGGCGGCGATGGCCGTGTCGAGACGCAGGTGCGGGACTGCGCTGCCCTGGTCGAGCATCCAACGCATGAGCGCCTTGGCGTTGTGACTGCGCAACCCGGTGTGCGCAGCGACCGCGGCGACGACCTGCGGGTCGCGAGCGACGCCAGCCGGAAACCAGGCCACCTCGCCCAGCGACGGGTCGGTGACCACCGCGAGCCCGGACACCTGGCTGCGGCCGGGGTCGCCGTCCCACGCGGCGATGGCATCGAGCGTGGCCTGCGACGCGACGAGCTCCGCCGCGTCGGCCGCATTCGCGACCTCGGTGACCTCGGCCTCGAGCACTTCGGCCGTGGACACGCCGGCCGGGGGCGAGTTGCCGAACACCGCGAGCGCCTCGTACAGGCGGTCGTACAGCGCCCTGAACTCGAGGAAGTCGAACAGCCGCTGCACGTCCGCGTCGTCGGCCTGCACGCCCAACGTCTCGAAGTCGACCTCGATGGGGGCGTCGCGGCGCAGGATCATCAGTTCGAAGTTGGCGCGGGCTCGGTCGGCGAACTCTTCGAGGTTGGCACGCAGCTTCGGCGTCTGCTCGGCGGTGTGGGCGAAGATGCCGTCGAGGCTGCCGTACTGATTGAGCAACTTGGCGGCCGTCTTCTCGCCCACGCCGGGTACACCCTCGAGGTTGTCGCTGGGATCGCCCCGGAGCGCGGCGTACTGCGGGTAGAGGTCGGGCGTGACACCGGTCTTGTCCTTGATGCCCGCTTCGTCGTACAGCGCATAGTCGCTGACGCCGCGCTTGTTGTAGAGCACCTTCACGTGCGGGTCGCTGACCAGTTGGTAGCTGTCGCGGTCGCCGGTGACGATGACCACGTCGTGGCCGAGCATCTTCGCCTTCTCGGCGACCGTGGCGATGATGTCGTCGGCCTCCCAACCGGCCAGGTCGACCACCGTGATGTTCAGCGCAGCGAGCACCTCGCGCACCAGACCCATCTGTTGACGGAGGATGTCGGGGGCGCTCTCGCGCTGGGCCTTGTACAGCGGATTCGCCTCGTGCCGGAAGGTGGGTTCGGGGCGATCGAAGGTGACCAGCACGCCGTCGGGCTGCTGATCCTTGACCATGTAGATGAACATCGACGTGAAACCGAAGACCGCATTGGTGACCTGCCCCGAGGCCGTCGCCATGTCAGTGGGCAGCGCGAAGAACGCCCGATATGTGAGCGAGTTCCCATCGAGCAACAAGAGTTTCATCGAGAGGGACTCTACGTGAGGGGTGTCACGGGCGAAGACTGCCGTCGAGCACGCGCTCGGCGACTTCTCGCATGCGTGAGCGCTCGCTCATCGCGGTGCGCTGGATGAAGGTGAACGCCTCGCTCTCCTTCAGTCCGCACTCGTCGATGAGCACGCCCTTGGCGCGGTCGATGACCTTGCGCGCCTCGAGCTGCTCGCCCAGTGCATCGACCTCGCCCGACAGTTGCTGCAGCTCGCGGAACCGGCCGATGGCCACCTCGATCGCCGGGATGAGATCGCTCTTCTGGTACGGCTTCACCAGGTAGGCCAGGGCGCCAGCGTCGCGGGCGTCCTCGACGACCTCACGCTGGCTGAACGCGGTGAGCATGAGCACGCCGCAGATGCGCTCGTCGCTGATGATGCGCGCCGCTTCGAGACCGTCCATGTGCGGCATCTTGATGTCGAGGATGGCCAGGTCGGGCTGCAGGGAGCGCGCCAGTTCGACCGCCTGGTCGCCGCGGCCGGTCTCGCCCACCACCTCGTAGCCCTCTTCCTCGAGGGTCTCGCGCAGGTCGAGGCGGATGATGGCTTCGTCTTCGGCGATCACGACTCGGATCGTCATGTGGCGTTCCTTTCCTGGTGGCCCGGCGACATTCTGGCAGGGAGCGGACACTGTTCCGAACTACATCTGGCCGGACCCCAACCGGTCAGGGCCCAATTGGTCGAGGAGCTCGTCCTGCTCGGCCTGTAGGCGGGCGATCCGTTCACGCATGACGGCTCGGTGCCGGTCCATCGCCTCGAGGTCCGGCTCGCCCTCGCCGATGTACATGGACTGCTCTTCGCTCACCGCGAGTTCCTCGCGGGCGGCTCGCAGTCGGGCCACGTTCTTCGTCAGCTTTCGTTTCACGAGCCAGGAAGCCATGTGCGGAGTCTACGAACCGGCACAATGGCGAGGTGGACGAACTCCCGAAGCCCTCGAACGTCTACGGCATCGCCGACGGCTACCACGACGTGCGTGGCGCGTGGCACGACACGCCAGGCGCGACGCGCGAACTGCTGCGCCACCTCATGGGCGAGCCCGAGCCGGCCGACCCGCTGTGGTTCGTCGACGAGGGTGCTGAACACCACCTCGACGGCCGGTGCCACCTGCTGCTCGAGGACGGCGCCGATCGCGGCGACATCGACGCGCTGCCGGGTGATCTGCCCATCGGCATGCATCGGCTGGAACCGCTCGACGGAGGGCCGGTGACGACGCTGTTCGTGGCGCCCACGACGTGTCCGCCGGCGCCGCGCGGCTGGGGCGTCGCGGCGCAGGTGTACTCGTTGTGGCGGCCCGACGGATGGGGCATCGGCGACCTTCGCGATGTGGAGGTGCTCGGCCAGGCGGTGGCTGCTCGCGGCGGCACCGCCGTGCTGCTCAGCCCGCTCCACGCCCCGGCGCCCACGCGGCCGCAGGAGGCAAGCCCCTACTATCCGAGTTCGCGTCGTTGGCTGAACCCGCTGCACATACCCCTCGACTGCGACCCGCCCGGCGACGTGCCGAATGCACCCGGCGGATTGATCGACCGCGATCGCGTGTGGGGCGCGAAGCGTCAATTGCTCGCGCAGCGATTCCACGACGAGGCGACGACCACCGACTGGCGCGGCTGGGCTCGCGCCCAGGGGCCCGAGCTGTGGCGCTTCTGCACTTGGAACGCGCTCGCCGACCGGCACGGCCCAGTGTGGCGCGAGTGGCCCAGAGACCTGCAGCACCCCGACTCCCCCACCGTGCTGGACCTGCCGTTGCACGACCACCAGTTCGCGGCCGACTGCGAGTTCCATGCCTGGCTGCAGTGGCTCGCCGATCGCGAACTGCAGCGCACTGCCACCGGCGCCGGCGTGGCGCTCATCGGCGACCTGGCGGTCGGCTGTTCGTCCGACGGTGCCGACGCATGGCAGCACCAGGATCAGATGGCGCTCGGGGTGTCGGTCGGCGCGCCGCCCGACCCCTTCAACGCCGCGGGGCAGGACTGGGGGCTGCCTCCGTTCGTACCGTGGAAGCTGCGGGCGGCGCACTACGCGCCGTTCATCGCGATGGTTCGCGCCGCGTGCCGTCACATGGGCGGGCTGCGCATCGACCACGTGATGGGGCTGTTCCGCCAGTACTGGATTCCCGCGGGAGGGTCCCCCGCCGAGGGCGCGTACGTGTACCTGCCCGCCGACGAGTTGCTCGCGATCATCCGAATCGAAGCCACGCGGGCGGACGCGTTCGTCGTGGGCGAGGACCTCGGCACCGTCGAGCCGCACGTGCGCGAGGCGCTGCGATCCAGCGGCATCCTGGGCACCAAGGTGTGGTGGTTCGACACCGACGCCGAGCACTGGGCCGAACCGAACCTGGCGACCGTCACCACGCACGATCTCCCCACGGTGAGCGGCGTCCACTTCGCCGCCGACGGCAGCGACGAGATGCAGCACGCGCTCCGCGCCCTCACCCCGGCCGTCGATGCCATCGAAGCAACCGTCGACGTGCATCGGGTCGTTGCCACCAGCCCGTCCCAGTTGGTGCTCGCCACCACCGACGACCTCGCCGGAATGATCGAGCGACCCAATCACCCGGGCACCACCAACGACCAACAGCCGAACTGGTGCCGACGTCTCCCGGTCCCGGTCGATGCACTGTTCGACCGCGAGCCCGGTTCCGCCATCGTCGACGAGTTCCGACGCGTCCGGCCGTGACCGAAGACGTTGCGCACGAGCGCTCCGCGCGAAGGGAATCGCCGCTCACCACCGACGCGGCGCGCGATCTCGGGGTGTTCGGCTGGTTGGCCTTCGTCGTCATGCTCGGCGTCGGTCGATCTCGCCAACCGAGCGGCGACTGGTCGTTCTTCGCAGAGGCCGCCCGCACCCTGGCTTCGGACCAGTGGATGCAGCTGTACGTCGAGCACCCGCTGGCGCAGACGGGTCCGCTCACCATTGCGATCGCATGGCTCATCGAACCCATCGGCCTGATCGGGGTCCGGTTGGGCATCATGCTCGCCGGAATCGCTGTCATGGCGCTGCTGGTGTGGTCCAGCCGCGGTCTTCCCGGAGTCCGCTGGCGGCTCGCGGTCGGCGGCACCGCGGTGGCCGTGTGGTGGCCGAAACTCAGCTACTACGGCCACCTCGACGATGCCCTCGTGCTGCTGCTCGCCGTCGTCGCAGTGGTGGTGGCCCGCCGAGCACGACCGATCGCAACTGGAGCGATCGCCGGCATCGCGATCGGGGTGAAACCCACGGCACTGTTCCTGCTGGCGCTGGCACTGCCGCGAACCGCGTGGAGATCGTTCCGATCGTGGACCCCGCTCCTGGTCGGCGTGCTCATCTCCGTCGTCGTGTGGGCGCCGTTCTTGGTGGCCGACGGCGCGCTCGACGCGTTGAAACCACGTGTTCCCGTCATGCCCGACAGTGTCGTCGGGCTGGTGCTCGAGCCGATGCAGCTGCCATCCGGCGCGCTGCGACTGTTCCAATTGGTCACGACGCTCGCACTCGCGGCCTGGGCCCACCACCGTCGCGGCGCCGCAGCCGTGATGTGGACGGGAGTGGCTGCACGCCTGCTGCTCGACCCGGCGGCGTGGCCGTACTACACCGCCGGCTTCGTGCTCGGCGCGCTCGTGTGGGAGACGTTCTCGGTGCACCGGCGCATCCCGTGGGCGACCATCCTCAGCGCGGTGCTGCTCGCCCCCGAGTGGTTGGTCGAGTCCGACACGGCACGCGCCTGGCTACGGCTCGTTGCGTGCGTCGGGGCACTCGTCGTCGTCGCATTCGGCGACCGCGTCGGCGAACGGGCACCGACGGAGAGCCAGACTGCACGGTTCAGCGAGCCGGCGCCCCGACAGCGGTGAGGTCCTCGGCGTAGTGGCACGCCACCAGGTGCCCGGGACGTAGCTCGCGCAGCTCGGGCACGGCTTCGGCGCAGTGCAGTTGTGCGAAGGGGCATCGGGTGCGGAACCGGCACCCGCTCGGCGGATTGGCCGCCGACGGGAGATCGCCCTGCAGGACGATGCGCCGGCGGCGGTCCTCGACGACAGGGTCGGGCACCGGCACTGCCGACAGCAGCGCCAAGGTGTAGGGGTGCAGCGGCTCGGCGTAGAGCAGTTCGGACGTGGTCTTCTCGACGATGGTGCCGAGATACATGACCGCGACGTGGTCGGCGATGTGCTGCACCACGGCCAGATCGTGAGAGATCATCAGCAGCGTCAGCCCGAGCTCGGCCTGGAGCGCTTCGAGCAGGTTGATGACCTGAGCTTGGATGCTGACGTCGAGCGCGCTGACCGGCTCGTCGGCGACGATGAGCGACGGTTCCGCGGCGAGGGCGCGCGCAATGCTGATTCGTTGCCGTTGGCCGCCGGAGAACTCGTGCGGGTACCGGTTGGCCGCGCCTCGCGGCAGCCCCACGGAGTCGAGCAACTCGAGCACCCGGACGCCGACGGCCGACCCTTCGCGAAGTCCGTGGGTGCGGATGGGCTCCGCCAGAATGGATCCGACGTTCTGCCGGGGGTTGAGGCTGCTGTAGGGGTCCTGGAAGATCATCTGCACGTGGCGACGCGCTTTGCGCAGCTCATCGCCCTCCAGCGATGACAGCGGGATGCCATCGAACGTGACGGTGCCGCCGGTGATGGGGACGAGGCGAACGATGGCCTTGCCGACGGTGCTCTTGCCGCAGCCGCTCTCGCCGACGAGGCCGAGCGTCTCGCCCTGCACGGCGTCGAGGTCGACACCGTCGACGGCGCGCACGGCACCCACCTTGCGGTCGAAGATGACGCCGGCAGTGATCGGAAAGTGCACCCTGAGGTCACGGATCTCGAGCATCAGGGCGCCTTCCACATCGAGTCACCGACCGAGTCACCAATCGAGTCACCCGTCGATTCGCCGGTCCACAGTGCCTCGCCCGGTGCGGCAGGGTGCACGCAACGCACCTTGCACCCGTCGTCGGTCGGCTCGAGGTCAGGGGCCGTACCGAGACAGGCCTCGGTCACCGCGGCGCAGCGCGGTGCGAACGCGCAGCCGTCGGTCCACGAGATGACATCGCGAGGCGAGCCGGGGATGGGCTGCAACCGCCCCCCGATGAGGTCGAGCCGCGGCACCGACCCGAGCAGGCCGCGGGTGTAGTGGTGGCGGGGGTTCGCGAAGAGTGCGTGCCGCTCGCCGGTCTCGACGATGCGACCGCTGTACATGACGTGCACTCGGTCGCACATGCCGGCTACCACGCCGAGGTCGTGGGTGATGAGGATGAGTGCAGTCTTCGAACCGACGACCAGTTCCTTCAGCAACTCGAGCACCTGGGCCTGGATGGTGACGTCGAGGGCCGTGGTGGGTTCGTCGGCGATGAGCACGGCGGGCTCGCAGGCCAGCGCCATGGCGATCATCACCCGCTGGCGCATTCCACCCGACAACTGGTGCGGGTAGTTCTTCAGTCGGGCCCGAGCGGATGAGATGCCGACCCGCTCGAGCAGCGCAGCCGCTCGCTCGGGCGCCTGTTGCTTGGTGGCCACCTTGTGGCGAACGAGCACCTCGGTGAGCTGACGGCCGATGGTGAGCACCGGGTTGAGCGAGCTCATGGGGTCCTGGAAGACCATCGCGGCGCGACGGCCACGGATGCTCTGTAGTTCCTTCTCGGGCGCGCCGACCAGTTCGTGGCCGTCGAACGCGATGGACCCCGTGACGGTGACGCCACGTGGCGGGAGCAGCCCGAGGATCGCGAGCGAGGTGACGCTTTTGCCGGAGCCGGACTCGCCCACCACACCGAGCGTCTCGCCGGCGCGCACGTCGAACGACACACCGTCGACGGCGCGTACCTCGTCGTTGCCACGGGTGGCGAACGTGACGTGCAGGTCGTCGACCGCGAGGATCGGCTTCGAGGACAGGCCAGCCGTCATCGCCGCAACTTCGGGTCGAGGGCTTCGCGGAGGGCTTCGCCGAACAGGTTGAAGCCGAGCGCAGTGATGAGGATCATCAGGCCGGGGAAGATGGCCAGGTGGATGGCGACATTGGTGTAGCGCTGCGCGTTCGCCAACATTCGTCCCCACTCGGGGATGGTGGGGTCGGCCGACCCGAGACCCAGGAAGCTGAGTGCCGCCGCGTCGATGACTGCCGTGGCGAGAGCGAGCGTGCCCTGCACGATCATCGGGCTGACCGAGTTCGGCAGTACGTGCGACAGCACCAGACGTTTGCGGGCGATGCCGACCGAGGTCGCCGCCGAGACGTAGTCCTTCTGTCGTTCGGCGAGCATCGAGCCGCGCAGCAGGCGGGTGAACAGGGGAATGTTCGGCACGGCGACGGCCACCATGACCGCCGTCTGGCTCTGGCCCATGACCGCCGCCACCGACAGTGCGAGCAGCAGGCTCGGCACCGCGAGGAGGATGTCGGTGATGCGCATGATCAGTGAGTCGACCCATCCGGGGAACGCTCCGGCGATGAGTCCGAGGATGGTGCCGAACGTGGCGCCGATGACCAGCGACACCACACCGATGATCAGCGACGATCGTGCGCCGTAGATGACGCGGGAGAACAGGTCGCGTCCGCTCTCGTCGAGACCGAACCAGTGGTCCCACGACGGGCCGGGGATGGACGACGGCCGGATCTGGTCGAACCAGCTGTTGTCGCGCGGGTCGTGCGGAGCGAGCCACGGAGCGAAGATCGCGACCAGCACGAACGCGACGACGATGATGCCGCCGACCATCGCCAGGCGGTTGGCGCGCAGGCGCTTCCACGTCTCGCGGGTGAGGCTGGAACCCGAGGTCTCGACGACCCGGTTGCCCATGAGCGACTGGAGATGGTCCTGCACGGTGGACATGGTCACCTCACGCGGATCCGGGGGTCGATGACGGCGTAGAGCACGTCGACGATCAGGTTGACGACGACGAAGACGACGGCGAGGAACAACACGCCACCCTGGATGACCGGATAATCCTTGTCGAGCACGGCGCCACTGATGAGTTGGCCGACACCACCCCATGCGAACACCGTCTCGGTGAGAACGGCACCCGACAGGAGCAGGCCGATCTGCAGGCCGACCACGGTGACGATGGGGAGCAGGGCATTGCGCAGCACATGGCGTCGATCGACGACGCTGCGCGACATTCCCTTCGCCCGGGCCGTTCGCACGTAATCCTCGTTGAGGACCTCCATCACGGAGGCCCTGGTGATGCGCGCGATGATGGCGAGCGGGATGGTGCCGAGCGCGATCGCGGGCAGCACCAGGTGCATGAGCGTGTCGACGAACGCGTCCCAGTCGCGCGCGATGATCGAGTCGATCGTGTTGAAGTTGGTGACGTGCTCGAGCTCGCGCGCTGGGTCGAGACGGCCGATCGTGGGGAACCATCCCAACTTCTGGGCGAAGCCGTACTTCAGGATCTGGGCGAGGAAGAACACCGGGATGGACACGCCGATGAGCGATGCGATCATCGCCGAGTTGTCGACCCACGAGCGCTCGCGCTTGGCCGCGGCGAAGCCGAGCGGGATGCCCACCGCGGTGGCGAACATCATCGCTGCGACGGTGAGCTCGACCGTGGCGGGGAACCGGCGAACCATTTCGTCGGTGACGTCCTTGCGGAGCGTGATCGACTGACCGAAGTCGAGGTGGACGATGCGGTTGAGATACCTCAGGTACTGCTGGATCAGCGGCTGGTCGAACCCGTACAGGCGGTTGACCTCGGCGACACGTTCGGGTGTGGCCCGCTCACCGAGCAATGCGGTTGCCGGTCCGCCCGGCAGGGCGCGCACCCAGACGAACAGCAGGAAGCTCAGACCCAACAGGATGGGCACGAGCAGCAGCAGCCGGCGGATGATGAATTTCAGCATGACGCGGAACGACCACCCAGGGGTGGGTCACCGACTCGACGCCGGCGGCCCACCCCTGCAATGGAATCGGTGGGATCAGCCCATCGAGACCGTGGCGAAGCTCTCCAGCGAGACCGGGCTCGGCACGTAGCCGGTGACGTTCTCGGCGAACGCCAGTGCCGGCTGGGTGTGCACGTACGGCACCCCGGGGAGGAACTCCATGATCATCTTGTTGGCTTCCTCGTAGAGCTTCGTGCGCTCCGCTGCATCCGCGTTGTCGCGGGCCGCGGTGAGTGCTTCGAAGATCTCCGGGTTGTCGAAGCCCCAAGACGGCTGCGGCGTGCGGAAGAAGGTGCCGATGAAGTTGTCGGGGTCGCCATAGTCGCCCGTCCAGCCGAGGAGGTAGATCTCGGCGTTGCCGGCATCGACGTCGTCGAGGTAGCCCGAACGCCACGGGGCCGTCTTCGGCGTGATCGTGAAACCGACCGCCTCGAGGTCGGCTTTGAAGGCCTCGAAGTTGGCCGTGGGATCCGGCATGTACGGACGGCTGATGTCGCTCGGGTAGTAGAACTCGATGTCCAGGTCGGTGACGCCGCTCTCCGCGATGAGCTTCTTGGCCATGTCGGGGTCGTAGTCGTACTGGGGAACGTCGGCGCTCCAGCCGAACAGCTGCGGCGGCTGGAACTGGCTCGCGACTTCGGCACCTTCCGGATACTTCGCCGTGATCAGCGCCTGCCGGTTGAGGGCGAACGCGATGGCCTGACGGATCTTCGGGTTGTCGAGCGGCGGCTTCGCCTGGTTGAAACCGACATATCCGACGTTGAACGCGGGGCGCAGCAGGACGCTGTAGCCACTGTCCTCGAGGGCCGTCACATCGGCTGGATCGACCAGGTCGTAGCCCTGGATCTCGCCGGTCTCCAGCGCGGTGCGGCGGGCCGGCCCGTCGGCGATCGGCTTGAAGATGACCTTGTCGAGCAGCGCCTTGTCGCCCCAGTAGTTGTCGTTGCGGGCGATGGTCAACTTGTCTCCGGGCGTCCAGCTCTCGAACACGAACGGTCCGGTGCCCACCGGATGCTCGGTGCCGAAGGTGCCGTCGAACGTCGGCGCGTCCTCGGTGCCACCCACCTTGTCGGCTTCGTACTTGGTGAGCGCTTCCGGGCTGGCGATGGAGAACGCCGAGACCGCGAGGCCGCTCAGGAACGCCGCTGACGGCGCGTTGAGACGGACGATGGCGGTCCCTGCGTCGGGCGCCTCGCAACTCTTGTAGAGGCTGGGTGTGGCACCGTCGGAGAAGCCGCCGAACACCGTGCTCCAGTAGTACGAAACGGCCGCGCTCTGGGCAACGCCGGCGAAGTTGTACCAGCGGTCGAAGTTGAAGCACACCGCTTCACCGTTCAGATCGGTGCCGTCGTGGAACTTCACACCCGGGTGGAGGGTGAAGGTCCAGTCGAGGCCGTCGTCGCTCGCGGTCCACGAGTCGGCGAGGAGCGACTCGATCTCGGTGCCACCGGCCTTGGTGGTGACCAGTGTCTCGAAGATCTGGTCGATGACTCTCAGCGACTCGCCGTCGCTGACGTAGGCACCGTCGAGCACGACGGGATCCGACGACGTGCCGAACACCAGCGTGCCGCCGGCGGCGCCACCACCACCGGTGGTGTCGGTGGGACCGGTGGTGTCGGTGGAACCACCGCTCGTGTCGCCCGTGGTGCTGCCCGGCGATGCATCGTCGCTGCCACCGCAAGCGGCGACGGCCAATGCCGCAACCATGCCGAGCGCTAGTGCTCTGCTCCTCTGACGCATTGTTTCCTCCCCTGACGCGTTCGATGGTGAACGCTGATAGGCGTCGACCTTACCCCAGGTGATCACGCCGGTCCTTCGACCCTGACCGCCCTCCCTGACCGACGCCAGAACACCTAGCGGTCGATCGCCGCGCGCACTTAGGCGACGCGCCGAGCCAAGCGAGCCGAGAGCGCTGGCAGTCCACTCGCATCGATCTCGACGAGTACACCCTCGGCCTGCCCCGGGGCGCCTGTTCGGCGCTGCACATCGGCGAGTTCGACCGACGAGTACGCCCACCACAATCGAGCGCCCACCTGTGCGGCACGATCGGCGGCCGCCGCGAGATGCTCGGCCGCGCGGTCGAGGTCGCCCATTGCGATGCGCGCCAGGCCCGCGTAGTGACCACCGAGACCCATGACGACGGTACCGAGACCGCTCATCAGTGTTCGATCGCCGAGCAGCTCGAGTTGCGAGGCACACCACGCTCCGAGTGCGGCATCCTCGCGATCCGCCGCGATCTCGGCAGCGAGAGCGACGAAGACCGCCAGGCTGTCGTCGGCCGGCACCTGCGGCGCGAGCGTGGCGAGCTGCGCCGCTACGGCGTCGTCACCCAACGCGACCACGGCGTCCCAGACGCTGGGGGCCGCTTGCCCGTCGCGGAGTGTTCGTGCCTGCTCCACCAGCGGCTCGATCAGATCCGCCTCGCGGGCCAGGATGAACTGCTGCGATCGCACGGCAGCGATCGTGGCGATCGTGCGCATGCGAGTGCCCAGGTCGAGCGCCGTCGCCATGAGCGCAGGCACCTCGTCCAACTGACCTCTCACGAATGCGTTGGTCGATCGACACAGCGCGACGCGGACGGTGCCGAACGGCAGCAGCGCTACTTGCGATGCGACCTCGAGCACGTCGAGCACCGCCTCGACGGCCTCGAGGTCGCCCTGTTCGTAGCTCGACCGCAGCACCGCCTGCGCGGCAACGACGATCAACGACGCGTCGCCGGTCGCACGGGCCAACTCGTAGGCCTCGACCGCTGCGGCCGCAACCAGTTCGGCGGGCGCGTAGTTGACCGACGCGACGAGCGACCGCGACACCAGGACCAGCGCCCGGGATCGGTCCGATCGGTCTCGCTGATACACCTTCTCGGCCTCCGCGAGCAGCTGCGACGCAGCCGACGAGCCGTCGGTGAACAGCACGGTGACCGCTGCACAGCACAGCAACTCGACGGCCTCGGGGGCGTCGGCCGGCAGCAACGACAGCGGTTCGAGGAACTCGACCAGCCCCTCGGACTTGTCGATCGGCACGCCTGCTCCGAACCTGACGAGCGCAGCCAACGCGAGCAGTTCTCCGTCGTGCAACTCGCGGCCCAACTGGCGTGCGGCATCGATGAGCGGAGACGGGTCGCCCTCCCCCGACAGCATCAGGAGCCGGGCTCGGGAGAGGAGCACCTTGCCCTGCATGCGCCGATCGCCGAGCTCGGCGACGATCACATCGGCGTCGTCGAGGATCTTCCGGGTCTCGTCGTGGACCCCGGCGCGCAGCAGGGCCGTGGCCGCGCGCAGCTTGGCCTCGACCTCGACCGCTCGACCGGCGCGGAGCACCATCGGCGAGACGGCCAGGTCGGGTGAATGCAACAGCACCTGTTGCTCGATGTCTCTGAGCGACGGGCCCGGGTCGAGTCCGAGGCGCTCGCGGAGGTCGTCGCGCACCTGCGCCACCACCGCGAGCGCGTCCTCCTGCCGACCCGACCGGTAGAGCGCGATCGTCAACAGTTCGGCTCGACGCTCGCGGGTGGGAGATCGCGACAGCGCACCGCGTAGTTCGGCGACGGCCCGTTCGTGCTGTCCGACCAACAGCAGCAGTTCGAATCGCTCGTCGACCGCTTGTTCTCGGAGTTCCTCCAGACGCTGCGACTCGGCTTGGAACCAGGCCCCGGCTTCGACGTCCTCGAACGCGGCCCCCGACCACTCGGAAAGGGCGGCATCGAGGCTGCCGATTCGGCGCTCGATGGAATGCGACCGGTCCCGACCGAATCGCACCGCTTGTTCGAATCGAACGGCATCGCACGAGACCCGCTCGAGCACATATCCGCCGCCGCGCCGCACGACCATGTCCTCGCCCAGCGCCTTGCGGACTCGCGTCAAGGAGACGCGAACGGCGCCGTCGCTGCCGTCGCCGGCTGGCCAGAGATCCTCGCCCAGCCGCGCCGGGCTCACAGGGGCGTTACCGGCGAGCGCAAGGCGCGCGACGAGCAGCAACGGCCTGCCCGACAACGGCCGACGTTCGTCGTCGATCAGCAATCGAGGCGGGCCCAGGACACGCACGTCGGCACCCAGCACAACGGGCAATCTAGAACACCTGCCGGCACCGTGTAACAACTGTGTAACTCGCGCCGCGTAGAACATGGCCCGCGGTGGACTTCGGCGGGAAAGCCACCATGAGGCAGGACGGGACCACACCGATTCACACAAGCGATTCGGAACCTGGCGTCGACGTCGCTCGTCGGCGTCAGCCCGGCCTTCGGCTTCCTGTGGAGTGGAAGCCAACCGGTGGAGCAATTCGACGTCCCCACGTCGATTTGCTCCACCGGGTGTCTCGACGTCAGCGAATCACCCGCACTTGTCGGCGCAGCGATCGCACGCTGCGGCGGGGTCCACCAGAACCTCGGCGTGGCCGACCGGCAGCGGGCCCGACGCCCTCACTCGCGCCGCGTAGTCGTCGGCCGCGATGTTGAAGCGGCACTCGACGACCCCGTCGGGCCATCGGACGCCGGTCGCGTCGTCGGGGAGTTGACCGGCAACGAGTTCGGCGAACGTCACGAGTCGGCGGGGCACCCCGCCACGGTACCGACGCCGAGCACGCCAGCGACTTCGCGCCGGCCCGAGAACTCGGGTTAGCGTTCGGTCATGCTGATCGCCCTCGACGTCGACGGCACGCTCTTCGACGGGACACGGGTTGCACCGGCGGCGCTCGCCGCATTGCGCGCGGCCCGTATGGACGGCCATGTCGTGATGATCGTCACCGGGCGACGCGCCGAGACGCTCGTCGACGTCGTCCCCGACGTGCTCCTCCTGTGCGACACCGTCGTCGGTGAGGATGGCGGTGTGCTCGTCGACCTGGCCAGCGGCGCGGTCGAACTGCTCGCTCCACGCGTCGAGGACGGGCTGATCGACGCACTTCGTGCCGCCGGCGTCACCGACCTGGACGTCGGTCAGGTCGCCGTCGGCGCGCCACGCCGGTTCGAGGACGATGTGCGAGCCGTCAACGAGCGGCTCGGGGGCTCTCGTCATGTGCTCGTGAACAAGGGCTCGGTCACCCTCGTCCCGCCAGGCTGCGACAAGGGCACCGGCCTGCGCGCCGCAGTCGCGCGGCGCGGCGAACCGACGCCGGCGATCTTGGCGGTCGGCGATGCGGCGAACGACCTGCCGATGTTCGCCGTGGCCACCATTGCGGTCGGTGTGGCCAACTGTGACGACGCCGTCCGGACCGCGGGCATCGTGCTGACCGATGCGTCCTACGGCGACGGCGTGGCCGAAGCACTGGCCCGGTTTCTCATCTGACGGGCGGGTCGGCGGCCGGCACGACGGTGGCCACACCGTTCGAGACGCGAATGTCGAACCGTCGTCCGGCGGCGAGCACTCCGGCCAGCACCATGTCGTTGTCGAAGGCGGTCTCGATCGCGTCGACGCGGATGCCGTCGTCGGTCGGCTCGAGCCCGAGGAGTGTTCGCAGCAGAAGGAACGGCGAGGTGGCCGCCCACGCCTGTGGCGAGCACGAGGTCGGGAAGGGAATGGGAGTGCCGACGTGGGTCCGGTCGAGTCCGGCGAACAGCTCGGGCAGGCGGCCGTGCCACGATGCGGCAGCGGCGAACAGACCCTCCGCGATGGTGCGCACCTCGTCGTGGAAGCCGTAACGCCGCAATCCTGCGGCGATGAGCGCGCTGTCGTGCGGCCACACCGTGCCGCAGTGGTAGCTCATCGGGTCGTAGGCGGCCTCGTTCGCGCTCATCGTGCGGATGCCCCAACCGTTGAACATGTCGGGGGCCAACAATCGCGCGGCCACCTCCTCGGCACGCGACTCGCCGACGATCCCGGTCCACAGGCAATGTCCGATGTTGGAGGTCAGCGAACCGATCTGTTCCTTGTCGGGTCCGAGCGCCGTCGCGTACCAACCGTGCTCGGGCATCCAGAACGCCTCGTCGAAGCGCTGCCGCAGCTGACCGGCGAGGGCACGCTGGTCGGCAGCGGTCGCACCGTCGCCCAGTCGGTCGGCGATCGCGGCACGCGCCTGATGCGCTGCATACGCGTAGCCCTGCACTTCGCACAGCGCGATCGGTGCGTTCACGATGCTGCCGTCGCGACGACGAATCGCGTCGACCGAGTCCTTCCAGCCCTGGTTCACGAGCCCCCGCTCGGACATGCGGTCGTACTCGATGAATCCATCGCCATCGCGATCTCCGAAGTCGGCCATCCAGGCGAGCGCGCGGTCGGCGTGCGGCAGCAACCGCTCCAGATCCGCCGTCGACGCACCCCACCGGCACAGCTCGCCCAGCACCATCACGAACAACGGCGTCGAGTCGACCGAACCGAAGTACGTACTGCCGCCGGTCAGGGTCGGCTCGGCCACGTCGAGGGTTCGGGTCTCGTGCATGATCCGGCCCGGCTGTTCCTCGGTGACCTCGTCGACCTTCGTGCCCTGCAGCTCGGCCAACGCCTCGAGCACGCCGAGGGCGAGGTCCGAGTCGATGTGCATGGCCATGTACGAGCTGAGGAGCGCGTCGCGACCGAACAACGTCATGTACCACGGAGCGCCGGCCGCGATCACCGGGCGACGCTCGGCGCTGGGATCGTGCAGCCGCAGCGCGGCGACGTCGGCGACCGATCGCTCGTAGGCGCCGCTCCACGTCCGATTCGAGGTGCGCAGGCGCGGCACGGCATCCATCCAGGCGCGATGGCGGTCGGTGGCGAACGGCAGGCGTGGTGAATGGTGACGGCGCTCGATCCATGACGCGCCGAGCGCGACGGACAGATCCAACTCGATGATCCGACTGTCGTGGCCGCCGAGGTCGAGATGCCAGGTGAAGCCCCTCGTGGACACCTCGACGTCGGCGCCACCCACCTGCAGCGCAGCGGTGCGGTGCAGCGCGCCGAGCCGCCAGCCGAACAACAGTCCGTCGGGGTGTACCTCGGTGGCGTGCTGACCCTCACTGCTGGCGCGACCTTCCTTCAGTGCGTAGACGTCGGCGAAGTCGGCAGCGACCTCCAACTCGACCGTCACCGACATCGGAGCCGAGCCGGTGGTCAGGAACTCGAGGTCCTCGTGCCACACCGAGCCGAGCCGACGCCGCCGGATGACCAGCAGCCGCGGATCGGTGTGCACGGCGGGCACGGAGCGTCCGACGAAGGTCGCACTGCTCGCATCGCCGAGGCTCACCGCAAGGGGCTCGATCGGAGAACCGTTGACGAACAGCAGCGCAAGGCTGAGCACCCGCATGTCGGCGAAGAACACACCGTGGGTCGGGTTGGCGCTGAAGTCGCCGGACCGGCCGCTCAGACAGAACGTCTGACCGTTGACGAGGGTGATCAGGTTCGTCGGGTCACCGAGGCTCCTCGGTTCCGACGCGAGCACCCATGGGCTGGGGCGGTCGGCGTCGGTCATGCGTCGATCGCCCCGGTCATCGACGGGGAGGCACCGTCGGCGCCGACCGCACGTTCGATCCGGGCGCGGTACACGTCGAGGTAGCCGTCGACCATCCGCTCGACACTGAACAGCCGAGCGACACGAGCGCGGCAGGCGCCACGGTCGAGCTCATCGATGCGGGCCAGCGCGACCACCAGATCGTCGTCGTCGTCTCGGAGAAAGCCGGTGACACCGTCTTCGACGATCTCGGGCGCGGCACCCTCGGGGCAGCCCACGACGGGGGTGCCGCACGCCTGCGCCTCGAGCATCGCCATTCCGAACGGTTCGCGCCACGAGATCGGGTTGAGCAGGGCCGCCGCATCGGCGAGCAGTTGCAGCTTGTCGTCACGGCCCACTTCTCCCAGGTACTCGATGGTCGGACCGAGGTGCGGTCGCACGTGTGCGTCGAAGAACTCGTGCTCCGCCGGCTCGCGCATTTTCGCCGCGATCTTCAACGGCACTCCTGCTGCGAGCGCCACCTGGATCGCCCGATGGATGCCCTTGCCGGGCGCCATGCGCGCCAGGATCGTGACGTAGCCACCTCTGCCCGCGCCGCTGGGGAAGTCGGCGAGGTCGACACCGTGGTGGACCACACCATCGACGGTGAGATGTGTCGACGAGGCGTGCGAGTGAGAGATGGCGACCAGCCCCACGTCGGGCACCACGGCGCCGAGGACGGCATTGCGAGTGCGGTCGAACAGATTGTGGTTGGTCGTGACGACGTTCAGTCCGGGATGCGAAGCGGCGAACAACGGTCCCGCCAGCGTGTGGTCGTGGACGATGTCGTAGCCCGTAACCAACGCGTAGGCACCGACGACGTGCTCGAGTTCGATGCTGCCGCGGCCCATCCTGACGGTGTCCTCGACGGGGATCACCGATGCTCGCGTCACCGGGCAGGTCGAGTCGGGGTGGCAGACGAGCAGGACGTCGTGGCCGGCCCGGCGCAGACCTCGGGCGAGCTGGTCGATCACCGCCTCGGTGCCGCCGTACGCAGGTGCCGGCACGGGCACCCAGGGAGGAGCGATCAGCGCGATCCGCACGGCGGCTCCGACGTCATCCCGCGTTGAGCAACGGGTCGGTGCGCATCTCGTGCAATCGCTGCAGGAAGGTGTTCGCCCAGTGGTGCACGTCGTGGCGGCGTACCACCGCGCGCATCGCGTCCATGCGCGCCACCTTGTCGACGGTGGGAAGGTGAACGGCCGAGTGCAGCGCCTGCTTGATGGCGTCGATGTCGTACGGGTTGACGATGACCGCGCCGTCGGCCAGTTCGTGGGCGGCACCGGCGAACTCGCTGAGCACGACCGAGGCGACACCGTCGCTGCGGGTCGCGACGAACTCCTTGGCGACGAGATTCATGCCATCGGCCAACGAGGTGACCATCATCACGTCGGCGGCGCGGTACCAGGCCGCGAGCTCGTGTTCGTCGAGGCCGCCTTGCAGGTAGCGGACGGGCACCGAGCCGTTGCGCCGGACGTGGCGACCGTTCACCTCGTACACCGC
>JANOET010000425.1:0-5739 GCA_031413415.1 Acidimicrobiaceae bacterium
GCTCGGCCACCGAGCTCGATCGCGGTGATCTCGAACCCGTACTCGTCGGCACCAGGGAGGTGGACGATGTCGTTGAGCCGCCTCGCCGACAACCCGAACACGACGTGCCGTGCAGCCGCCCAGAACATAGCGCCGACGCACATCGGGCACGGTTCGGTGGACGCGACGAACGTGCCGGTGGCGAGCAGGTCGAGTTTCCCTTCGCGTTCCAACACCCTCACCAGCATGGTCTCGGCGTGGGCGGTGATGTCGCGGTTCGAGTTCACTCGGTTCAGTGCCGTGGCGACGACTTCGCCGTCCACCAGTAGCAGCGCGCTGAACGGATGATCACCGTTCGCCCGCGCCTCGCCCGCCAGCTCGATCGCCCGCCCCACAGCCCCATCCAGATCCATCCCGCCGACCCTACGCGCGCCCATCCGCGCGAACTCAAGTGGCTGGTGCACGGTCGATCGGTGGGGGTGATGATCGCGCGGTCGATATCGCTGTTGGAGCCGGAGCGGTCGTTGTCGACCACGGTCACCGGCGACGGCACACCGCGTCTTCACCCGCACCTGTCGATGTCGATGCACGAATCGAGCACCGGCCGGCCGGATGCGACGAACGACGCCGACGGTGAGCCGATCGACGGCTCGCCCGCCACCCCCACGCCGAACGGGAGCTCGGTGCGCTCGATCTGGGGCGAAATCGTCTCGGCAACCGAGACGATTTCAGCCCCAGAAGCAGATTTGGAACGGATCAGCCCCAGAAACCTTGAGCCGATGCATTGAACGCTCTGCCTCGGCGCTGCGCGGAGGGGCTTGGCACGCGGTCAGGAGGCGCAGCGGATGCAGCGGGCGGCGGCGGGGAGGGCCAGCAGGCGGTCGATGCCGATGAACGACCGACAGTCGATGCACACGCCATAGCCCGAGTCGTCGTCGATCCGCTCGAGCGAGCGCCGCAACGCGGCTCGGTCGTCGCGGGCCTGGCCCAACAACGCACTCACCTGCGAGCGCTCGAAGGCGATGGTGGTGCCTTCAGGATCGTGCTCGTCGTCGGTGTTCGCCTGCTCGTTCGCGGCGACGATGTCGTCGAACGAACGGGTCAGCGATGCGATCTGCTCGTCGAGCTGATCGATCTGCTCGAGCACCGCAGCGCGCAGCGCCCGGCGGTCGCGAAGCGTCAACTGCGGTGCGTCTGCCATCGCGAATGCCTATCGCACGTGTCGACCCACCGCCCACGCGCCGGGCGCGGTTCGTCGTACGGCAGGTCGCGTCCGTACCCTCGCGTACATGATCGACCCGCGCACCCCCGTGCTCGTCGGCGCCGGCCAGTACTGCCAGCGCGCCGCCGGCCTCGACGACGCTCTCGACGCCTCGGCGCTCATGGCCGAGGCCATTCGTGCCGCGGCCGACGATGCCGGACTGACCTCCGTCCCGAACCCCGACACCATCCGCGTCATCGCCCTGCTCAGCTGGCGGTACCACAACCCCGCGCGGGTCGTCGCCGACCGACTCGGGCTCACGCCGAACGAGTTCGCCACCACGACCATGGGCGGCAACAGCCCGCAGACCCTCGTGAACACCACGGCGCTCGACATCCTTCGCGGCGACCTCGACATCGCGATCCTCACCGGTGGTGAGGCCTGGCGCACACGCATGAAGGCTCGCCAGGCCGGCGCCGAGCTCCACTGGCCGCGCGCGGCCGAGGACGACCACCCCCGCCTGATGGGCGAAGCCCTGGAGATGAACCACCCGTACGAACGGGCACGCGGCATCTCCATGCCGGTCCAGGTGTACCCGATGTTCGAGACGGCCATCCGCGCTCGGGCCGGGCTCACCCCCGAAGAACACCTCGACCGCATCGCCGACCTGTGGTCGCGTTTCAGTGCCGTGGCCGCGAAGAACCCGTACGCCTGGATCCAGGAGTACAAGACGGCCGACGAGATCCGCACGCCCGGTCCGACGAACCGGATGGTCGGCCTGCCGTACACGAAGTGCATGAACTCGAACAACGACGTCGATCAGAGCGCCGCACTCATCATGTGCAGCGCCGACAAGGCACAGGCGCTGGGCATCGCTCGCGACCGCTGGGTGTTCCCGCTGTCGGGCAGTGACTGCCACGAGCACCCGTACATCAGCAACCGGTGGTCGTTCGCCGAGACGCCCGCCGTCGAGCTGGGCGGTCGCCGGGCGCTCGAGTTGGCCGGGCTCGGCATCGACGACATCGACATCGTCGACCTGTACTCGTGTTTCCCTGCCGCCGTGCAGCTGGGAGCACAGAGCCTCGGCCTGTCGCTCGACCGTCAGCTGACGCGCACCGGCGGGCTGTCGTTCGCCGGTGGACCGTGGAACAACTACGTCATGCACTCGATCGCCACCGTCATGAACGATCTGCGTGAGCAGCCCGGCAACGGACTCGTCTGGGCCAACGGCGGCTACACCACCAAGCACGCGTTCGGCACCTACTCGACCGAGCCGCCGAGCACTCCGTTCCGCCACGCGTACCCGCAGGAGGAGATCGACGCGATGCCCCGACGCGAACTGGCCGAAGCGGTCGACGCCGAGGGTGCCGCGGCCATCGAGGCCTACACGGTCATGTACTCACGCGATGGGCTGCCGGAACTCGCCCTTGCCGCCTGCCTGCTCGCCGACGGCCGTCGCGCCTGGGGCACGTCCGCCGACCCGTCGCTCGCTGCAGCGATGAGCGAGGGCGAGTGGGTGGGCCGACCCGTCGCACTCGACGCCGCGGGCGACCTGACAGTCTGAGCACCATGGCCAGCGAGCAGCCCTCGATCATCCTCGACTGCGATCCCGGACACGACGACGCGATCGCCATCGTCGTCGCCGCCCGCCACGCGCACGTCCGCGGCATCACCAGCGTCGCGGGCAATGCGCCGCTCTCAGCGACCACCCGCAACGCGATCATCATGCGCGACCTGCTGGGCATGGACGTCCCCGTGCACTCGGGCGCCGACCGGCCCCTCAACCGGCCCGCTCGGCATGCCGACTACGTGCACGGCAAGAGCGGACTCGACGGCGCCGATCTGCCCGAGCCCAGCGGACCGCCATCGAGCACCGACGCCGTGGGGTTCATCATCGACACATGCCGCGCCCACGAAGGGACCTGGCTCGTCCCCACCGGCCCGATGACCAACGTCGCGCTCGCCTTGCGAGCGGCCCCCGACCTGAAGGACCGCATCGCGGGCATCTCCCTGATGGGCGGCGGCACGTTCGGCAACAGCAGCGCCACGGCCGAGTTCAACCTGTGGTGCGACCCCGAGGCGGCCGACATCGTGTTTCGCTACGGCGGGCCACTGATCATGTCGGGGCTCGATCTCACGCATCAGTTCCAGGCATTGCCAGAACGCGTCGATCAGGTGCGGAGCATGCCCGGACGGCTCGCCCACGTCCTCGCCGGCCTGTTCGACTTCTTCAGCGGCGCGTACCGGTCGCGACACCACGGCATCGGCGGTGCGCCCGTGCACGACCCGCTTGCCGTGATGGCCCTCACCCACCCACACCTGTTCCGACGCAGGAACGCGCACGTCGAGATCGAGACGCAGGGTCGCCTCACCGCCGGGATGACGATCATCGATCAGCGCGACCTGAAAGAAGTGCCGGCGGGCAACTGCGAGTGGCAGACGCACGTCGACGACGTCGCTGCATGGGACGTCGTGGTCGAGGCGATCGCGCACTTCTCGCGCTGACGCGACCTCGGACGCTCCGCATCGGGCGGCGAGGACCAGCTCACCTAACCTGCCGACATGCGCGCCGCGGTCATGCAGAACTGGCAGCTGAAGGTCGATGACGTGCCCGATCCCGTGCCCGGGTCGGGCCAGGTCCTCACGAAGGTGCTCGCCTGTGGCATCTGCGGCAGCGATCTGCACATGCTCCAGCACGGCGCCGAGATGCGCCAGACGATGGCCGCATTGCAGGAAGGCGCCGAACCCGACCCGATGGCGCCGAAGAGCTTCGAACCGCAGTTCCCCACGGTGATGGGTCACGAGTTCTGCTGCGAGGTCGTCGAGATCGGACCCGACTGCGGCAACCTGAAGGTCGGCGACGTCGTCGTCAGCATGCCGGTCACGTTCGACGACGACGGCATCCATGCCGTCGGCTACTCGAACCGGTACAACGGCGGCTACGCCGAACTGATGGTGCTGAACGAGATGCTCGCGATGAAGGTTCCGTCCGGCCTCTCCGCCGAGATGGCCGCGCTCACCGAGCCGCTCGCGGTCGGCGTGCACGCCGTCGCGAAGAGCCGCATCGGCAGCGGTGACGCGGCCATCGTGCTCGGTGCGGGTCCGGTGGGCCTGGCCTGCATCGCCGAGCTGCGCATGCAGGGCATCGGCCCGATCGTGGTCGCCGACTATTCGGCGAAGCGTCGAGAGCTCGCCGTCACTCTCGGCGCCGACGAAGTGGTCGATCCCCGCGTCGAGCCCGCCATCGACGCCTGGCGGCGTATCGACGGCGTACGCCCGCTGGTCATCTTCGAGGCGGTGGGCGTGCCCGGAATGATCGAGCAGGCGCTGCGCATGGCGCCGCGCAACTCCCGCGTGCTCGTCGTCGGCGCGTGCATGCAGGAGGACCGCTTCCACCCGATGCTCGCCCTCGGACGCGAGATCAACATCCAGTTCGCGCTGGCGTACGAGCCGCACGAGTTCGCCCAGTCGTTGACGGCCATCGCCGAGGGAGAGGTCGATCTGACGCCGTGGCACACCGGCACGGTGCCGGTCGACGGCGTCCCACAGGCGTTCCAGGACCTGTCGAGCCCCGACCAGCACGCCAAGATCCTCGTCGTCCCCGGCAGCTGACCGGGCATAGGCTCGGCCGTGTATGGCCGACTCGTTTCCGCGTCAACACGCTCGCACCCAACGCCTCACCCTCGGTGATCCCCGCAACCTGACGGTGTCGCCCGACGGCGCCCGTGTGGTGTTCGCCCGCAGCCGCGCGGGCGACGATCCCGTCAACTGCCTGTGGGCGCTCGACGTCGCGACCGGCCTCGAGCGTCTCGTCGCCGACCCGAACACCCTGCTCGGCGCCGACGACGAGGCATTGCCTCCCGAGGAGCGAGCCCGGCGAGAGCGCATGCGTGAGGGCGCCGGCGGAATCACCTCGTTCGCGACCGACCGCGCCGCCTCGGTGGTCGCCTTCTCGCTCTCGGGTCGCCTGTTCGTCGGCGGTCTGCTCAGCGGTCAGGCGCGCGAACTCGAGGTCGACGGCCCGGTGTTCGACCCGCGGCCCGACCCCGTTGCGACCCGCGTCGCGTACGTCAGCGGACGCACGCTGCGCATCGCCGAGCTCGACGGCACCAGCTGGGAGCTCGCGGGCGAAGAACCCGACGACGTCTCGTGGGGCAGCGCCGACTTCGTGGCTGCAGAAGAGATGCACCGTCACCGCGGCTATTGGTGGAGCCCCGACGGCACCACCATTGCGGCGTGCCGCGTCGACGTCGGGGCGGTGCCCATGTGGCACATCGCGGATCCTGCCAACCCCGATCGACCGGCGAACACCATTCGGTACCCGGCAGCCGGCACCACGAACCCCGACGTGTCGTTGCACGTGATGGCCCTCGATGGTGGCACCACCGAAGTGGTGTGGGATGCAACACTCCAGGCGGAAGTTGATCGGCGGGATAATCCGGTCGGGCGAAACAGAACACATCGGTGCTGCAAACCGGACGAGCCCCCAGGCCAGTTCCCAGCGGATCGCGGATGACTCCGCCGAGCCCCGTATTGGCTCCGCCGTACGGTTCGATGGC
>JANOET010000426.1:0-1609 GCA_031413415.1 Acidimicrobiaceae bacterium
CCGGTATTCAAGGCAGTCCTGATCCTGTTGCGCTACGCGACTGGATCTGCCTATCCAGTGGAGGCCGCATTTGGTACAACGGCTCAGCAATCAACTCTCCGAACCACACCAACGGGCCGACTTTCACAGCCGGTCAAGTCGCGATGTTCGCGTTCAACTTCTCCAATCTCAAGGCATGGGTCGGCAAGGTCGGAACAGGATGGTACAACGGCGGTGACCCCGCGGCGGGGACGGGGCAGACGGCGACGCTCTCATCTGCGGCTGCGTTTCACGTCAGTGCCCGGGTGGAACGGATCGACAGTGCTCCGGCCGGTGGATCGCAGTTCTCCCTGCGCACGCAGTCCAGCCAATTCACCGGCGCAATCCCGAGCGGCTTCTCGGCCTGGTATCCATGAGATTCGCGGTCGACTCATTCCGCGGCATGGCCCCGCGGCTGGACCCGCATTTGCTCCCAGAAAACGCCGCACAGGACGCGACCAACTGCCGTCTGCTGAATGGCAACCTCGAATCGTTCAAGCAATTCGTCAGCACGAAGGTCCTGGCCAACGCTGGCCCGGTGCCCACCGTGTACCTGCTCAACGGCTCCTGGCTCAGCTTTGACTCGCAGACCGACATCGCGCGAGGCTTGATCCCGGGCGATAACACGTTTCTGACGTTCCTGACGAGTCACACTTCGGTAGGCGGCCCGCACTCGACGCCGCGATACACGACCTACGCGCTGGCGACGACAGGGGCCGAGCCCTACCCGGTGACGACCAAGCCGCTGGGCGTGCCAGCACCGACGAATCCACCGGACGCGCCGGTTGTGGCGCCGTCAGCAGCCAACCCGACCGTCGACATCACCGACGACGGTAGCGACCTGACTGGTTGGACGACATCCGGGATTCACCCGGGGTTCGACTTCGGGTCGATTGTTCAGCAGGATCTGACCAGCGTGGTGCAACCCAGCTACCAGATCAACATCGAGAACAATGCCGGCCTGCCGGCCTACGCCTACCGGAATTTCGGCACGGCCGGCAGTGCGGTTTCAGAGATCAGCGTGGACTTCGCGATTGACCCTGCGCAGGGCGACGACGGCATCGTGGTGGAAATCGGCTGCGGCGTCGCGGCGACCGGCCAAGGGGCCTACGTCACGATCAGCAGCGACATCAACGCGCCGGTTCTGTTGATCTACACGGGTACCACCTGGGCGGCGAAGTCTGAACTCATCCGAATTGCTGTCGGCGCTGCGTTTGTGCGCGGAACCCTCTACACGCTGACGGCGACAAAACTCAGGAATGCCGACGGCACCACGACGCTGACGGCAAAGGTCTACGACGGCGCGACGCTTCTGCAAACGCTGACCCAGACCAACACGTTCGAAGATGGCGACTTCATGGCGCTCGTGGGTGTCACCGGTGACGATCCCAAGAGCACGTTCTACAAGAACATCCACGTCACGGCCAGCGGGTTTCCTGGCCTGACGATCATCAACATCGCGACGAGCTACGTCTACACGTTCGTCAACACCGTCTCTGGAACATCGATTCGCTGGGAATCGGCCCCAAGCCCGGCCAGTTCGACGATCCTTCGGCCCGATGGCGTGAGCGTCACGGTGACCACCGACACG
>JANOET010000427.1:0-23375 GCA_031413415.1 Acidimicrobiaceae bacterium
TGTTCGTCGTCGGCGCGCTGGTGATGAAGCCGCGCATTCAGTCGGGCTTGGAGGACGAGGCGCGACGGGTGCTCGCCGAGGCTGGCATCCCCGCCACCGCCGACTTCGTCTTCCAGGACGGACGCATCCTGTGCGCCGAGCAACTCGACGACCCGGAGGCAGCGCGCCTGCTGGTCCTCCAGATCGACGGAGTGCGGTCGGTGTCGATCGACGCGATCTGCATCGACGGCCCGGCCGACGGCAACGGCCCGCGCGACACCACCACCACCACCGTGCCCGGCACGTCGACGACCGTCGCGCCCACCGTCGCACCCACCAGCGTGGCTCCCACCACGAGCACCGCACCCAGTACCACCACCTCGGTCGCCCCGGTCGAGGATGCTGCGTCCATCTCGCTGTCCGGAGGGCGACTGACCCTCAGCGGTTCCGTGGCCAGCGACCAACAGCGCGACGCGCTGGTCGACGCGGCGAACGCTGCGGTCGACCCCGCGAATGTCACCGACCAACTGACGGTCGACACCGCCGTCGAACTCGACGATGCCGATATCAGCAGCCTCGCCGAGCTCATCGCGGCGATGCCCGTGCCGTTGGTGTTCGGCGAAGTCGGATGGAACGGGACGACGCTCGTCGCCGCCGGGCAGTACGTCGACGCCGCGGCCCGCGCCGACTTCGAAGCCGTGTGCGCGCGGGTGGGCGTCACGCCCGAGCTCGCCGTTCGCCCGGTGGCCACGCCCGACGACGCCGCCGATGTCGAGGCCGCGGTGAACGCACTCGTGACGGCCGAACCGATCCTGTTCGGGAAGGGCGAGATCGTCATCAGCCCCGCGTCGACCGCGACGGTGGAACAGATCGCCGGCATCGTCAAGCGCTTCAGTGGCACGGTCATCGAGGCGCAGGGCCACACCGACAGCGAGGGTGATCCTGGGCGCAACTTGACGCTCAGCGAGCAGCGCGCCCAGGCCGTCGCCGACGCGTTCGTCGCGCTCGGCGTGCCCGCCGACGAGGTGACCTCGAGGGGTTTTGGTGAAACTCAACTGATCACCGACAACAATGGTGTGGAACTTCCCGAGCAGAGTCGCCGAGTGGTCTTCGGCGTCACCGCGAGCAGTTGACCGGACCGAGGAGACGACTGTGCTGTACACCCTGAGCACCTGGGCACTGTGGCTCGTCGTCGCCGCGCTCATCGGTGGCGTGATGGGGTGGCTGCTGCGATCCATCGGGAAGGCGAATCACGGCGAGGCCGACGCAGCGCGCGCGGAGGCCGACGTGCTGCGCATCCGTGTCGGCGATCTCGAGGGTGCGAACACCAACCTGCAGCGGGTCATCGCCGACAAGGACGCCCAGCACGTCGTCGCGGCGTTCAGCGAGCCGCCGTCCGCAGTCGCCCCGGCCGCGGCGACTCCGTCCGTCACGCCACCGCCGCCGGCAGCCGCCGTCGCAGCGCCGGCGGTGTCCGCCGCTGAGCTCACCGAGCTGCAGTTGAAGATGGCCGAACAGCAGCACTGGATCAGCGAACTGCGGGTTCGCCTGTGGAACAGCGAGGCCCGCAACCGCGACCTGCAGGCGGTGGTCGATTCGCACGTCGTGGCCGCCGCGCCGCCGGATCCCGACCTCGGTGAAGCCGCCCGGGTGTTGGGCATGCCCGTGCGGGTCAACGACCTGACCGTCATCGAGGGCATCGGCCCGGCCATAGCCCACCTGTGCATCAACCGAGGCATCACCACCTGGTGGAGCATGGCGAACGCCGACCTCGCCCTGTTGCGTTCGATGCTGGCCGAGGCGGGTCCGAAGTATCAGGTCCACGACCCCGCGTCGTGGCCGCAGCAGGCCCGACTGTTGGCCAACGGACAGTGGGAGAAGTTCCGCCGCCTCGCCGAGGCGCTGCGCGACGGCAACGACCCGGAGTGATGACCACTCCGTCCGTCGCCTTCACGCTGAACGGTTCCGCGGCGAGCTCGCCCTCCGATGGCCGCACGCTGCTCGAAGCACTGCGCAGCCTTGGCGTGCGTTCGGCGAAGGACGGCTGCAGCCCGCAGGGGCAGTGTGGTTGCTGCACGGTGTGGGTCGACGGGCAGGCGCGAGTCGCGTGCGTCACGCCGCTCGCCCGCATCGCCGGTCGCGCCGTCACGACCCTCGAGGCGTTGCCCGACGCCGAGCAGTGGGGTCGACGGATGTGCGCCGCCGGAGGCAGTCAGTGCGGCTTCTGCACTCCCGGCATCGTGATGCGCCTCGCGGCCATCCCCGAAGCGCAGCGCACCGACGCCACGCTGCGCCAGGCTCTGCTCGCCCACCTGTGCCGCTGCACCGGTTGGAACACGGTCGTCGAGGCCGCGCTGATGCCCACCGAGTCGGTGTCCGCCGGAGCGGGATGGAGCCGCCACTTCGACGCAGCGTCGCGGCAGGCAGCGATCGAGGGCGGCGCAGTGCAGATCGTGTCACCCGAGGTGGCGCTGGGTCACGGCGGTTTCGCCGCCGACACCGCGCCCGCCGATGCGTTGGTCGCCGTGCGCGCCGCCGACGGCGGTTGGGTGGTGGCCGAGTCGCTCACCGAGGCCCGACGTGCGAGCGGCAAGGTACAGGGTCGGCGCACCACCGAACCGCTGCGCTGGCCCATCGACCTGCCCGACGGTGAATGGGTGCGAATGCTGCAGACCACCTGGGTCGAACCCGCGTACCTCGAGCCCGACGCCGCGTGGTGTGAGCCGGGCGGCGAGCCCGTCGGCCCGCTCTGCAATGGGGGCGCGTTCGGTGGCAAACGGCACAGCGAGGTGGCCGAGGTCGCTCGACGTCTGGCCGACGAGCACCGCCGCACCGTGCTCGCCCTGTACAGCCGCGAAGACGTCGTGCAGTTCGGTCCAAAACGTCCTCCGATCGCCGCCGGCGTGCGAGCCGACGGCACGGGTGTGGTGCGCGTCGCTCGCACCGCCGGGGTCGCCGACGCCATTCGATCGGTCGCTCCCAGGTTGGAGGTGGAAGAGGTCGATGTCGTCGGCCCGCCCACTACCAGCGACGTGCGCGCGGCCGGATGGGCTGAAGCGCTGGTACTGCTCGCACCTGTCGACGGGTGGGTTGCGGCGCCGAACGGAGCACGCGCGCAGGCGTCCATCGACGACGACGGCACCGTGCACGTGCAGGTGGCGTGCGGCGCAACGCTCGACCCGGCAGTGCTGCGCAGCTACTGCGTCGGCGCGGCCCACATGGCGCTGGGCTGGGTGCGCAGCGAAGGCATCAGCGTCGGTGACGACGGCGTGCCGCTCGACCTCACCATCCGCAGCTTCGGTGTCCTGCGCGCCGTCGATGTGCCGGCGGTGCACGTCAGCATCCTCGACGCACACGGCGACAGCGACGCACCGGTGAACGGCAGCGACGCGGTGTTCGCCGCCGTCGCGTTGGCCGCATGGCGGGCCAGTGGCTTTGCACCTCGCTGGCCTACGATGCGCACATGAGCAAACCTCTCGGGCCATACACCCCGGCTGTGCGCGCCGGCGACTGGATCATCGTCAGCGGTCAACTCGGCCTGAAGGACGGCGTCCTCGTGCCCGGCGGCGTCGCCGCACAGACCGCGCAGGCGGTCGGGAACCTGAAGGCGCAGCTCGCTTCACTCGGTGCCACCATCGACGACGTCGCCAAGACGTTGTGCTTCCTCACCGACATGGACACCTTCGCCACGTTCAACGAGGCGTACGTCGCCGGGTTCGGCGACAGCCGTCCGGCGCGCAGCACCATCGGCGTCGCAGCATTGCCGGCGGGAGCCGCTGTGGAGATTGAGGCCTGGGCCTTCAAGCCACTAGGGTGACGTCCGTGCCCGGCGCCGTCATCATGGTCATCGTGTTGCTCGTCTTCCCCGTGATCGCCATCATGGGGTCGGTCACCATCGCCGCGCTGCTCGGCTGGGCGCTGAACCGTGACGCCGAAGAGCGTCACGAGGGCAGCGAGCTCATCGACGTCAACTACTGACGCGACTCGGACGGGGCGTCGCGGTGGGCGGCGAGGAGCAGGAACATCGGGCGGTCGCGCTCCTCGTCCCACTCGGGATGGGCGACCAGGTCATCGTCGGTGGGTGACCACTCGACCAGCGCGGTGAGCCGCAGACCGGCGTCGATGAACGCGTGCACATGGTCGGCGATGGTGCGGTGGTGCTTCACGACGTCGGGGGTCAGCCAGTCCGTCACCCTGGGTCCGCGGCGCGAATAGCCGTCGAGCGGCCACACCCGGCGACCGTCGACCTCCACCCATCCGGGGTGCGTCGGCGCACTGAACACAGGGTGCTCGACCGAGCACACCACGGCGCCGCCCGGGACGACGGCGGCCGCAATCTGGCCCACGATGCGGTCCAGGTCCTGCAGGTAGTGCAGCGTCAGCGACGAGTACGCCAGATCGAACGACTCAGCCGGCAGTTCCACGTGATCGAGATCGGCCTGCTGGTAGGTGATCGCGTCGTCGTCGGTGTCGTGGCGGGCACGGTCGAGCATCTTCGCCGAGACGTCCAGCCCGAGCACCGAAGCGGCGCCCTGGGCGCGGGCGTACCGGCCGAACCAGCCGTAGCCGCAGCCGAGGTCCACCACTCGGGCACCCTGCAACGGTGGCAGTAGCGCTCGCAGCGCCGGCCACTCGGCCGCACCGTCCAGACCCTGCACGCTGCGCGGCAGTTGCGAGTACGCATCGAAGAAGTCGGGGTCGTCGTACTTGTTCTGCGCCACGGGGCACCTCCGAGTCCAGTCTTCCAACTGGCAGACTGGCAACCATGCACGAGCACGACAGTTCGCACGAGGTGCTCACCCAGGCGGTGCTGCGGTACGCGGTCGACCGCATCCGTCTCGATCCGCCGCCGCTCGACGGACCCCGTACCGCGGCGGAACTGCGCGCCATGGCTGGCCGCACCATCTCGGCCCGTGGCATCGGTGGCTTGGAGGCGTTGCGCGTGTTCGCCGACGTGCTCTCCCAGGCCACCATCTCGACCGATCACCCCCGGTTCCTGTCGTTCGTGCCCGCAGCGCCCACCGAAGCGAGCATCCTGTTCGACCTGGTGGTCGGTGCCTCCAGCATCTACGGCGGGTCGTGGCTCGAGGGCGGCGGTGCCGTGCACGCCGAGAACGAGGCGCTCCGCTACCTGGCCGATCTTGCCGGCATGCCCGCCGAAGCCGGTGGCGTGTTCGTCGCCGGCGGCACGGCCGGCAACCTCAGCGCGCTCATCGCCGCCCGGCACCGTTGGCGCACGAACGCCCAGGGTCGCTACGACCGCACCCGCGGGCTGATCATCGCGTCGAAGGGGGCACACAGCTCGATCGCCGCCGCGGGTCGAGCCATGGACGCCGACGTCGTGTGCGCCGAGGCCGACCCCGAGGGTCGCCTCACCACCGAGGCGCTCCGACACCTGGTGTCGACCATGCCGGCCGACGATCTGGACCGTGTGTTCGCCGTCGTCGCCACCAGTGGCACCACCAACGCGGGTGTCATCGACCACCTCGACGGCGCGGCCGACGTCGCGACCGAGTTGGGCGTGTGGTTCCACGTCGACGGCGCGTACGGCGGCGCTGGTCTGGCCGCTCCCAGCGTGCGCGACCGCTATGTCGGCATCGAGCGCGCCGACAGCTTCATCGTCGACCCGCACAAGTGGCTGTTCGCGCCGTTCGACTGCTGCGCGCTGCTGTACCGCGACCCCATGCAGGCTCGCCAGGCCCACACGCAACACGCCGAGTACCTCGACGTCCTGCACGCCGACGGCGACCACGAGTGGAACCCCAGCGACTTCGCCCACCATCTGTCGCGCCGCGCTCGAGGTCTGCCGTTCTGGTTCAGTCTCGCGACGTACGGCACCGACGCCTATCGCGACGCCGTCGAGATCACGCTCGCACTCACCCGCACGTCGGCCCGCCTCATCGACGACTCACCGCACCTCGAACTGATCATGGAGCCCGAGCTCAGCGTGGTGCTGTTCCGCCGCCAAGGCTGGACGCCCGACCGCTACCAGGCGTGGAGCGACCGGCTGCTCGCGGAGGGCGCGGCGTTCGTGGTGCCCACGTCGTGGGCGGGTGAGACGGTCCTGCGCATCTGCATCGTCAACCCACGCACCACCATCGCCGACATCGAACTGATCGTCGACTCGCTCGCCTGAAGAACCACGGAACCCATGGCCGACCTGCTCATCCACAACGCCCGCCTCGTCGCCACGGTCGACGAACAACGCCGCGAACTCGCCGGGGGATGGGTTGCCGTCACCGGGAACCTCGTCGAGGCGGTCGGCGCGAGCACCGACCCGGTACCGACGGCCACGATCGTCATCGACGCCGCCGACTGCCTGGTGACGCCTGGGTTGGTGAACACCCACCACCACATCTACCAGAACCTCACCCGGGCCTACCCGGGGATGACCGACAAGCCGTTGTTCGGCTGGCTGCAGTCGCTCTACCCCCTGTGGCGGGCCATCGACGAAGAGTCCGTGTACGCGAGCGCGTTCGTCGGTCTCGCCGAGTTGGCACTCAGTGGCTGCACCACGAGCACCGACCATCTGTACCTCCACCCCCGTGGCGCGGGCGATCTGCTCAGCGCCGAGATCGCCGCGGCGCGCGATCTGGGCATGCGCTTCCACCCGACTCGCGGGTCGATGAGCCTCAGTCAGAAGGACGGCGGTCTGCCGCCAGACGACGTGGTGGCCGACGACGACGAGATCCTCGCGGCGAGTGAGGCAGCGGTGCACCTGCACCACGATCGCAGCCACGGCGCGATGGTTCGCGTCGCGCTCGCTCCGTGCAGCCCGTTCAGCGTCACCGAGGATCTCATGGTGCGCTCGGCCGAACTGGCCGAGCGGCTCGACGTGCGACTGCACACCCACTTCGCCGAGAACAGCGAAGACGACGAGTTCTCGCTGGCCACGTTCGGCTGCCGCCCGATGGAATATCTCGAGCGCACCGGTTGGTGCACCGACCGCACCTGGGTCGCGCACTGCGTGATGCCGAACCCCGACGAGATCGTGCGCCTCGGTGCGGCCGGCATCGGCGTGGCTCACTGTCCGAGCAGCAACTGCATCCTGGCGTCGGGCATCTCGCCGATCGTGCCCATGCGTGCGGCCGGTGTGAAGGTGGGCCTCGGAGTCGACGGGTCGTCGTCGGCCGACAGCGCGTCGATGTGGCTCGAAGCCCGTTCGGCGATGCTGCTCGCCAAGTTGCGCGATGGTGCGCACGCCGGCACGGCCCGCATCGCGCTCGAGGTGGCGACCCACGGTGGCGCCGGGTGCCTGGGCCGCGTCGGCGAGATCGGGGTCATCGCCCCCGGCGCGGTCGCCGACCTCGCAGTGTGGAAGCTCACCGGGCCCACGTTCTCGGGAGCCGTTGCCGACCCCATCGAAGCCTGGCTGCGGTGCGGTCCGACGTCGGCGTGGCACACCATCGTCAACGGCCGGTTCGTGGTCCGCGACGGCCACCTGGTGCATCCCGAGCTGCCCACGGTGCTGCGGCTCCACGCCCAGCACGCGACGCGGATCCAGCAGCTCACCTGATGGTGCTGCGTCGAACGTTCCTCCTCGGTGGTGTGGCCGCGCTGGTCGGGCTCGCCGCGTGCGGCGACCCGCCGCGCGGCTACTTCGCCGACGACACCGTCCCCGGCGACACCTCCACCGACGGCGCGGCACCCTCCGTCATCCGCTCGGTGGTGATCGTGGGCGACAGCATCACTCAGGCCAGCGCCGACGAACTGCAGGGCGTCCTCGAGGCGACGCAGATCTCGGACGTGCGCATCGACGCCGAACGCGGCCGCCGCATCGAAGTCGGCAACGGCAAAGGTGGCGGGGCACTCAGCGGAATGCGCACCGTGTACAACCTGCTGGCCGAAGGGCTCACCCCCGACGCGTGGGTCATTGCGCTCGGTACGAACGACGTCGGCAGCTACGCATCTCCCGAGGCCTACGGTGAGCTGATCGACGGCCTGCTCGGAATGCTGCCGCCGCGCACGCCGCTGGTGTGGGTGAACGTCCACCGGCCGCAGTACGCAGCGGACACCGACGTGTTCAACCTGGTGCTCCAACAGCGGATCACGGGCCGCGGCAACGCAGTGATCGCCGACTGGTTCGCCCTTGCGTCGGATCCCGAGTCGGACCTGTTGCGCAGCGACGATCTGCACCCGAACGCCGACGGCGAGCAGGCATTCGCGATGATCACCGCCGAAGCCCTCACCAAGTTGTAGATCGCGGGCGCGGGCGGGTCAGCTGCCCCAGCGAGACTGGCCGAAGCGATAGCCGACGCTGCGGACCGTCTGGATGAGGTTGGCGTGTTCCTCGCCGAGTTTGGCGCGCAGACGTCGGATGTGGACGTCGACGGTGCGGGCGCCGCCGTAGTACTCGTACCCCCACACCCGGCTGAGCAACATTTCGCGGGTGAACACCTTGCCCGGGTTCTGTGCGAGGAACTTGAGCAGCTCGTACTCCATGTACGTGAGGTCGAGCGGCCGACCCTCGATGCTGGCCTGGTACGTCTCCAGGTTCAGGGCCAGGCCGCTGTATTCGACCATTTCGGGACGCATCTCGCTGCCGCCGCGGAAGAACAGGTGCCGAAGCCGGGCCTCGACCTCGCTGGGGTGGAACGGTGTGAGACAGAAGTCGTCGAACAGTTCGTCGCGCAGTTCGAGGTCGCCCAACTGCGCGCCACTGACCAGCACCAGCAGCGGCGACACCGGCGTGTCGCGCTTGCGCAGCGACCGACAGAACGCCCAGGCTCCCTCGGGGTCCTGGTCGCAGGCGACCACCGCACCGGCCCATCCGGTGGCCGGCTCGTGGCGCATGGCGTCGTCGGCAGAACCGACCGCCTTCCACCGATACCCGGCCAGGTCGAGGGTGCGCGCCAAGTCGGACGGCGGGGGTTCGGGGAACACCGCCACGAGCTCCATCAGAGGGCCCTCAGATAGCGATTCAGTTCGAACTGGCTGACATGGGTCTTGTAGTCGCGCCACTCGGTGCGCTTGTTGCGCAGGAACCATTCGAAGATGTGCTCGCCGAGCGCTTCCTGCACCAGCGTGGACTGCTCCATCACCCTCAACGAATCGCTCAGGCTCTGCGGGAGGGTGTCGATGCCCAGCTTGTTCAGCGCCGCGTCGTCCATCTCGAACAGGTTCGCGTCGGCCTCGGCCGGCAGCTCGTAGGCCTCGGCGATGCCCTTCAGGCCGGCAGCCAGCAACACGCTGAACGCCAGGTAGGGGTTCGTGGCGGGGTCTGGCGAGCGGTACTCGATACGGGTGGCGCTGGCATTGCCACGCTTGGCGATGGGCACGCGGATCAGCCCGCTGCGGTTGTTGCGGGCCCAGCTGATGTGCACCGGGGCTTCGAAGCCGGGGACCAGACGCTTGTAGCTGTTGACGGTCTGGTTGGTGACCGCGGTGATCTCTGCCGCGTGGCGCAACAGTCCGGCCATGAAGTGCTTGGCGACGGGGGACAGGTTGTACGGGTCGTCCTCGGTGTAGAACGCGTTCTGCTCCTGGCCGAACAGGCTGAGGTGCAGGTGCATGCCGCTGCCCTGCACGCCCTCGAGCGGCTTGGGCATGAACGTCGCGTGGACTCCCTGTTTGGCGGCGACCTCTTTCACGACCAGACGGAAGGTCATGATGCTGTCGGCCATGCTGAGCGCGTCGGTGTGGCGCAGGTCGATCTCGTGCTGGCTCGGGGAGTCCTCGTGGAAGCTGTACTCGACGGGGATGCTCATCGTTTCGAGCGTGCGGATGGTCTCCTTGCGCAACGTGCCGGCGACGTCGGTGGTGGTGAGGTCGAAGAAGCCGCCTTCGTCGAGCGTCACCGGGACCTGCCCCTTCTCGGGCGGCGCGAAGTAGAAGAACTCGATGTCGGGCGCCACGTAGAACGTGAAACCCTGTTCGCGAGCGGCCTTCAGGTTGCGGCGCAGCACCTGGCGGGGGTCGCCCTCGAACGGTGTGCCGTCGAGGTTGTGGATGTCACAGAACACCCGGGCCTCGACCGCCTTCGGATCGCCCCATGGGAGCACCTCGAAGGTGTTCGGGTCCGGGATCGCCAGAACGTCGGCCTCCTGGATGCGGCTGAACCCGTCGATGGACGAACCATCGAAGGTCATGCCGTCCTCGAGCGCGTTCTCGAGCTCGGCCGGGCTGATGGCGAAGCTCTTCAGGTTGCCGAGCACGTCGGTGAACCAGAGGCGGATGAGGCGGACACCGCGCTCCTCCACGGTCCGAAGGACGTAGTCGCGTTGTTGCTCGAGCATGGTGGGCTCCCTCAGGGGCTCAAGGGATGAACAAGTGTGCCATGTGTTCGCACGAACTCATGGTTGAAAGCCGCAGGGGCGGGCGACTGTGGTCGCGCCCGCCCCTGCTCGGCTGTGGCGTCGCTCAGGAAGCGGCGCTGCAGACGGTGTCGACGATGAGGCGGGTGACCGTGTACGGGTCGCAGTTGGCGTTCGGGCGGCGGTCTTCTGCGTAGCCCTTGCCGCTGAGCTCGACCTGCCACGGGATGCGGATGCTCGCCGCACGGTTCGACACGCCGTAGCTGAACTTGTTGAACGGGGCGGTCTCGTGGGCGCCGGTGAGGCGGCTCTCGATGTCGTGGCCGTAGTTCTTCACGTGCAGCTCGATCTTCTTGCCGATGGCCTCGCAGGCGGCCTTGATGGCCTTCATGTTGGTGTCCTCGCGCATGGCCCTCGTCGAGAAGTTGGTGTGTGCACCAGCGCCGTTCCAGTCACCCTTGGCGGGCTTGGCGTCGAAGCTGACCACCACGTCGTAGTCCTCGGCGATGCGGTGGAGCAGCCAGCGGGCGACGTACATGTGTTCGCTGACCGTCAGTGCATCGGCAGCGCCGATCTGGAACTCCCACTGGCCGGGCATGACCTCGGCGTTGGTGCCTTCGATCATGAGGCCGGCGTCGATGCAGGCCTGGGTGTGCTCTTCGATGATCTCGCGGGCGACGACGCGCCCGGCGCCGACGCCGCAGTAGTACGGGCCCTGCGGGCCGGGGAAGCCGCCGGCAGGGAAGCCGAGCGGGGTGCCGTCGAGCTTGAGGAACGTGTACTCCTGCTCGATGCCGAAGATCATCTCGTGCTTGGCGAACTTCTTGGCGGACTTGGCGCACGCGGCGCGTGTGTTGGTGACGTGCGGCTTCTGGTCCTTGGCGTTGTCGACCTCGCAGAGCACGAGGATGTTGTCGCCGCCACGGATGGGGTCGGGGCACGAGAAGACCGGCTTCAGCATGCAGTCGCTGTGCTCACCAGTGGCCTGGTTGGTCGAGGAACCGTCGAAACCCCAGATCGGGGGCTCTTTGCCATCGGCGAGGACCTTCGTCTTCGAGCGGAGCAGCGGCGTGGGCTCGGTGCCGTCGATCCAGATGTATTCAGCTTGGTAGGCCACTGGCGTTCCTTTTTCACGTTGGGGAAGGGGCGGACAGAGCCTGCACAGACGGGATTTCGGCCCCGTTGCCCGAATGTGAACGCTGTGTGAAGCCGCCTTTCCGGGGGTTCACGCCGTGGCGCGTGCGCAGGCGACCATCGAGGCAGTCAGGCCCACGGTCATCACGACGCTGATCCAGGCGACGAGCGCATCGCCCGACGCCACGAGGGGCAGCACGATGCTCGCGACCGACGCCATCGCCCCGATGACGCGGACCCGGTCGAGTTGGAGGTGTCGTCCGAACTCGACCAGGAACAGTCCGATCGTCAGTGCCACGAGCGGCACCGCCCACTCGTCGAGGCCGACCGCGGTCGCGGCGACCGGCAGCACGAGGCTGGCGAGGATCTGCCACAGCGTGGCGCGCGTGACGGGACGGAGAAAGGCTCGACCCTTCGGTGTGCGGAACTCGTCGCGGGCACGCAGCCCCGGGGTGGCGCGAAACGCCCGCCGGGCCGACAGCACGAAGGCGATGCCCACGAATGCCGGCACCTCCCACGGACCGCTCACCACTGCCAGTCGAATCGACCAGAGCAGGGCGAAGACGCCTTGCACGACGACGGCGTTGCGGCGCAGCAGTCGCTCGAGGCGCAGGGCGGGACGGCTGTAGTCCCACGGTGCATCGAGGTGTTGGATGGCGCTCACTTGGCCACCCGCTCGCTCCACCACGCGACGGTCGCTGCTGCGCCCTCGGCGAGCGGGGTCGCAGTGAGGCCGAAGGTCTGCTCGGTGAGTGTCGAGTCCGTGACCCACGGCTCGGCGAACTGGTACCAGACCTCCTTCAGGCCACCGATCTCGGGCTTGAACAGGCCGAGTGCGCGGAGCGCGACCTTCGGGACAGTGCTGACCTTCACGGTGGTGCCCGCGGCTGCGGCCAGCACCCCGACGGTGTCGCGCTGGCTGAGCGCCGGAGCGTTGGGGACGTGCCACGGCTTGCCCCATGCACGTTCGTCGAAGGCGATGGTCACGAGCGTGCGCACCACATCGGGCGTGTAGCTCACCGAGTGGGGCACGTCGAGCTCGCCGAGCAGGCCGACCTTCTTGCCCTTCAGCACGTTCGGCATGACTCGCTCGCCGAGCGAGGAACCCAGCACTTCGGGGCCGTAGAAATCGCTGGCCCGGGCGAAGGTGGCGCGCAGCCGCCCCGCTGCGTGTGCCTCGAGCAGTTCGGTGGCCATGCGGGCCCGCACCGAACCCTTGGCGCCCGTGGCCAACAGTTGATCCCCTTCGCGCATGGGCATCGGTCGACTCTCACCGAACCCGTACAGGTTGTCCATCATCACCAGGACGGCGCTGCTCTTCTCGGCGGCGGTCATCAACGCGGTGTGCATCGGTGGCCAGTCGGTGTCCCAGCGGTGGTACGGCGGGTTGGCGCAGTTGAAGATCGTCGCGGCGCCGTCGGCGAGGCGGACGATGGTCTCGGTGTCGGCAGCATCGGCCTTGACCCGGGTGATCAATGGGTGGGTCGGTCCGGCGCCGCTGCGGGTGACGACCGTGACGGGGAGGCCGCGCGCTGCGAGTTCGCTGGCGACGCCGCCGCCGACGGGGCCGCTGCCGATGACGAGGTGGTGTTGCATGGGGTGCTCCAGGGATCGGTGACGTGAGTGGTGCTCTCATACGAGAGCAGTGCTCACAGTGTGCCACGAGACAACTCCAGATGCGAGAGCACCGCTCACATTTCTATGTGACGTTCGCTACACTGAGCCGATGACCGGAGTACGCGAGCGAGCCAGGGTCGCCACCACGGCCGAGATCATGCGGCTGGCCCGCGAGCAGCTCGCGGTCGACGGCGCGGCCGGATTGTCACTGCGGGCCATCGCACGCGACCTGGGCATGGTCAGCTCGGCCATCTACCGATACTTCGCCAGCCGCGACGAGTTGCTCACGGCGCTCATCATCAACGCCTACGACCAACTCGGAGCTGCGGTCGAGGACGGCGAGAAGGCGGTTCGACGACGCAGCGACTTCGTGGCCCGATGGCGGGGTGCCACTCACGCGATGCGCGATTGGGCCATCGAACATCCGGCCGAGTGGGCGCTGCTGTTCGGTACACCGGTTCCGGGTTACGCCGCCCCACAGGACACCATCCCGCCGGCCAGCCGGTACACGCTCGTGCTCGTCACCATCCTCACCGACATGAGCGCCGCCGGCCACCGTCACGACATCGCCGTGCCTCGGTCGACGCGCGCCGACCTCGCCCGGCTGCGCACTCAGTTGGGCACCGACGCCGGCGACTCGTCGCTGCTCGTCGGCCTGACGGCATGGTCGGCGGTCATGGGTGCGATCAACCTCGAGCTGTTCGGTCACTTGCACAACGTGGTCGAGACGCCCGGGGCGCTCTTCGATGCAGTGGTCGAGCAGCACGGCCGGGTCATCCTGGGAACCGTGCGCGACGGAGATCCGTCGTAACGGCATGAACCGTCGCGTCTTCCTCTCCACCCTGTTCGTGACCCCGGCGGTCGCCGCGTTCCTCACGTCGTGCGGCGACGACTCGACCACCCCGGGTGCCACGGTTCCCGGCACGGCGGACAGCAGCCCGGAGACGACCTCGCCCGTCGGTGTCGCCCATCCGACCGGGGCCGGCGAGGCCGTGCTTCGCCTCGGCTACGAAGGTGGCTACATGACCGCCGACATGGCGTTCTCGCAGTCGCCGTCGATGGTGATCACCGGCGACGGCCTCGTGCTCACGCCAGGCGCGGTGCCGGCCATCTACCCCGGCCCGCTGGTCATGCCGTACTTCCAGCGCAACATCGACGAGGAAGGCATCCAGATCGTGCTCGCCGAGGCCAAGGCCTCGGGATTGCTGGCTTCGCCCCCCGACTACACGTTGCCCGAGGGGGTCGGCATCGCCGACGCGCCCGACACCGTGCTCGTGCTGCAGGCCAACGGTGCCACCTACGAGCATCGGGCCTACGCCCTCGACGCCACCGGCGGCGACCCGAACGCCAGCACCCCGGCGCGCGACGCGCTCGGTGGATTCGTGGTGGCCCTAGGTGACCTCGAGCAGCTCGTCGGTGCCGAGCACCTGGGTGAGGAGGCGGCGTTCGCTCCGATGGCCTATCGCATCCGGGCCACCCCCACCGACCCGCCCGCGCTGATCGACACTGCCGCTGGCAGCACTGCGCCGCTCGAGCCGCAACCCACGGTGCAGGAGTGGCCCTCGGGCAGCGGGGTCGCCTTGGCCGACGCGAGCGAGTGTGTCCGTGCCGATGCGTCGAAACTCGGAGAGATCCTCACCGCGGCGACCCAGCTCACCTGGTTCCGCGAAGCCGGCATCACCTACGTGGTGGCTGTGGCGATCGCGCTGCCGGGCGATCGCGACTGCTGATCGTCACCCGGTCGTCTCGGTCGGCTCGTTCAGCGTCTCGTCGACCCCGGTCGTGTCGGTGACCACGGGCGCCGATTCGCCGGCGGCGACGTTGTCGCGCAGATCCTGCAGATAGCGCTGCAACTTCGGATAGTCGGGGTCGCCCGGCTTCACGATGGGAGGTACCAGGCCGACGCTCTCGAACGATCCGTCGTCGACCTGCAGGAATGCGAGGAGCGTGCGAGCCTCTTCGACGGTCATCGACGTGCGGACCTCGTCCTTCACGATGTCGGCGAGCGTGCCGAAGTTCGTGAGCAGCGTCCCGATGCCGATTTTCGCCGAGATCGTCTGCAGGAGGATGCGTTGCCGCTCCATCCGCTGATAGTCGCTGTCGGCTTTGCGTGAACGGACGTAGCCGAGCGCCTTGGTGCCGTCCATGAAGATCTCGCCGGGCCCGATAGTGGGCGTCAAGCGGTAGTTCGAGCAGGGCAGCATCGCTGGCATCGGCAGCTCCTTGTCGACCGTGATCGTGACGCCCCCGAGCGCGTCGACCAGCTTCACGAACGCGCACGAGTTGACGATGACGTAGTCGTCGATGCTGATGCCGAGGGAGTAGCTGAGCCCCTCCATGAGTCCGCGGATGCCAGGCTCGGTGACGCCGTCGGTGTACGCCGCCTTCAGTTCGGGGTCCAGCTCGACCGTCTCGTACACCGCATTGACGAGATCGTCGTAACCAGCGGGGTACTCGATGCCCATCGCCGATTCGGGCGGGAACTGCAACGACGCCAGGTTGCGCGGCACCGAGACGAGCGCCGTGTGACCTGTCGTCTGGTGCACCATCGCCAGGATCATGGTGTCGGTACGCAGACCGAGGCGATCGTTGCCCTCGTCGCTGCCCATCATCAGGACGGTGTGGTATTCCTCGGCCCGTTCGTCACCGAGCGCAGTGACCGCGCCGGTGTTCGAATCTTCGCCGAAGACCTCCTTCACGACCGAGCGGGTCTCCTCCATGCGCATCACGGCGAACGTCGTGGGGATCGCGAGCAGGACGACGGCGGCCGAGCCGCGCCGACGCATGGCCGTGCCGGCCTGTGGGTCGGCAAGGCGGTCCGCGGTCACGAACACGGCGATGATGCGGCTGGTGATACCCGCCAGCGCCACGATGGCGATGCCGCGTAGCACGTTCGGCCGGGTGAACAGGCCCACCAGATCGTCGCGGTGCTGGAACACCATCAACACCGCGAACGCGGGCGCGATGACGCCAGCGATGAACAACAACGCGCCGACGACGGGTATGCGCCGCCAGACGGCGAGGCCGGGCAGGAGGATGACGCCCGTGACGCCGGGTGCTGCGCCGGAAGAAGCCGTGGGCGCCCTGGTCGAGGTGTGCGCCGTGGTCGGAACCGCGCCGGTGGTGCGCGATGACGTGGTGACGGGCACGGTGCCCGTGATGGCAGCGACTCGATCCGTCCGTGGGGGCAATTGAGTGACGTGGCGAGACGTGGCGTGATCGCCCGCAATGCGGGAGGTCACGCGATCCGCAGCTGGGGCTGCAGGGCGTTCTCGCTGGGGAATTGATCCGGGCTCGACCGGATCGGAGGGGTTGTCCGTCATATGCTCGGCGAAAGCGTAGTGGCGTCACTCGGGGCGGTGGCGGCGGCACTGCAATCCGAAGCTGATCGTGGAGGTTCCGGTTCCGTGCGTCGACCGTTGCTCGTTTCCCTGGTGGCCCTGCTCGGAGTGTCGTTCGTCGCACCCGATGTGCAGGCGGCCACACCCCTTCCCCGCGCCGCGGTCGCCGACCGCGCGTTCACCGACACCCTGGTCACGACCGGTGTGACCACGCCCGTGGCGGTGTCGGCGCTGCCGGACGGTCGAGCCGTCGTGCTCGCCAAGGCCGGTGCGGTGCGCATCATCCGCAACGGTGTGTTGCTGCTCACGCCGGCACTCTCGCTCTCGCTCGGTGGCTGCACCGGCTCGGAGCGGGGCCTGTTGGGGTTCGCCGCGGATCGCGATTTCGGGGCCAATGGCTACGTCTACGTGTTCTACACCCGCCCCAACGCGGCGGCGCCCGGTGGCTGCGTGAACCGGGTCAGCCGGTTCCGTATGGTGGGCGACGTGGTGACGAGGTCCAGCGAGGTCGTGTTGCTCGACAACATCGCGTCGCCGGCCGGCAATCACAACGGTGGGGACGTCGCCATCGGCAACGACGGCTACCTCTACGTGTCGGTGGGCGACGGTGGCTGCGATCCGCGCGGCAACAGTGGCTGCGCCGGGTCGAACGACGCAGCGCAGGACCTCAGCCTGTTGAACGGCAAGATCCTGCGCGTCGACCGCCTCACTGGAGCACCCGCGCCGGGCAATCCGTTCAGCGGCGCCGGCACTGCGGTGTGCCGCACGCGCGGCAACACTGCCGCCACGCCCACCACCCGCTGCCGTGAGATCTTTTCGTGGGGGTTGCGCAACCCGTGGCGGTTCGCGTTCGACCCGAACACGGGCGGCACCCGCTTCTTCATCAACGACGTCGGGCAGAACACCCGCGAGGAGGTCGACCTGGGCGCCCGCGGTGCGAACTACGGGTGGCCGACTCGTGAAGGTGTCTGTGCGCAGGGCCGGAACCTTCCGTGCGCCGGCCCTCCCCCCGGGATCACCCAACCGATCACCGACTACGCGCACGCCGACGCTGGTGCCTACATCACCGGTGGCGCGTTCGTCCCGAGCGGCGGATGGCCACGCGCATACGACGGTGGCTACCTCTTCTCGGACGGCAACCCGGGTTCCATCTTCTTTCGCACTGCGGCGGGTGTCGTCGACTACACCCGCCCGTTCGCCACCGGCGTTGCCGGGATCTCGGATCTCGCCTTCGTCATGGACCGTGCCGGGTGGTCGCTGTACTACGTCCTCCCTGGCGGCAACGAGGTGCGCAGGATCGCGCCGACGTTGGCAGCGGTGCCGGCGACCGGGAATCTTGCCTACGCGCCGATCAGCCCGACCCGAGTCTTCGACAGCCGCACGCTGGGAGTGAACTCGGGTCCGGTACGCGGCGGCACCACCCGACTCGTGCGCGTCGTCGGCACGCGCGGCGCGCACCGTGCCGCGCTCGTGAACATCACCGCCGTCCGACCGGTGAACTCCGCCTCGCTCACGGTGTGGCACCCGCGTTCGATCCGACCCACGGTGCCGAGTGTCATCGTTGATCGACTGGCCACGCTCGCCAACACCGCAGTCGTGCCCATCGACCCCAATGGGTCGATCCTGCTCCACACGACGGCGACGGCCCACGTCATCGTCGACGTGCTCGGCTACTTCGACGTCGCGTCCGAAGGACGGGCCCGTGCCGGACGGTTCGTCCCCGTGTCGCCGACCCGTGCTGTGTCCACGCTGGTTCCCGCGAACGCGTCCACCAATCCTTACTCTCGCACGGGGACTTCGGCCGACGGCGTGGTCAACGTCCGCATCGGCACGCGGTACGGCGTCGTGCCCGGTGCGCGGGCCGTGGCGTTGGTGGTGCAGGCCGTCGGTTCGCCGTCGTCAGCGGGCGGCTACCTCGTGGTCCATCCTCACGGCAGCGCTGTCCCGGCGACGTCGAACATCAACCTCGGCAGTTCCACCGATCGTCGCATCAATCTGGTCGTGGTGCCGCTGGGTGCCGACGGCACCGTCGACCTGCGGCTGCGCAACGTCTCGAACGTCGTGGTCGACGTCGTTGGGTCGTTCACCGGTGCCGGCGGTGCGCTGTCGTCCACTGGCATGTTCGTGCAGGCGGCGCCTCGGCGCGTCGTCGACACGCGGCGCGCCATCGGCCTGCCGGGCTTCTCGAGACCCGGCAGTGCCACTTTCAACCCGGCGACGGTGCCCGACAACGCGGTCGCAGTCATGCAGAACCTCTGGATGCTCGCTCCGGCGACAGGCGGCAGTGTCGTGGCGTCGGCCAACGGCGCGGCCTCACCCACCGGGGTGAACGTGCAGGCCACCGCCGCCGGCCAGGCAAGGGCGACGCTCGCCCTCACCGGCCTCGGCGCAGGGGTCGAGCGGATCGCCGCGAACGTGGCCACCGACGTGGTGGTCGACGTGTTCGGCTGGTTCGCCCCGTGACTCCGTTGGCGGTGTGGCCCCATGGATAGCCTGACCTCGTGACACGCCTGCGCATCGCTCTGGCCCAGATCAACCCGACCGTGGGCGACCTCGACGGCAACGTCGACAAGATCTGCGCTGCCTACGACGCCGCCGAGGCGGCCGGTTGCGACCTCGTTGCGTTCCCCGAACTCGCGATCACTGGCTATCCACCCGAGGACCTGGTGCTGAAGCCGGGTTTCGTCGCCGACAACCTGGTGGCGCTCGGCAAGGTCGCCGCCCGCACCGGTCGCTGCGCAGCAGTCGTCGGCTACGTCGCGTCCGACCGCGACCTCTACAACGCGGCGGCGGTGTGCGCCGGTGGTGAGGTGCGTGGCACGTACCGCAAACGGCTGCTCCCCAACTATGCGGTGTTCGACGAGGCTCGGTACTTCACACCCGGCGGCGAGAGCGATCCGTACGAGTTGTACGTCATCGGTGGGCTCAAGGTGGGCATCAGCATCTGCGAGGACGTGTGGAGCCCCACAGGTCCGCTCGCCGAGCAGGCGGCCGGGGGAGCCGAACTGAACATCAACATCAACGGCTCTCCGTACCATGCGGGGAAGTACGGCACCCGCGAACGCATGCTCGCCACACGCGCCGCCGACGCCAGCTGTGCGCTCGCCTATGTGAACCAGGTGTGTGGCCAGGACGAGCTGGTGTTCGACGGCGGGAGCATGGTGTTCGACGCCGACGGCAACCTCGTCGCCCGCGCCGCCGTGTTCGCCGAGGAACTGCTCATCACCGACGTGGTGATCGAGCCGGTGTACCGCAAGCGTCTGCTCGATCCGCGTGGGCGTCGCACCGAAGAACCCATGCGGCTCGTCACCATCAGCGACCAACCGGTGCCGCACGACACCCACGCAGTCGAGCGTGTTGCGCCGCTCCCGTCCGCCGACGCCGAGATGTACGACGCACTGTTGCTCGGCACACGCGATTACGTCCGCAAGAACGGGTTCACCGACGTCGTCATCGCGCTGTCGGGTGGCATCGACTCCACCATCGTGGCGTGTGTCGCGGTCGAGGCGTTGGGCGCCGAGCATGTACACGGCATCTCCATGCCGTCGCGCTACTCCAGCGACGGCTCGGTCACCGACGCGTACGACCTCGCCGAACGGTTGGGCATCGATATCCGCACCATCCCCATCGAGCCGGCGTTCTCCGCGTATCTCGACATGCTCGCTCCGTCGTTCGCCGACAAACCCGCCGACTTGACGGAGGAGAACCTGCAGAGTCGCATCCGCGGCGCCACGCTGATGGCGATGTCCAACAAGTTCGGGTGGATGGTACTCACGACCGGCAACAAGAGCGAGATGGCCGTCGGCTACTTCACCATCTACGGCGACAGCGTCGGCGGCTACGCGGTCATCAAGGACGTGTTCAAGACACGCGTCTACGACCTGTGTCGTCATGTCAACCACCGCGCCGGGCGGCTGATCATCAACGAGAGCGTGCTCACCAAGCCGCCGTCCGCCGAACTTCGCCCTGACCAGCGCGACGATCAGAGCCTTCCGCCGTACGAGGTGCTCGACCCGATCCTGCAGCTGTACGTGGAAGACGATCGCACCACTGGGGAGATCATCGAACTCGGGCACGACGAAGCGATCGTGCGCCGCGTCACCCGGCTCGTGGACATCAACGAGTACAAGCGACGTCAATGCCCGCCCGGGGTGAAAGTGAGCACCAAGGCGTTCGGCAAGGACCGTCGTCTGCCCATCACCAACGGTTATCGCTGAGGCCGCGATGAGTGAACTCGCCACGAGCGAGGGCGTCGGACAGGCGCACCCGTCTCGGTTGCAGCCCTTCGGGTACCAACCGGCGCTCGACGGCGTGCGTGCGATCGCCGTGATGGCCGTACTGGGATTCCACCTCGGCCTCGAGTGGCTGTCGGGCGGCTACCTGGGTGTGTCGGTGTTCTTCACCCTGTCGGGCTTCCTCATCACCAGCCTGCTCCTTCGCGAGCACGTCGGCACCGGCAGGGTCGATCTACCCGGGTTCTATCAACGTCGCGCCCGTCGACTCATTCCGGCGGGGCTGCTCGTGCTCGGTCTGGTCTGCATCGCCGGGCTCGCGGACCTGTTCGAGCTCCGCAGCACCTTCCGCCGCGAGGTGTTGGCGAGCATGTTCCAGATGCTCAACTGGGTGCAGCTCATCGACAACCAGAGCTATGCCGACCTGTTCACCTCGCCGTCGCCGGTCACGCACTACTGGTCACTCGGGGTGGAAGAACAGTTCTACGTGGCGTGGCCGTTCGTGCTGGTGATGTTGTTGCGCTGGCTGCAGCGCCGGGCTGTCACCGAACGACTGCTGATGTCGCTGGTCGCGCTGTGGGTGCTCAGCGCGCTGGCGGCACCCTTGACCGCGCGCTGGTGGTCGAACGACGCGGCGTACTACGCCACGTGGGCTCGTGCCTCGGAGGTGATGTCGGGTGCGGTGCTCGCTGCCGTGTTGGCCCGTCGTCGCCCAGCCACCTGGTGGGCGTTCCTCGCCCCGCTCGCGTTGGCGATCATGGCAGTGGCCGTGGTGCTCACACCCGCCGGCCACGGCTGGGCGTTCTCGGGCGGCCTGCCACTGTTCGGTCTCGTGAGCGCGTTGCTCATCGCCGGGCTGCAGACACCCGGCCTCTACCAGTGGGTGTTGTCCGCCCGTCCGCTGGTGTGGATCGGACGTCTGAGTTACGGCATCTACCTGTTCCACTGGCCGGTGTTCGTCATCCTCGACGAGCAGCGAACCGGACTCGACGGCATGTCGCTCGCGTCGCTGCGTCTGGCCGTCACCATGGCCTTCGCCGTCGCCAGCTACCACCTGCTCGAACACCCCATCCGCACGGGCCGGGCTCTGCCGTCGGCGCGGCGGCTCTCTGCTGCTCTCGGCGCCGGAGTACTGGTCGTGGGAGCGCTCGCCGTCACATCCGACGTGCCGGTCACGGCAAGCCCTGCGGACATCCCCACGGTAGTGACCGCAGCGCCGACCTCCGTGCCGTCGACGGTGCCCACCGACTCGTCGCCGAGCGCCACCGAAACCACGGCGGCGCCGCCTGAGGCCGAGGTGCTCGCGCTCCTGGGTGACAGCGTTCCGGCGTGGCTGGTACGCGACGGCGCGCCGGGCTTCGCGCGCACCGACGCGGTCGTCGTCAACGGAGCGATCGAGGCGTGCGACGGCATGATCGACATGCCCGTGGCTCGCGACAGGTTCGGCACCGAACTGCGACCCCCTGCCGACTGTGAGGAGTGGGACACCTGGTACCCCGAGGTCATCGACGAGATCGGACCGGCGTCGGGGCATACCGTCGGCGTCGCCGTGTTGATGGTGGGCCAGGCCCCGGTGCTCGATCACCGGGTGGACGGCCGGTGGGTCCCGCCGTGCGAGAGCGTCGACTGGTATCTCGACGACGTGCAGCAACGCATCGAGTACCTGCAGGCTCGCGACCTTCCCGTGGTGTTCGTGTTGCCGGCGCGCCTCGGCGAGCGCTCGCAGTTCTCGGTGCCCGCCGACTTCGAGGAGCGGATGAACTGCGTGCGCGCCGCGCTCGTGCCGTTCGCCGAACAGGCGGGTCTGCCGACCATCGACCTCGACCCCGTGCTGTGCCCGGCGAACGACTGCAACGCACTGCGCACCAAGGACGGGGTGCACGTCGACGCGGACCGCGCCGCAGAGGTACTCGACTGGTTGGTCGGTGCGGTACTGGAGGTTCGTTCGGGCTGACCCTCCAGCGCGGGTAGCCCCTGGTCTCTGGGCGTCGACATTCCCCAGGGAGTGTTCGCTCACCCCACGTGATCGACCTTGCGCGCCGCACCATACCGGGCACTCGCCTCACCCTGCGGGAAAGGGTGTTTGCTCTTGAAGCGGACATGCCCGCCCGCGCGACGACGTTCGTGTCACAACGGCGAAATCGAGGGTTTCGTGCACCCCTGTGCTGGTTGAAACCCTCGATATCGAGGCCGACTGGGGTTCCGGGCATGCCCAGAAGCCGTCGTCACGTTCTCGGCACTCCCAGTTGACCGCCCGGACCTGCCGAAGTGTGCGGCGCGGTCATGGTCGGCTCCGGCGCGGGCAGATGCGGCGACTGGGCATGTCAGGGCAACCGAAACGGTCGTTGTGGCCTGTCCAGTTTGGGGTCTCGTCGGCGGGCTGTGGAACTGGGCATGCCAAAACGACACGTGGTGTCGTGTACACCGGCCCAGTTTCGGCGGCGGTGCGGGCAGCGCAGAGCTGGAGATGTTCCGGTAATCGAGTGAGGCTGGCGGGCGTTCAGTCCGCCGTACCGGCGAGCTCGTGGAACACGTCGACGAACGGCAGCGTCGACCAATCGACGGTCTCGCCGATGTGCTCGAGCATGCGGCCCGCGAACGTCTGCTGGGTGACCAGGCTGGTGAGCTCTTGCTTGGGCAAGAACACGCCGCCGACGAATGCGGGTGAGCGGCGACCGCGCTGGCACGATTCGACGATGCGGATGTCCTCGGAGTTCACCCGCACGATGGCGTCGGCGACGTGGGCGCGGCCCGCTGCGTGCGCGTCGGTCATCGACTCGTCACCGTAGAAGAAGAACAGCAGCCGCTCGGTGGTGACA
>JANOET010000428.1:0-7788 GCA_031413415.1 Acidimicrobiaceae bacterium
CACCGACGGGGTGTTCAGCATGGACGGCATCGTCGCGGATCTCGCCACCATCTGCGACCTCGCCGAGCAGTACGACGCGATGGTGATGGTCGACGACTCACACGCCGTCGGGTTCGTGGGCGCGCACGGCAAAGGCACACACGAGCTGAACGGCGTGATGGACCGCGTCGACATCATCACCGGCACGTTGGGCAAGGCACTCGGCGGTGCGTCGGGCGGCTACACCAGCGGCCGCAAGGAGATCGTCGAATGGCTTCGCCAACGGTCGCGGCCGTACCTGTTCAGCAACAGCCTCGCCCCGATGATCACGGCCACCACCCTCACCGTGCTCGACCTGCTCGAACAGGGCGACGAACTGCGCCTGCAGCTCGAACGCAACGCAACCCGGTTCCGCCACGGCATGACCGCAGCGGGTTTCACGCTCGCGGGCGCCGGCCACCCGATCATCCCTGTCATGCTGGGTGACGCGAAGGTGGCGGCCGAAATGGCCCAGCGGCTGCTGGCCGAAGGGTTGTACGTCACCGCGTTCTCGTACCCTGTGGTGCCGCAGGGCAAGGCGCGCATCCGCACCCAGATGTCCGCCGCGCACACCGACGACGACATCGACATGGCGGTCGCCGCGTTCACCAAAGTTGGTAGGGAGATGGGGGTCGGCAACGAGATGGGGGTCGTGTGATGAAGGCACTCGTGAAGGCCACGGCCGAGCCGGGACTGTGGATGCAGGACGTGCCCGAACCCGAGCCGGGCGACGGCGAGGTGAAGATCCGCGTCCGTAAGACGAGCATCTGCGGCACCGACCTGCACATCCACCACTGGGACGCGTGGGCGCGAGCCACCATTCCGGTGCCGATGGTCGTCGGCCACGAGTTCATGGGTGAGATCGCCGCGCTCGGGCCCGGTGTGAAGGGACTCGAGGTCGGTCAACGCGTCGCCGGTGAAGGTCACGTCACGTGCGGCCACTGTCGAAACTGCAAGGGCGGTCGCCGCGAGTTCTGCCACAACCACACGGGCGTCGGCGTCACCCGCCCCGGCGCGTTCGCCGAATACATCGTCATCCCCGCCCAGAACGTGTTCGTGGTGCCGCCGCACATCACCGACGACGTCGCCGCCGTGCTCGACCCGTTGGGCAACGCCACGCACACGGCGCTGCGGTTCGACTGCGTCGGCGAGGACGTCCTCATCACCGGGGCCGGTCCCATCGGCGTGCTCGCCGCGGCCATCGTGCGCCACATCGGCGCCCGGCACGTCGTGGTCACCGACATCAACCCGTACCGCCTCGGCATGGCCGCCGCCCACGGCGCGACTCGTGTGGTGGACGTGTCGAACGAGTCGCTCGAGCCGGTCATGGCCGAACTCGGCATGACCGAGGGCTTCGACGTCGGGCTCGAGATGAGCGGTGCCGAGGCGGCGTTCAATCAGATGCTCGACTCGATGAACCACGGAGGGCGCATCGCGGTGCTCGGCATCCCCGCGGGCCCGATGACGCTCGACGTCAACGACGTCATCTTCAAGGGTCTCCAGATCCAGGGCATCTACGGCCGCCGCATCTTCGAGACCTGGTACAAGATGGCGGCGATGCTGCAGAGCGGCCTCGAGGTGAGCGGCATCGTCACCCATCAACTCGCAGCCGACGACTTCGAGGACGCGTTCGCCACGGTGCAACGCGGCGAGTGCGGCAAGGTCATCCTCAACTGGTGACCGAGTGCCTCAGCCCCAACCGAGTGAGTCGCCGCCGACCGAGTGCCACAGCCGCATCCGAGTGCTCACTCGCACCCGGGGTGCGAGTACCCACTCGGATCCCCGTCAGCCGGGCGGGTCGAAGAGGCTGGGGCCGAGCTCGTCGCCGGCCAGCAGGCGGGCGATGCGGTGGCCGCCGTAGATGCTGGGCATGAACCCAACCCCGTTGCAGCCCAGGTTGTAGAGCAACACCGGATTGCGGGGCTCGGGCCCGATGAGGCGCAGCCGGCTCGTCGTGTAACCCATGAGGCCGTGCCAGCGGAAGTCGAACGGGCCACCCGGCTCGTGCTGGGGGTACGCCAGCGGGGCCACCTCCGTCTCGAACTCGTCGACCACCCAGGCCGGGAAGCCGCCGTCGGCCTCGTACGTCGTCACGTCGTCGAGTTCCTCTTCCGGGCCACCGAACACGACCAGCATCTGATCGTCGTCCCACGGCCTGCGGGTGACGTAGACGTAGGGGACTTCGTCGTCGCCGATGTGCTCGTTGCGGATGAAGCTGTACGCGTTCGGCGGCCGCACGCCGGGCTCGACGACGCCGGTCATGTACCCCTTCGTGCCGATGAGCTGGTGGTGCACGGTGTGGTCCAGGCTCTCGCCGGCCAGGTTCTCGAGCACGTGGTCGAGGAAGCCGTTGGTGCACAGCACGACGCGCTCGGCGCGCGCGTGATGGCCGTTCGCGGTGAGGTCGGCGTGGTCGGCGTGCAGGGCGATGTGCTCGACCTTGGTGTGGTCGGCGTACACGAACCGATCGGGGAACGTGCGCAGCAGGTGGTCGATGACGTGCTGCACCAGCAGCGCGCCGTTGGCCGCGCCGATCTGGCCGCACAGCACGGCGCAGTACCGGTCCGTGCCCGGGCCGAGTGCGTCGCGGATGAGGGCGTCGGGGACGACGGTGTACAGGTCGGACAGGTCGTCGGGGATGTCCGTCAGGAAGGGGGCTCGCTCGCTGACAAGGCACTCCGGAACCACGAGCGCGTGATCGCGCCGCAGCGCGCTGTGTCGCAGGTGCACCAGCACGTGGTTCAGCTCGAACATGCCCATGTTGCCGGTGAAGCGGTCCAGCCGCTGCGGACTGCCGCACTCGGCGGCCATCAACTCGATCAGGTCCCAGGTGCCGTCGAGTCCTCGCTGGGCATCGATGGCGAGGTCGATGCCGTACTCGTCGACGAGGTCGAACAGCGGGCGCTCGAAGTACGTCGCCAACTGACCGGCGTTGTGACCCGTGGCGCCGTGGCCGACGGTGCCCCGCTCGATGAGCGCGACCGTCCGGTCGGTCTCGCGGAGCAGGAAGAACGCGGTGCTGGCTCCGGCGATGCCCGCGCCGACGACGGCGACGTCGGCGACGAGGTCGCGATCGAGTGGACGAGGCGGGTCGTCGTGGCGCAACTGCTCGATCCACGGCGAGCGAGTGGGGAGGTCGTCCGCCATCGGTGCGGAGCGTAGGCCACCTGTCGCCACCAGCGGAACGAGTGCTCACTCGCACCCCGGGTCCAAGTGAGCACTCGGGTGGAGCGCACCCACTCGGCCGGGGGTGTGGCACTCGGATGGTTGGGGGAGGGGGGTCCGGGGTGCAGGGTGAATGTTGAGTGAAAGTGACTCAAGTTTTCTGACTCTCGGGTTGGCGACCGGCGCGAACGAGACGTAGCCTTGCGTCAGGTTCGCTCAAGATCCCCCACTCATCCAAGAACCCCCAGTCACAAGGAGCCCTCCCATGGCCAAGGCCGTCGGTATCGACCTCGGTACCACCAACTCCGTCGTCGCCGTCTTCGAAGCCGGCGACACCGTCGTCATCCCCAACAGCGAAGGCGGCCGCACCACCCCGTCGGTGGTCGCGTTCAGCAAGGCCGGTGAAGTGCTGGTCGGCGAGGTCGCCAAGCGCCAGGCCATCACCAACCCCGACCGCACCTTCCGCAGCATCAAGCGCCACATGGGCGAGTCGTGGAAGAGCGACGACGTCGACGGCAAGCGGTACAGCCCCCAGGAGATCAGTGCGCGCACGCTCATGAAGTTGAAGCGCGACGCCGAGGCCTACCTGGGCGACACCGTCACCCAGGCGGTCATCACCGTTCCGGCCTACTTCGACGGCGCCCAGCGCACCGCCACCAAGGAAGCCGGCACCATCGCCGGCCTCGAGGTCCTGCGCATCATCAACGAGCCCACGGCCGCGGCGCTCGCGTACGGCCTCGACAAGGGTGCCGAGGACGAGAGGGTCCTCGTGTTCGACCTCGGTGGCGGCACGTTCGACGTGTCGGTGCTCGAGATCGGCGAAGGCGTGTTCGAGGTCAAGAGCACCCACGGCGACACCCACCTCGGTGGCGACGACTGGGACCAGCGCGTCATCGACTGGCTGATCAAGGAGTTCAAGGCCAAGCACGGCGTCGACCTGGGCGCCGACAAGATGGCCGCCCAGCGGCTGAAGGAAGCGGCCGAGAAGGCCAAGATCGAGCTCAGCCAGACCCAGCAGACGCAGATCAACCTGCCGTTCATCACGGCCACCGCCGAAGGTCCGCTGCACCTCGACGAGAACCTCACCCGGGCCAAGTTCCAGGAGATGACCGCCGACCTCATCGAGCGTTGCCGCGTGCCGTTCGAGCAGGCGCTCAAGGACGCCGGCATCAGCAAGGGCAAACTGAACCACGTCATCCTGGTCGGCGGCTCCACCCGCATGCCGGCCGTCACCGACCTGGTGCAGAGCCTCACCGGCAAGGAGCCCAACAAGAGCGTCAACCCCGACGAGGTCGTCGCGGTCGGCGCTGCGGTCCAGGCCGGCGTGCTGCGCGGCGACGTGAAGGACATCCTGCTCCTCGACGTCACCCCGCTGTCGCTCGGCATCGAGACCAAGGGTGGCGTGATGACCAAGCTCATCGAGCGCAACACCACCATCCCCACCAAGCGCACGGAAGTGTTCACCACCGCCGACGACATGCAGCCGTCGGTCGAGATCCACGTCCTCCAGGGCGAGCGCGAGATGGCCAACTACAACAAGACGCTCGGCAAGTTCCAGCTCGTCGACCTGCCGCCCGCCCCGCGTGGCGTCCCGCAGATCGAAGTCACGTTCGACATCGACGCCAACGGCATCGTGCACGTGTCCGCCAAGGACCGGGCCACGTCGAAGGAGCAGAGCATGACCATCACCGGTCAGAGCACGCTCGACAAGCGCGACATCGACCAGATGGTCAAGGACGCCGAGGCACACGCCGAGGAAGACCGCAAGCGCCGCGAAGAGGCCGAGGTGCGCAACAACGCCGACTCGCTCGTGTACCAGATGGAGAAGGTCCTGCGCGACAACGGCGACAAGGTCGACGAAGCGCAGAAGGCCACCGTCCAGGGTCCGCTCGACGAGCTCAAGTCCGCGCTCAACGGCAACGACATCGACGCCATCCGCGCCGCGCACGAGCAGCTCATGGCCGCCAGCCAGGCGTTCAGCCAGCAGCTGTACGAAAAGGCTGCGCAGGAGAACGCTGCGGGCACCTCGGCCAGCGGACAGACCGGCAACGGGACCAGCGACGGCGACGACGACATCATCGACGCCGAGATCGTCGACGAGCAGTGAGCCCGGCACGATGACCGACGACTTCAACCCCGATGCGCTCCATCCGGAGGACATCCCCCTCGATCCCGACTTCACGTCCGAGATGACCCGCCTGCGGGCCATCGTCGAACAGGAAGAGGCCGACGCCGCCGCAGCGGCCGCCGGCGCGGCCGTCGAGCACGACGTCGAGGCGCTGCTCGCGGAACGCGATTCCTTCAAGGACATCGCGCTCCGCCTGCAGGCCGACTTCGACAACTACCGCAAACGCGTCGCCACACAGCAGGCCCTCGACATCCAGACCGCCACCGGCAAGATGGCCGACGAACTGCTGCCGGTGCTCGACGCCTGCGAAGCCGCGTTCCTGCAACATCCCGCCGAGGTCGAGCCGCTGTTCAACCTGCTGCTCGGCCAGTTGAAGAAGCTCGGCCTCGAGAGCATGAACCTCCAGGACCAGCCGTTCGACCCGAACCTGGCCGAAGCCGTGCTGCACGAGCCCGGCGACGGGGAGGCCGTCGTCAGCGAGGTGCTGCGCAGTGGGTACACATGGAAGGGCAAGGTGCTGCGGCCTGCCATGGTGAAGGTGCGCGGCTGACGCACTTCGCCGGCTCGGCCTTCGGGCTTCCGCCCGATCAGCACCTCGCACGGGACTCCTTCGTCGCCCTACCGCTCGGCACTCGATCGGGCTCACGCCCTTGGCCTGGTCCGCTGGCCGCAACACTCGCTGATGACTTGAGATTGAGAATTTTGGAGGAGGTGAATTTGGATGGCTGCTCAGCGGGAGTGGTTCGAGAAGGACTATTACAAGACCCTTGGGGTTGCTGACACGGCGACGCCGAAGGAGATCACCAAGGCGTACCGCAAGTTGGCGCGCGACAGCCATCCGGACACCCATCCCGGCGATGCGGCCGCGGAAGAGCGGTTCAAGGAAGTGTCGGGGGCGTACGACGTGCTCGGCGACGACGTCAAGCGCAAGGAGTACGACGAGGTCCGTCGACTCGGACCCGCGGCCGCCGGTTTCGGCGGTCCCGGTGGAGGAGCGCCGGGCGGCTACAACTTCAACGTCTCCGGCGACGGCATGGGCGACCTGCTCGGCCAGATGTTCGGCCGCGCCGGCGGCCGACGCGGCGGCGGTGTCGGACCACAACGCGGTGCCGACGTCGAAGCCACCCTGACGCTCTCGTTCGTCGAGGCCGCCAAGGGGCTCACCACCACCCTGCACCTCACCGCCGACGCACAGTGCACCACCTGTCACGGCTCGGGCGCCCGACCCGGCACCAAGCCCGCCACTTGCTCGCAATGCGGCGGCCGCGGTGTGGTCGACGACAACCAGGGCTTCTTCTCGTTCCAGTCGCCGTGCAGGGGCTGTGGCGGCTCGGGCATCATCATCACCGACCCGTGTGTCACCTGCCGCGGGAGCGGCGTCGAGCACCGACCGCGCGACGTGCAGGCACGCGTGCCTGCGGGTGTCGCCGACCGTCAACGAATTCGCCTGCGCGGACGCGGCGCACCCGGCCGTCACGGCGGGCCACACGGCGACCTCATCGTCGAGTGCCACGTCACCCCGCATCCGCTCTTCGGGCGCGACGGCGACCACCTCACCGTTCGGCTGCCCGTCACGTTCGCCGAAGCCGCACTGGGCGGAGAGGTCGACGTACCCACGCTCGACGGACCACGCGTCACACTGCGCCTGAAGCCCGGCACCGCATCGGGCAGTCGGCACCGCGTCAAGGGCAAGGGCATCGCCACGGCGAAGCACACCGGCGACCTGATCGTCACGGTCGACGTGCACGTACCCGCCTCGCTCACACCCGAACAGCGAGCCGCCACCGAGGCACTCGCGGCGGCGACTACCGTGTCGCCCAGGAAGGACTTGGAGGGCTGAACCATGCGATCTCGCGAACACGCCGTCTACGTCATCTCCGTGGCTGCGGAGTTGGCGGGCATGCACCCGCAGACCCTGCGCATCTACGAGCGCCGTGGTCTGGTGCAGCCTGCACGTACCCAGGGCGGAAATCGTCGCTACAGCGACATCGACATCGAGCGTCTTCGGCGCATCAGCGACCTGGCCGGCGAGGGTATGAACCTCGAAGGCATTCGTCGTGTGATGGCACTCGAGGCCGAGGTCGACCGGCTGCGCGCCGAGAACGATGAACTGCGCCACATCGCCGCCGGCGCGCTGGCCGAGGCCGAACGACGCGCACCGCGCCGCGACCTGGTGCCGCTTCGTCAAGAGGTCACCGTCTTCGGTGGGAAGCGACTCGGTAGCTGAACCCTCGCGGCGTCACCGTCCGTTAGGTTCGGGCGCATGGACTTCGCCAAGGCACTTGCGTTCGCACTCGACCACCGCAACGGTGTGTTGACCACGATCAAGCGCGACGGCCGCCCGCAACTGTCGAACATCACCTACCACCTCGACAGCGACGACGTGTTCCGCATCTCGGTCACGTCCACACGCGCCAAGTACCACAACATGGCGCGCGACCCGCGGGTGTCGCTGCACATCGCCCGGGCCGTCTTCT
>JANOET010000429.1:0-4430 GCA_031413415.1 Acidimicrobiaceae bacterium
GTGCTGCGGCCGACGGTCATCATCAACGCCACGCACGACATGAAGGTGTGTGCCCAAGAAGTGTTCGGTCCGGTGGTCGCCGTTGCCGCCTACGACGACCTCGACGACGCGTTGCGTCAGGCCAACGACAGCAAGTACGGGCTGCAGGCCAGCATCTTCACGAGCGACATCTCCAAGGCACTGCACGCAGTCCGCACGCTCGACTTCGGCGGCGTGCTGGTGAACGAGGTGCCCACCTGGCGTGCCGACCAGCAGCCATACGGCGGACTGCGCGACAGCGGCAACACGCGCGAGGGCCCGGCCTTCAGCGTGAAGGAGATGACGGAGATCCGTATGGTCGTGCTCTCGTGAACCGGTCGCACTGATGCGCTGGGGTGTGCTCGGCGGGAGCAGCCGAATCTTCCACAAGAGCCTGCTGCCGGCGTTTCACGAAGCCTGGCAACAGATCGTCGACGCGCCAAGTCGAGAGGGCGACTCGACGACTGCGTACGAGACGATGCTGCGTCGCGACGACATCGATGCCGTGTACATCCCGCTGCCCAACCACCTGCACGCCGAGTGGGCACACCGCGCCCTCGACGCCGGCAAGCACGTGCTCTGCGAGAAGCCGCTGACCCTGTCGGTCGCCGACACGGAGTCGCTCTTCCACCATGCCGAGGCGGTCGAGCGCACGATCCTCGAGGCCTACATGTGGCCGCATCACCCACGTGCGCAACGCCTGGTGCAACTGGTGCGAAGTGGTGAGGTCGGTTGGCCGCAGTGGGGGAGCGCGCAATTCAGTTGGCCGATGGACATGTCGAGCGGCGACCATCGGCTCGACGTCCGTGGGGCTGGGGCGCTGTTCGACGTGGGTATCTACTGCATCGCCCCGTTCATGATGATGGCCCGTCGCGATCCGTCCGAGGTTGCCGCGAACGCGGTTCGCAACATGGCTGGTGTGGACGTGTCGATGACCGGATGGCTCGACTGGGGTGGCGGCTTCGGCTCGACGTTCCACACGTCGTTCGAAGCGCCGAACGCTCGTCGCATGATGATGGCCACCAGCGAGGCCGAGATCACCCTGCCCGGCGCGCACACGCCCGGCTCGGCCGAGGCCAGCGACATCATGATCGAGCGGCGCGACGGCACGGTCGAGCACGTGCTGTGCGCGGGTGCGAATGCGTACGCCGAGATGGTGCTGCACTTCGCGGCGGTCGCCACAGGTGGCGCCGAGCCGGTGTTCGGCCGCACCGAGAGCGTGCGCCTGGCGCGCATCTTGCAGCAGCTGCATCAGGTGAGCGTCCACTGACGTCGTCGGAGTCCGCGTCCGGCAACTGAGCGGCCGGGCACACCAAATGGTGGTGCCCAGCCAGCTCGAGTTGTCCGCCGCCACCCGGCGGGAGGGTCTCCCGTCCCTCGTTCACAGCGTGCTCGTGCCCCGCCCGAAGGTCCAGGGACCAAAGTCCGCCCACGGACGGACCAAAGTGCCGAATGTCGAGAAGGTCGACGGAGCGTAGAAGCACACTCACACACCGTGCGTAATCGAGGGGGGTCCATGGACCCCACTGGGTCGTTTGGACCACTCGCAGTGGCCAAAACCCGAAGGTTTCCCGAAGGATGTGACATCAGGCTGACGTCCGCAGTCCCCATCGAGCAAGGCGGAAACCCGATGCAACACTATTCCCTTCCCAAGGACACTCCAGTGTCCCGTGCCACACGACTCCGTCGTGTGGTGGCCACCCTGATCGCGACCATGCTGGTCGCGCCGGCGCTCGCGTCGGTCGTCCCCAACCCGACGGCGCTGGCCGACCAGGCGCCCGGAATGGGCTTCACCGTGTCGCCTGCCGACATCGACTACATCCTCGAGCAGATCATCATCTCCGAGAAGCACACGGCAGCGAAGGCGTGCTTCGACAACGCCACGCTTGCCGCGCCCTGCAACGCGGCCGCGCTGAGCGCGATCGACCCGACGCTCGTCGGCGTCGTCTACGACAAGGTCAACGACCCCAACTTCTGCGCCGCGCTGCGGCCGCTGGTGGGTAACCCGTTGCTGTCCTTCGGTCTCCGCCTGACCGATGGCTCGTGCAACAACCTGCAGCCCGGTCAGGAGAACTACGGCGCTGCGGATCAGCCGTTCCCGCGGCTCACCCAGCCGGTGTTCTCACCGGCCGAGGATTCGACGGTACCTGGCATCGGACCCGTGGGACCTCCCGGACTGACGTCGTACGCACAGACGGGCGGCAGCGTGGTGGACAGCGAACCGCGCACCGTCTCGAACATCATCGTCGACCAGACGTCGACCAACCCCGCCGCGATCTGCGCGTCGCAGTTCCCCACTCGCGCCCAGGGCATCGGCGCGGCGTGCGACCTCACTGCCGTCGCCCCCGCTGATGTGCCGGCGAACAAATCGCTCCCGATCGAGAACATCACCACCGACGTCGGCCTCTCGCCGCCGATCAACTCTCTCTTCACGATCTTCTGGCAGTACTACTACCACGGCCTCGACAAGATAACCAACGGCGGTAGCGGCGCGGTCTTCGTGCCCCTGAAGGCCGATGATCCGCTCATCGCCGGCAAGGACCACATCTTCGGCAACGGCGACGACTTGGCGCCGAATCTGCGCTTCATGGTCCTCACCCGCGGCAAGATCGTCCCCGGCCCAGACGGCAACCGCAGCGCGCCCAACACCGACACGCCGTTCATCGATCAGAGCCAGACCTACACCTCGCACGCCTCACATCAGGTGTTCACCCGTGAGTACGCCCTCAACGGCGCCGGCCTCCCGGTGTCCACCGGCAAGTTCCTCGGCACCGTCGACGGTGGCCTGCCCACCTGGGCCCAGGTGAAGCAGCAGTCGGCCGAGGTCCTCGGTCTGCTGCTGAACGACACCCACGTCGGCGACATTCCGCTCCTCGCGACCGACGGCTATGGCAAGTTCATCCCCGGCCCGGCCCGTGGCCTGCCGCAGTTCGTGACCGCGGGCGGCCTCGTCGAGGGCAACACCGCCGTACCCGTGGCGGTCCCCGGCAACGCATTCTTCATCGGCACCGCCTTCCTGAACGACATCGCCCACAGCGCCGCCCCGACCACAGTGGCCGGCACGCTGAACCCCGACACCGACCTCACGGCCGGTGGATCGCTGGACAAGCCGCTACCCCTCGGCTCGTACGACAACGAGCTGCTCGAACAGCACTTCATCTGTGGTGACGGGCGCTGCAACGAGAACATCGCGCTCTCGGCCATCCACCAGGTGTTCCACAACGAGCACGACCGCCTCATCGACGACATCGAGGGCACGATCCTCGCCAACAGTGGCCCGGGTGGCCTGCTGACGCTCGCCGACTGGCAGACGCCCAACGGTGCCCCGTCGGCCGATGGCCCGTGGAACGGCGAGCGCCTCTTCCAGGCGGCCCGCTTCGTGACCGAGATGGAGTATCAGCACCTCGTGTTCGAGGAGTTCGCCCGCAAGGTGCAGCCCCTCATCAACCCCTTCGAGGCGTTCGCGCTCAACCAGACCGACATCAACCCGGCCATCACTGCCGAGTTCGCCCATGCCGTCTACCGCTTCGGTCACTCGATGCTCGACGACAGCATCCCGCGCATCAACGAGGACGCCAACGGGAACAAGACCGACAACAGCATCGGGCTCCTCGAGGGCTTCCTCAACCCTGCCGCCTACTACGACGGTGGCACTGCGGGGCCTTTGAATGCCCGCCAGGCGGCCGGCTCGATCATCATGGGCCTGTCCGATCAGACCGGCCAGGAAATCGACGAGTTCGTCGTCGAGACCCTGCGCAACAACCTGCTCGGCCTGCCGCTCGACCTCCCGGCGCTCAACATGGCCCGTGCCCGTAGCGAAGGCGTCCCCTCGCTGAACGAGACGCGTCGCCAGATCTTCGCCGCCACGAATGACAGCCAGGTGGCCCCGTACACCGACTGGGTGGACTTCGGTCAGAACCTGAAGCACCCCGAGTCGCTGGTGAACTTCATCGCCGCCTACGGCAAGCACCCGTCGATCATGACGCTCGACCCCGATGGTGTCGGCCCGATCGTGGCTGGCAGCATCCCTGCCCGCCGCGCCGCCGCCGACCAGCTCGTCAACGGCACCATCCTCCCGGGTCCTGACGGCATCTTGGTCGACAATCCGGCCACGTTCATCGACGAGAGCCTCAACGACACTGCCGGCGTGCCGGCCGAGCCATTCGTCGATGCCGGGACCCTCAACGGAACCTGGGATGCCGCAGTCGCGGGTGTCGACGCCGAGCCATTCGTCGATGCCGGGATCCTCAACGGAACCTGGGATGTCGGCGAGGATTTCACCGACACCAACGGCAACCTGGTGTGGGATGCCGCGATCCCCGCGATCCTCGCTGAGGATTTCACCGACACCAACGGCAACCTGGTGTGGGATGCCGCGATCCCCGCGATCCTCGCTGAGGATTTCACCGACA
>JANOET010000430.1:0-3057 GCA_031413415.1 Acidimicrobiaceae bacterium
GTAGCCATCGGTGAAGAAGTCGTTCGACATCCACCCGAAGCTCACCCTGCCGCCGAACCGCACGTACTTGTTCTGCGCCATCGATTCCGGAACGCGCCGTTCGGCCTTCGACATGTCGACGAGGTGGGCGGCGAGATGCAGCATGAGGGACGTCTCCTCGGTGCCGCCGTGCACGCCCATGCCGAGCTCGTCGGCAGGCGAGCTACCGCCCTGGTCGGCAGGCACACCGGGGTGTGTGAGGAACGTCATCAGACCGTGCGCGAGCCGCAATTCGCGATTGGCGACGTTCAGCAGCGCACTGTTGCCGCCATGACCGTTGAGGAACACCAACCGCTTCGCGGGAGTGGTGGCGATGCAGCGACCGAGGTCGTCGAGCACCGCGAGCAACGTGGTGGCACTGAGCCACACCGTGCCGGCGCTCCACGCGTGTTCGTTGCTCTTGGTGTACTCCAGCGTCGGCAGCAGCCACACGTCGAGTTCCTCGCCCACGGCGGCCACCGTGGCCTCGGCGACTGCAGTGGCGATCACACTGTCGGTGCTCAGGGGAAGGTGGGGCCCGTGCTGCTCGATGGCACCGAGAGGCTGGACGAGGATGCTCCGTTCAGTGAGCAGTTCGGACACCTGCGGGCCCGTGAGATCGGCGAATCGGCGCACGTGGAGAGTCACAATCGCACGTTAGCGGTGTGCTCGTTCGGCGCGCCCACCACAATGGGCACATGAGTGTGCACGACCACGACGCCATCGTCATCGGAGCGGGGCACAACGGCCTGGTGTGCGCCGCGTACCTCGCCAAAGCAGGTCTGCGGACCCTGCTGATCGAAGCGCGCGACTCCGTCGGCGGCACAGCCGCGAGCGAGCAGTTCGGCGGTGCGATGGTCAACATCTGCAACTGCGATCACGTGACGTTCCGCACCACCCCGATCAGTGACGAGCTCGGCCTGAGCGAGCTCGGCCTGCACTACGTCGACCTCGATCCTGCCCAGGTGAACCTCACCTGGGATGGCACACCCGCCTGGGCGAGCCATCACTCGGTCGAGCAGACCATCGAGTCCATCGCCCGCAACCACCCGCGCGAAGTCGACGGGTACCGCCGCTATCTGAAGGCGGCCACGCCCGCTGTGCAGATGGTGTTCGACGCGGCCAACGATCCTCCGTCGTTCGGCGGTCTCACCAAGAAGGTGCTCGCCAGGAAGGGTCGCGGCACGTCCACCCTGTTGCGCTGGAGTCGCCGCAGCGCGGCCGACGTGATGCGCGACTACTTCACCACCGACGCGTTGCAGGCGCCCGCGATGCTGGTGGGCCCGATGGTGTGGGGTATCTCGCCCGAGACACCGGGCAGCGGACTCGCCGCGCTCACCTACGCCATGCGTCACGTGGGCACCCTGGGTCGGCCCATCGGAGGCAGCGGCATGGTGCCGCTCACGCTGCTCGCCGCGTTCCGCCAGTCGGGCGGCGAACTGCGCGCCGGCGTGAAGGTCACGGCCATCACGTGCGAGGGACCCGCCGTTCGCGGCGTGTCGTTGTCAGACGGCACCGAGGCGACGGCGCCGATCATCGTGTCGGCCTGCAACCCGCACGACACGTTCCTCCAGTGGCTCACCAATCCGCCGCCGCAGGCGAAGGGCATGGTCGACCGGTGGCGCGCCATCCCCCACGACGACGGGTACGAGTCGAAGATCGATGCGGTGATGACCGCCGTGCCGAGGTTCCGTGCCGCCGAGGCCGCCGGCCTCGACATCGACCTCGGCTCGACGTTCGCGATCGCGCCGTCCATCGCCGAGATGCACCGCGGCCATCAGTTGATGAAGGCGGGCAAGGTACTGCCGAGGCCGGGCCTGATCGCCAACGTCCCCACCGTCACCGACGACACGCTCGCGCCGGCAGGCACCCACGTGCTCAGCCTCGAGGCGCTGTACACGCCGTACGGTCTGCCGGGCGGTTGGGCCGAGAGTGACGAGCCGAAGCGGTGGCTCGACCTGTTCGGCACGTTGCTGCAGCCCGGGTTCGTCGACTCGATCGTCGAATGGCGGGCGATGACCCCCGACCGATACGAGCGCGAGTTCCACCTGCCCCACGGCCACGCCACCTCGTTCGCCGGCGGACCACTCGCCGCGCTGCGCAACAAGAACCCCGAGTTGACCCGCTACGAGACCGACGTGAAGGGCCTGTACCTCACTGGCGCCGCCACGTTCCCCGGCGCAGGCGTGTGGGGTGCGAGCGGTCGCAATGCCGCGCTCACGGTCCTCCGCAAGAACGCCTAAGGTCGTGAGTCCCGAGTCATGGAGGATCCCGATGCCTTTCACGAACGGCTTCAATCACGTCGCCACGCTCACGACCGACCTCGACCGTTTCGCCGACTGGTACGGCACGGTGTTCGGCGCGGTCGTGGTCCACGTCATCGACCGTCGCGACGATCACCCGCGCATGTTCATCCTCGACATGGGCGGTGGAGCCGCATTGAACGTCTTCGAGGTCGAGCCCGACGAGATCGTCGGTGAGCGGCGCCGTGCGAACGCCCGTGGCGCCATCGACCACTTCGGACTGTCCGTCCCGTCGCTCGAGGACCTGCAGGCCACCGAAGCCCGCCTGAGGGAGATCGGTGCCGAAATCGGCGAGATCCAACGGCTCGGCTCCGACTGGTCGCTGTTCTTCCGCGACGTCGACGGCATGGAGCTCGAGGTCTGCGCCCCCTTCCGCGAGTGACGTCACCAGGAACTCAAGTTCGCGCGACAACACCCACATCGGGAAGCCGCGTGCGGGTCGTGGCGCGCGTCAGGCGTCCTTGACGGACCAGTCGCGCCGTGCCACCGGGTCCTTGTCCGACCACGGGAAGTTGATCCACAGATCGGTCTGCTTCCACACGTAGTCGCACTTCACCACCGAGTGGCTCTTCTCGTACAGCACCGCGGTGCGCACCTCGGCCACCTTGCCGGCGCAGAAGTCCTGCACCGAGCGAAGCGTGTGCCCGGTGTCGGCCACATCGTCGGCGATCAGGATGCGGGCATGGCTGACGTCGACGAAGTCGGGCGCCGGCGGGAGGATGCGCGGCACCTCGAG
>JANOET010000431.1:0-5720 GCA_031413415.1 Acidimicrobiaceae bacterium
GAAAAACTCCGCACCCTACCGCGTGGTTCCGTCTGCATCGTCACGCTGGGAGGTCCACGCTCGCAGCCGTCGGCAGTCGCTTCGTCTCGTCGGCGTGGGCACGGGCGAACCCCACGTGCTTCCCGTGCCGCTCCCCGCGGAGCGCAGGAACGTCGACACCGACTTCGAGTACCTCGCTGCCCACATGACCATCGAGTTGACCGGTGATGTCCGCTACTCGGGCGAGACCCACCTCGCCGGCCTCGAGGTCGGGTCACGCTGAACGGCGTCTCCGCCAGCCGAGCGCCTCTACCCGGTCGGCTCTGCCACGGGTTCGTCGAGGCCGGAAGCCGTCCCCGCCTTGGGCAGGGTGACCTGCGCATGTCGGCGGCGGCGGTGGCGGTCCAATCGCCTCATCACCGGCGTTGCGGCCACACCGTGCACGACGACGGAGAGCAGGATCGCGCACGTCACGATCGACCACAGCGCGTCGGTGTCGTCGAACGGGCCGTGCTGCAAGGCGAAGGTGAGGTAGTAGATCGAGCCGATCCCCCGCACGCCGAAGAACGCGATCGTTCGTCGCTCGCTGGTCCGGGGTCGACCACCGAGCAGCGCGACCCCGGCCACGATCGGGCGGACCACCAGAACGCCCAGGACCGCCACCGCGAAGCCGGGCCATGTGAGCTCGTTGAGCAGCCCGTTGGAGACGGCGCCACCGAGCAGGAGGAGCAGCGCGACCATCAGCATCTCCTCCACCTGCCGGGCGAACTCGTGGAGCACCACATGGAACTCGTGGTGACGCTCCGCCGAGCGCAGGGTCACCGCCGTCACGAACACGGCGAGGAAGCCGTAGCCGTGCGCCATCTCGGTGAGCCCGTAGGCGAGCAACGTCGAGGCGATCGCGACGAAACCTTGGGCCCGATCGGCCAGTGCGGTCAGCCGACCGGGCGGCGAGAAGAAGACGCGGCCGAGGAGAACGCCCACCAGCCAGCCGACCGCGATGCCGACCGCCAGGCGGTAGACGACGGCGACGGCCAACCACTCGATGGTGCTTCGATGGGCGAGGCCGGCGGCAGCGAGCGCGAGCGCGATCGCGCCGTGGACGAAGGGAAAGGCGAGTGCGTCGTTCAGCCCTGCCTCGCTCGTCAGCGAGAAGCGGACCTCGTCTTCGCGGGCGTGATCGTCGGTGGACGGCTCACCCACCTGCACGTCGCGCGCCAACACCGGGTCCGTCGGAGCCAACGCGGCGCCCAGTAGAGCTGCGCCAGCGACGCTCAACCCTGCGAACCACCAGCCGAGCAGAGCGATCGCGGCGATCGACAGTGGCATGGCCACGGCGAGCAGACGCCAGGTGGTCGACCACGCTCGCAACCCGAACGGGCGGTCGATTGCCAGGCCCGCGCCCATCAGCGAGACGATGACGCCGAACTCGGTCAATCGTTCGGCGGTGTCGAGATGCAGCCGCGGGTCGGGTGACTCGAACCACGGAAGCCGGAAGGTGACCATGCCGATGACGACCAGAACGATGGGCAGCGACATCGGCCGCTTCTCGAGATACGCAGGCAGCCAGGCGGTGAGCAGCGCGACGAAGCCGAGGAAAACCAGCAACACGGCATACGACGGCATCCTGCGGGAGTACCCACGACCGCATGCGATCACACCTTCGTCAGCCGGCGACCTCGACCTTTGCGACCACCTTCGCGACCGTGACGCGCACGACCATCTCGGGTGGCACGGCGTTGCGTCGACCGTACGCCTCGGCCTGGTCAGCCCCCATGTAGCGACCGCCGATGCGGGTGCCCCACACCAACAGCTCGTCCGGATCGGTCGACGTGGTGGCCGTGCCGGTGATGACTGCGAACGCGAACGGCGGCGTTTCGTCGTCGAAGCACAGCGAGACCCGAGGGTCGCGGAGGATGGCCTTGCCCTTGATGGTGTCGGCCGACGTCATGAAGACGATGTCGTCACCGTCGACGTCGACCCACACGGGTGCGACGTGAGGGCTGCCGTCCGCACGTACGACGGCCAGCTTGGCGGTGCGGGCAGGCAGCGCGGCGACGAACGAGCGCCACCAACCCTCTGGTGCGTCGTGGTATCCCATGGCCCGAGGGTAGGTCACTTCCCAGCGTCACGGCGACGGGTCACGACCCGCGACTCGTCGGGTTGTACGACGAGGATCCGATTGCGCTCGTACGCACGTGGGCGTACCGTTGTGAGCGACATGTTCGGGGGAACGGTCAACGGGAACGCCCGCCGAACAAGGTGCATCGCGCGCATCCGTCGCCACCTCTCCACCCGAAGGAGTCAGTCCCATGCCGCTCATGTCCATTTCGTCCCGACGCGTTCGCGTCGTCGTCGTCGGCGCCCTACTCGTCGTCGGCGTCAGTTCTGCCGCAGTGTCCAACACGGCCGCCGGAGGCGGCGACAGCGTGGAGTTCCGCATTCGGGACAACTGCGATGCCGCGACCTTCAACGCCGTCATCGGCCCCGACACCTGCGTCGGCGACGGCAACACCACATTCGACGAGTTCGTCGCGGCGCTTCCGTCGGGTGGCCACCCGAAGTGGCGCAACCAGCCCGAATCCACCGAGATCGAGAAGGGCGCTTCGATCAAGCTCGTCAACCGCGGCGGCGAGTTCCACACGTTCACCGAGGTGATCAACTTCGGCGTCGGCGGCCTCGTCGACATCCTCGACTCGTCGCAACCGCCGGGGACCCCGCAGGCGATCCCGGTGGACGGGTTCGAGAACCTCCAGTTCCTGCCGCCGGGCAGCGTCACCAAGCTGCCGGTGCTGGCACCCGGAACGCATCGGTTCCAGTGCATGATCCACCCGTGGATGCGCTCCACGGTGGTGGTGAAGCACCGCTGAGTCAGGGGAAGACGACGGGCAGGATGCGCGGGCCGCGCACCTGTCCGCCGGCCCAGATCACATCGACGCCGTCCTCGAGCCGGAACTCTGGGATGCGACGCAACCATTCCTCGATCGCGACGCGCAGCTCCATGCGCGCCAGGTTCGCCCCGGCGCAGCGGTGGATGCCGGCCCCGAACGCGACGTGACGGTTCACGGCTCGGTCGATGATGACCTCGTTCGGACGCTCGAACATCGCCGGATCGCGGTTGGCCGCGGCGAAGTTCAACAGCACCTTCTCGCCCTCCTTGATGGGGCAGCCCTGGAACTCGACGTCTTCGGTCGCGACGCGCGCCATGGTCACCGGCGAGTACGCACGCAGCAGTTCCTCGACGGCCACGTTCAGCAGGTCGGGCTCGTCCACCAACCGACGCGTGTCGTCGGGGTGCGTGGCCAGGTGCCACAACGACGAACCGATGGCCGACCAGGTGGTGTCGACGCCCGCCAGCAGCGTGAGGGCTGCCATGCCCATGACGATCGGTTCGGGGATGGGCTCACCCTCCACCTCGGTGTGCAGCAGTGAGCTGATCAGATCGTCGCGAGGGTCCTCCTTGCGTTCGGCGAGCTGCTGCAGCAGGAAGCCCACGATGCCGTCGAGGCCCCGCTTGCTGCGCACCTCGTCGTGCGCGAACTCGAGCACGTCGCGCACCCAACCCGTGAACGTGTCGGCCAGTTCGATGGGCACGCCCAGGATCTTGGCGATCACACGAACAGGAATCTGCTGGGCGTAGCCGACGGCGCCGTCGGCGTGGCCGGTGTCGATGAATCCGTCGATGAGGCTCTCGCACAGTTCGCGGGTCATCGGCTCGTAGTTGGCGACATTGGTGTGCGAGAACCACGGCAGCAGCAGGCGACGTGTCCACGTGTGCAGCGGGGCGTCGGCGTCGATGGGCGGGAGCGGCAGCTCGATGTTGTCGCGAGGCCGGTCCTCCTCGGAGAACGTGAGCACCCCGACGTCTCGCGAGCTGAAGTGCTCGGTGTCGTGTGCGACCGCGAAGACGTCGGCGTAGGTGGTGGGCATCCACGAACCGCCCCAGCGATCCGAGTGGGCGACTGGACAGGTCTGCCGCAAGTCGTCCCACACCGGGTACGGGTTCACGACGTACTCGGGATCGAGGATGTCGTAGTCGGTCGTCCAGTCGGTGACGGGTTCGTTCGTCATGGTGCTGCCCCTCGAGCCCGCGTCGGGCGGGTCTCGCACGGACATTCTTGCGCACGTGAGGATCCCGATGATCGGTCGGGAGTCCCGCGGCGCCGATCTACAATCCGTGCGCTTGCACCCACACCACCGGAGGAACCTGCATGGCCGCGCCCACGCCCACGCCCACGACCGAGAAGAAGGTCGGCGGACTCTTCTACGAGTTCAAGGAGTTCATCCTCACCGGTGACCTCATGACGATCGCCGTCGCGTTCATCATGGCGGCGCTGTTGAAGGACCTGATCACGTCGTTCATCAACGACATCTTCAACGGCGTGCTCGGCCTGTTCATCGGCGACTGCACCACCGACCCGGAGACGAAGAAGCAGACCTGCACCGTGTTCAGCGACAAGGCGTGGAAGGGAATCCAGTACGGCGCGTTCCTGAACACCGTGTTCACGTTCGTGATCACCGCGTTCGTGGTGTTCATGCTCATCAAGTTCTACCGCAAGTCCACCGGTCGTGGCCTGGCCACCGACGGGCCGGGAACCAACGACATCCTGCTCGAGATCCGCGACGAGCTGCGCCAGGCGCGCAACAGCTGACGCTCACGGCACCGGCGGGGTCGTCACACTCAAGCGCGTGCCGACCTCGTCGTCGCTCATGCCCATCAATGCCTCGTACACCGGCTTCGGGTACACCATGTTCGGTTTGTCCCAGTCAATGGGCGGGTTGGGTAGTGGCTCCGTCGGTCGTGTGAATGCGGCGGGCGATCGGTAGCGAGCCAACTCGTCGGCGTCGATGCCGGCCAGACCGACCACCTCGGGGTCGATCCAGTGGTCTCCGTCGATGGCCGACTGCGACGTGGCGACCTCGAGTGTCAATCCTTCCGGCCCGCTGAAGTAGATCGAGTCGCACATGCCGTGGTGGATGGGCCCGAGCACGTTCAACCCACGCGACCGGATGCGGTCGCGCATGGTGAGCAGCTCGTCGTACGTGTCGACGTTGAACGCGACGTGTTGCATCACGCCGGGCGCGGTCGGTCCGCCGGCGTTGCCCGCATGTGTGACACCGGGGACCGGTTCGACCGCCTTGATCGAGTCCATCTGCACGAACGCGATCGAAGACTGGTCGTTCAGCCGCAGAAAGCCGTGCCACGCACCCTGCACGCCGTGCATCCAGTAGAGCGCGACCAGTTCGCACCCGAGTACGTCGCTGAAGAACTCGATCTGGGCCTTGATGTCGGCGGTGCTGATGGCGAGGTGGTGCACACCGTTGGGGCGGGTCATCGTGAACCTCCGATGAAGCGGGTGAAGTAGATGGGCGGAAGGTTCGCCGACACGGTGCTCCAGTGTTCGCCGGCGCTGTCGCTGGTCCACAGCGAGCCGGTGGTCGAGCCCATCACCAGGTGGTCGCCAGTCGGGTCGACCTCGAAGGCGTGGCGGTACACGAGGTCGTAGGCGTGTTCGGCCGGCAAGCCGTCGCCGAACACCTGGAACGAACTGCCGCCATCGGTGGTGCGGCTGACCACCATGCGGCCATCGACCGGAACTCGGGTCTCGTCCTTCACGGCGGGCACGAACCATGCCGTCTGATCGTCGGTGGGATGCGCCGCGACGGCGAACCCGAACCTCGACGGAGGACGTTCGGTGATCTCGGTCCAGTTGCTGCCACCGTCGATCGACTTGAACACT
>JANOET010000432.1:0-6922 GCA_031413415.1 Acidimicrobiaceae bacterium
CCGCCGCTGGGTTGGTGAAGACGGCTATCAGGGGATGGTCGCCAAACAGATGCAGTCATTCAAGCAGACCCAGCGCGAGCGAGCGGCAGCGCTGGCCGCTGCAGGCACTGCACTTGGCCAAGAGAGCGCTGCGCTGGCAGATGGCGTGTCAACCGGCTTCAGCGCTCCGGCCGCAGGCGGCACGCTCGCGGTGGCAACTGCCGCCGTCGACGTCGCCGGCACGATCACGGTCACCGTGACCACGCCCGGGTCGGGCTACCTCACGGCGCCGACCGTCACCATCACCGACGCCGATCCCGGCGCGACGATCACGACCCCGGCCGTCGCCACCGCGACCATCCGGGTCGATGCCATCTCGGTCACCTCCGGCGCCACGGGTTACACGTCGGCTCCCGCCGTGACCATCACCGAGGCCGGCGGCGGCGCCGCCTCGGGCGCCGGCGCAACCGCAACCGCCACCACCATCGATGCCAACGGCGTGCTCCAGGCAATCAGTGTCGACACCACCGGCGCCGGCTACACGGTCCCGATGGTCGCCGTCGCGCCCAGCCAGGCCGCTGCCGAGGCGAGCGCCATCGTCGACCCCAAGGAGGGCTCGATCACGTCGATCTCGGTCACGTCGGCTGGCAGCGGGTACACCGCGCCGCCGACGCTGACCATCACGGCACCCGGCGCACACCAGGAGCCGTTCGTGCAGGCCACCGCCGTCGCCACGCTGGCGACGGGCGCGATCACCACCGTCACGGTCGACGCCCCCGGTTTCGGGTACACGGCACCGGTCGTCACCGCGTCGCCGGCCTCCACCGTCGCCGCAGTGGTGAGTGGCACGGTCGACAACCTGACGCTGATCGACGGCGGGGGCAACTACATGAACCAGCCGATCGTCGAGTTCTCGCTTCCCGATCTGGCGGACGGCACCCAGGCCACCGGCACGGCCGTGATGAACGCCGAAGGCATCGTCACCGCGGTGAGCATCGTCGACCCCGGTTCCGGCTACACGACTGCACCGACCGTGCACGTCTGGGACGGCAATGCCGACAACCCCACGGGCGCACAGGTGACCGCCACGATCAACGTCACCCGCATCGACCTCACCGACATCGGCTCGGGGTACACCTCGGCGCCAACGCTGACCATCTCCGACACGGCGTCCGGCACCGGTGACGGCGCCATGGCGACGGCCACGGTCGCGGCACAGGGCGCGATCGCCGGCATCACCGTCACCAACGGCGGCAAGGGCTACCTGACTCCCGGCCTGAAGAAGTTCGTCGACACGCTTCCCGGCATGGGTGAAGCCGGCGTCAACAACCTCGGGAACTACCTGCCCGTCGGTGATCCCGACAAGGTCACCTACGCCGGCAGCGACTACTACGAGATCGCGGTGGTGCAGTATCGCCACCAGTTCCACAGCAGCCTTCCTCCCACCCTGGTGCGCGGCTACGTCCAGCTCAGCACTTCGGTCATCCCCGGAAACCGCGTCGCATTGAGCAACGCGAACCTGGACCCCGAAAAGCCCGACACGCCCATCCTGATCGATGGTCAGCCGGTGTACGGCGTGGACACCCCCCACTACCTGGGACCGACCATCCTCGCCACCAAGAACCGCCCGGTGCGCATCCTGTTCCGCAACCTGCTGCCCACGGGCAGCGCCGGCGACCTGTTCCTGCCGGTCGACACTTCGCTCATGGGTTCTGGTGCCGGCCCCGGTAAGAAAGGCGAGGATCTCGTCGGAGCGATGATGCTGAATCCTGATGGCACTCCCATGGAGATGGCGGCCGACCAGGGAACCGTGCTCGACGGAGTTCGCAACCCGACGTGTGGCAACTCGCCCAAGCCGGCCGGTTGCTACACCGAGAACCGCGCCGAACTGCACCTGCACGGCGGCGTCACGCCGTGGATCAGCGACGGCACACCGCACCAGTGGGTGACCCCGGCCAACGAAGGTTCGGCCTACCCGAAGGGCGTCAGCGTCAGCTACGTGCCCGACATGCCGGACCCCGGTCCTGGCGCCGAGACGTTCTTCTACACCAACCAGCAGAGCGCTCGCCTGATGTTCTACCACGATCATGCATGGGGCATCACCCGGCTCAACGTGTACGCCGGCGAGGCCGCGCCGTACATCATCACCGATGAGACCGAGAAGAAGCTGTTCGGTGCGGGTCGCCCGTTCGGCGACCTCGGCACGGGCACACCGCTCGTCGTCCAGGACAAGACCTTCGTCCCCAGCGACACCACGATGGCCCAGCAGGACCCGACGTGGGACAAGACCCGTTGGGGTGGCCTCGGCAGCCTGTGGGTGCCGCACGTGTACATGCCGGCGCAGAACCCCGGTGACGCCACTGGCATGAGCTCGTTCGGTCGATGGATGTACGGACCGTGGTTCTGGCCGCCCGCGACCAAGACCAAGTACGCACCGATCGACAACCCCTACCACGACCCGACCTGCGACCCGAACGTCGCCGAGTTCTGCGAACCGGCACTCATCCCCGGTACCCCGAACATCTCGGTCGGCATGGAGGCGTTCAACGACACTCCCGTCGTGAACGGCGTCGCCTACCCGACCACCACGGTCGATCCCAAGGCGTACCGCTTCCGCGTGCTCAACGCCGCCAACGACCGCTTCTTCAACCTGTCGTTGTACGTCGCCGACCCCACCACTGGCACGATGTCGGAAGTGGCGCTGAACTCGGCGGAACTCGCTGCGGCGCAGACCGACCCGGTCGTGTTCCCCACGCCCGACACCTCGAAGAGCCCAGCCGGTCCCGACTGGATCCAGATCGCATCGGAAGGTGGATTCCTGCCACAGCCGGTCGTCCTGCCGGCCCAGCCGACCACGTGGATCACCGACCCCACTCGCTTCGACGTGGGCAACACCGATGCGCACTCACTGCTGCTCGCTCCTGCCGAGCGTGCCGACGTGATCGTCGACTTCTCGCAGTTCCGTGGCAAGACCCTCATCCTGTACAACGACGCACCTGCGGCGTTCCCCGCCCGCGTCCCCGGCTACGACTACTACACCGGTGGTCCGGACCTCAGCCCGTCGGGTGCTCCGACGACCCTGCCGGGCTACGGCCCGAACACCCGCACCGTGATGCAGATCAAGGTCACGGCCGCGGCCCCGGGTGTCCGCTTCGACAAGCCGGGCACGTCTGCGGACCGCCTCGGCGAACTGATGGCGGCCTTCGCCCACAACGCCGGCGGTACCGGCGTGTTCGAGGAGAGCCAGCACGCTCCGATCGTCGGCCAGGCGGCGTACAACTCGGCGATGGGCACGAACTTCGTGTCGGCCGGCTGGTGCAACAGCCCGAGCCGCCCTACGGCCAAGTGCGACGGCTTCGCTCGCATCGCCGAGCAGGGTGGTCAGCAGTTCAAGTTCGACACCGTCGATCCCACCGCGCAGGCCTCCACCACGGTGGCCCCAGCATCAGATGGCATCGACGTGACGGCGTTCGCTGGCGGCACGCTGTCGGTGGCGGCAACAGCCGTCGGTTTCGGTGACAACGGCAAGCTGTCCGTCGTCACCGCCGGTGGGACGGCCAACCTCACCTACACCGGCCTGAAGGTCGACAAGATCACCACCGGTCTGATGAAGGAGGAGTCGACGGTCGGCGCCGTCACCTTCCTCGGCGTCCGATACGTGTCCGGAGCGGGCGTGCTCGCAACCGGCGACACCGTGAACGGCCCGCTGGGGCAATTGGCGGTGCCGTTCGAACCGAAGGGCATCCACGACGAGATGAACTCGGCGACGTTCGACGAGTTCGGGCGCATGACGGCCAACCTCGGGCTCGAGGCACCGGGTGCGACACCACTCACCCAGAACATCATCCTCTACCCCTACACGCAGCCGGCGACCGAGATCCTCAAGTCGGTCGACTTCCCGACCACGATGGACGTCACGCCCATTTCGTCGGCGGCCGATGGCACGCAGATCTGGAAGATCACCCACAACGGCGTCGACACGCACCCGATCCACTTCCACCTGTACGACGTGCAGGTGATCAACCGGGTGTCGTGGGACAACATCGTGCAACCTCCCGAGCCCAACGAGCTCGGCTGGAAGGACACCGTTCGCGTCAATCCGCTCCAGGACACGATCGTCGCCGTGCGACCGATCATCCCGGTGCTGCCGTTCGCGATCCCCGACAGCCGGCGACCGCTCAACCCGATGATGCCGCTCGGCGCACGGGGCGATCAGAACGGCACACTCGGCAGCCAGGCCGGCTTCAACAACACCGACGTGAACGGCGCCCCGATCGCGCCGATCATCAACACGGTCCAGAACTTCCATTGGGAGTACGTGCTCCACTGCCACATCCTGAGCCACGCAGAGATGGACATGATGCGCCCGGTGCAGGTGGAGGTCACCTGGCTTCCCCCCGAGGCACCGTCGGCGACAGCGGATGTCACCGGAGAGGGCGTCGTCCTGAGCTGGAACGACCCGACGGCCGTCCGGCTCACGGGTGCCGGTGAGATCGACCTCGTGCAGGCGAACATCGACATGAAGAGGGCCGAGATCGGCTTCCGCATCGAGCGCTCGCCGGTCGATGTCGAGAACTGGGCCGAGGTCGGCATCGCCCGCGCCAACGCCACGACCTACACCGACCTCACTGGCGTGCCCGGCGTGGCCTACGAGTACAAGGTGACCTCGTGGAACGAGGCTGGCACCGCATCGTCGGTGCCCGTCACCGCCTCGGTGGTGACCTCGGCACCGCCTGCGCCGACGATGTTGACAGCCACCGTCGACGCGGTCGGCCCGAGCGTCGTGCTCGGGTGGAAGGCGCCCACGGGCGCTGCGGTGACGAGCATCGTCGTCCAGCGGGCAACCAACGGGGGTGCCTTCGCCGACGTCGCCTCCCTGCCGCTGACGGGTGTCCTGGCGACCGTCATTCCCACCTCATGGACCGACACCTCGGTGACGGCGGGAGAGGCGTATCAGTACCAGGTCCGTGCTGTGAGCGCTGGTGGCACCTCGGTGCCGTCCGCACCACCGGTGTCGATCCGGATCGACTCGACGACCACGACCCTCACCCACGCACCGAGCCCGTCGGCATCGGGCGCCAACGTTCGGTTCACCGCCAAGGTGACGGCGACCGTTCCCGGCATCGTTCCGACCGGTGCCGTGACCTTCACGGGCGGCGGTGTCGTCACCACGGTCGATCTCGACCTCGACGGTGTCGCCACACTCGACACGGCGGCACTGCCGGCCGGTTCGAACGTCGTCACCGCCGAGTACGGCGGCTCGGGGGCACTGCTTCCGAGCAGCGCGACGGTCACCCATGCGGTGCGCCCGGCGGTGTCGCTGTCCGGCAGCGGCAGCCCGGCCATGTACGGCGACCCGGTCGTGTTCACGGCTGTCGTCGCACCCGCCGCGGCGACGGGCACCGTCACGTTCACGTTCGACAAGGGCCTCCCATCCGAGGTGTCGAGGACCGCGGCAGTCGTCGGCGGTACGGCGACCTACACCTCGACGACGCTGACCGTGGGCAACCACTCCGTCGTCGCCACCTACAACGGCGACGGAACGTTCCTGTCCGGAACCAGCCCGTCGATGCAGCAGGTGATCACGGCGATCGCCACCACGACAGTGCTGACGTCCAACAGGAACCCGGCGCAACCGACGCAGGTGGTCACCTTCACGGCGAGGGTCACCGAGTCGGTGTCCGGCGCTGCGGTGCCGGCCGGGGTGGTGACGTTCCGGATCACGAATCCGGGCGCCCTCGCCACGACACAGACGGTGGCGGTCGACACGCAGGGTCGAGCGACGTTCGCCACATCGAGCATGTCCGAGGCAACCCACGTGGTGACGGCGACGTACAACGCGACGATCCCCTGGATGGGCAGCACCAGTGCGCCGCTCTCACAGGTGGTCGCCAAGCGTGCCTCGTCGGTGTCGCTGGTCTCGTCGGACACGACGACCGTGTTCGGTCAGACGGTCACCTTCACCGCAACCATGAACACGGTGGCGGCGGCGGGCACGGTCACGTTCACGATCGGGACTCGCAAGCTGGTCGGGGTGGTCGACGGCGACGGCATTGCCCGGGTGGTGGTCAGCAACCTGGCCGTCGGAACGCACCGTGTGACAGCTGCATACAGCGGCTCGCCGCTGTACAACCCGAGCACGTCGGCAGCGCTCAACCAGATCGTGAGCAAGGCGGCGACGGCCACCCGGGTGGTCTCCAGTCGCAACCCCGCCCCTCGCGGCGCTGTGGTGACCTTCACCGCGACGGTCACGGCGGCCAATCCGGGAGTGGGCGTGCCCAGCGGGACCGTTCGCTTCTCGATCGGAGGCCTGATCCGTGATGTGGTGCTCAACCAAGCCGGGCGGGCGTCGTACTCCACGAGTGGCCTGACGGTCGGTACCCACACGATCACGGCGACCTACCTGGGGAACGCCAACTTCACGGGGTCCACCGGCAGCGTGGCTGGGCGCCAACGGATCACCTGATCGTCGGCGTGGCCATCAATTCGCAGTAGCACAAGCGAATGAAACGAGGGAGGAGCATCCGCTCCTCCCTCGTTCCATTGCTTGGTTCATGCCCAGACGCTGCAACGTTGGCGGATCGCGCCGCGTTGGGTAGTGTTGGCCGGCAATCGAGGGCGTGTAGCTCAGTTGGTTAGAGCGCCACCATGACACGGTGGAGGTCCCGGGTTCGAGTCCCGTCACGCCCACTCGAAGATCGTCGCTCGGCGTGCGACACTGGGTGCGACCAAGGTTGTACGACCAATGACCGATGGCGAATTCCGACATCGGCTGTGAGACTGCGCTCGATGGCGGCGGGAATCGCCATCCGTGGCGTGGCAACTGCGTTGCGCCACAGACCTTGCGGGAGGTCATCTCACATGCACGCCACGTCCTCAGCACGTCTGCGGCCCCGCCGCCGCATTACCCGCCGTCGTGAGCGTGATGTTGCCCGTCGTGGTC
>JANOET010000433.1:0-3558 GCA_031413415.1 Acidimicrobiaceae bacterium
GACCCGACTCGTGCCCGGGGGTCCGCCGCTCCCGACCAGAATCCGTGGTCGTCGCGGATGATCGCGTGGGCGTGGCCGAAGCCGCTGTCGTACGGCGGGAGCGCCTAGGCGCGATGCCCGCGTGCGGCGAGCGCAGAGACCCACTCGGCGGGCGCGTTGCCTTCGACCATGACGACCGGTCCCGAGGTCGAGGTCCACGTGTCGAACCCGGTGACCGGACCGCGAAGCACCCATCGTCCGGCGTGGATGGCCGCGGCGGGGGACTGGCCGTGGTGGAACAGACGCGCCGCGATCTGCAGCAGGATCTGCGGCTGCCCGTCGCCGCCCATCGTGCCGAACACCGCCGCGAGCCGTTGGCCGCGGGTGGCGAGCGCCGGCGACAACGTGTGCGGCGGTCGCGCTCGTGGCCTCAGTTCTGCCGCGTGCCCATCCTGGAGGCTGAACCCGAGGCCGCGGTTGTGCAGGTTGATCGAAGTGTTCGGCTCGACCACCCACGAACCGAAACCCGACGCGTTCGACTGGATGAGCGAGACGCCCATGCCGTTGCGATCGGTGGTGCACAGGTAGGTGGTGTCGCCGTCGGTTCCGTTCACGCCGAGCGGCGACGCCCGCAGAGCATCGACCGAACTCGCCCGGTCCCGAATCGCGTCGAGCAGGGCAGCGCCGTCGGCCTGGTCGTGGAGCACTCGGGGGCGGTCGTACGCGGCGACCTTCGCCGCCTCGATCAGCAGATGTGCCCAGTGCTCGTCGTCGGGGTCGGCAGGCAGCGACAGTGTGTCGGCCACCAGCGCGCCACCGAGTGTGAGGTATCCCTGCGAGTTGGGCGGCACGGTCCACAGATCGACACCAAACGCGGTGGCTCGCAGTGGTGCCACCCACTCGGCACCGGTGGCGGCCAGGTCGTCGTCGCTGAACCAACCGGCGCCGAGCTGCTGCAGTCCCGCACCGAACTCACCGCGGTAGAACGCGTCGCGTCCGCCCTCGGCGATGGCGCGCAGAGCGCGACCGACACCCGGCCGGGTGATCCGTTGCCCAGGCCGGCGCGCCTGCGAGGTGAGCTCGAACAACGACTCCCTTGCGACCGGGTCGACCATGGCGGCGGATGCCACGAGCAGTGGGCTGGCGGGGAACCCGTCGTCGGCCAGGGCGATCGCCGGGCCGAGCAGGGTGGCGAGTGGCAGCGTGCCGAAGCGCTCGTGCAGCGCCACCCAGCCGTCGACGCAGCCGGGCACGGTGACCGTGCGAATGTCGTGGCGGAAGGGCATGACCGTGTGCCCCTCGGCGCGCAACGCCGCTGCCGAAGCGCCACTGCCAGCGCGACCGCTCGCGTTCAGGCAATGGACCACCCCGTCGTGGTGGACGAGCGCGAACAGGTCGCCGCCCATGCCGCAGAGGTGCGGCCCGGTGACGGCGATGGCGGCGTTGGTGGCGATGGCGGCGTCGACGGCGTTGCCGCCGAGCGCGAGCATCGCGAGGCCGGCTTGCGTGGCCAGTTGGTCCGCGCTGGCAACCATGTGATGCGGTGCGCGAGTGCTGTTGAACGGTGCGGCTACTGCCACAGGCCGCGCTCCTGGAACACGGTGCGGAGCACCTCGGGTCGATCGGTCATGATGCCGTCGACGCCGAGGTCGAGCAAGCGGTGCATCTCGAGCGGATCGTCGATCGTCCAGACGTGCACCGCGAGGCCCATGCGGTGCGCACGTTCGACGAACTTGGCGTCGGTGACGGTGAGTGGGCCCTGCCGCACCGGCACCTGTGCGGCCATCGCCGCGGTGCTGCGGAGGGTGCCGTACTTCAGCGCGGCCACCCCACCGGGGCCGAGCACCGTGCAAGCCGCGTCGCCGAGTTCCTTGCGCAGCCGACGAAGGCGCGTGTCGCTGAACGCCCCGAGTGCCACCCGATCGAGCGCGTTCGTTCGTCGCAGCGCGGCCACGAGCGCTGCGACGGCGCGGTCGGTCTTGCAGTCGATGTTGACGCGCAGTTCCGGCCATGTGCCGAGCATGTCCTCGAGCAGCGGGATGGGCGCTCGGCCGTCGACGAGCGCGGTCTGCACGTCGCTCCACGGCAGGTCGCTGATGCGCCCATCCCTGCCGCACGTTCGGCGTAGATCGTTGTCGTGGAACGCCACGAGCACTCCATCGGAGGTGACCTGGACATCGGTCTCGACGTACCGGTAACCGAGCCCCACCGCGTACTCGAACGCGGGCATGGTGTTCTCGGGGACATCGCTCGCGCCGCCGCGATGGGCGAACGGGATGGGGCCGTTCCAGTCGAGGTACGGATGGGAGCGCAGCTGCATTCGCGCAAGTATCGTCGTCGTATGCCTCTCACGACTGATCCGGCCACGAATGGTCCCGCCACCATCACCGTTCGCTCGCCCTACGACGACTCCGTCATCGGCGAGATTCCGGCGATGACCTCCGCCGACGTCGACGCTGCCGTTGCGATCGCGAAGAAGGCGCTCCGCGACCATCCGCTCCCGCTGTGGAAGCGCGCGGACATCCTCGACAAGGCCGCGCTCCACCTCACGGAGCGCCGTGAGGAGTTCGCTCAGATCATCGCCAAGGAAGCGGCCAAGCCCATCAAGACCGCACGCGTCGAGGCCGAGCGCGCGGTCGGCACGTTCCAGTTCGCCGCCGCCGAGGCGCGCAAGCTGGGCGGCGAGATGATCCCGCTCGACGCCATCCCCTCGGGTGAGGGCAAGTTGGGCTTCACGCTGCGCGTCCCCATCGGTGTGGTCGGAGCCATCGCCCCGTTCAACTTTCCGCTGAACCTGGTCGCCCACAAGCTCGGCCCAGCCATCGCTGCGGGCTGCCCCGTGATACTGAAGCCAGCCAGCCAGACGCCCTTCAGCAGTCTGGCGCTCGCCCGGATGCTGGTCGACGAGTGTGGGCTGCCGCCCGAGTACCTGCACGTCGTCACCGGCGGAGGCGGCACCGTGGGCAACGCGATCGTCGATCATCCCGACATCGCGCTCATCACGTTCACCGGCTCGCCCGACGTCGGCTGGTCCATCCGAGCCCGGGCGCCACGCAAACGCGTCGGTCTCGAGTTGGGCAACAACGCGCCCTGCATCATCGAACCCGACGGCGACTGGCAGACCGCGGCGGCGAAGATCAAGGTCGCCGGCTTCAGCCATGCGGGCCAGAGCTGCATCAGCACCCAGCGTATTTTTGTGCACTCATCGATCGTCGACCAGTTCAACGAGGCGCTCGTTGCGCACGTGAAGACGCTGGTCGTCGGCGACCCCATGGACGACGCCACCGACGTGTCGGCGCTCATCTCGACGAGCGAGCGCGACCGGGTGGCCGCATGGGTGGCCGAGGCCGAGGCCCAGGGCGGCACCATCGCCACCGGCGGCACGCTCGACGACGCCGGCGTGCTGCGGCCGACGGTCATCATCAACGCCACGCACGACATGAAGGTGTGTGCCCAAGAGGTGTTCGGTCCGGTGGTCGCGGTCGCTGCCTACGACGACCTCGACGAGGCCTTGCGTCAGGCCAATGACAGCAAGTACGGGCTGCAGGCCAGCATCTTCACGAGCGACATCTCCAAGGC
>JANOET010000434.1:0-1607 GCA_031413415.1 Acidimicrobiaceae bacterium
CCGCCGAGTGCGCGACCGCGCCAACGACCTCGCCCGTCGCGCCGGAATCTCGTTCGATCTCGATGCGGTGGACCCGGCGCACTGCGGCTCGGTGCTCGCCCACGCCTACCCGGATCGCATCGCGGTGCGGCGCAGCCAGCCAGGGCGATTTCAACTCCGCAGCGGTGCCGGCGCGTGGACGCCACCCACCGACCCGCTCGCGAACGAACGCTTCGTGGTGGCCGCCGACCTCGACGGAAGGCGCGACAACGCGCGCATCCGGATCGGCGCGGCGCTCGACACCGACGAGCTCATCGAAGCGCTCGCCGATCAGATCGAGCAGCGCATCAGCCTGGTGTGGGACAAGCAGCGCGACGACCTGGTCGAGCGCGTCGAGACCCGCCTCGGCGGCATGTTGCTGGACGAGCGCACCTACACCCCGCACGCCACCGAGGCCACCACTGCCGCGCTGGTCGAGCGGGTGCGAGTGACGAAGCTGAGCGTGCTGACGTGGAACGACCGCACCGTCGCGCTGCGTCACCGCGTCGCGTTCCTGCGCAGCGAGCTCGGCGACGAGTGGCCCGACTGGAGCGACGCCGCGCTGTTGCGCACGCTCGACGACTGGTTGGCCCCGTTCCTGCTGCGCGCCACGGGCGCCGCCGACCTCGCCCGCCTGGACACCGAGATGCTGCTGACAGCACAGCTCGACTGGGACGCGTCGTCGCGTCTGGCCGAACTCGCCCCGCCCACCATCGAGACCCCGAGCGGCAGGTCGATTCGCATCGACTACTCGCGCGACATCCCCACCGCGAGCGTGCGGGTGCAGGACCTGTTCGGACAGACCACGCACCCGTCGGTGGCGGCCGGCCGTGTGGCGATCGCGCTCGAGCTGCTCTCCCCCGCCGATCGGCCGGTGCAGATCACCCGCGACCTGCCCGGCTTCTGGGCGGGCTCGTGGGCCGACGTGCGCAAGGACATGGCCGGTCGCTACCCCAAGCACCAGTGGCCCACCGACCCGGCGAACGCCACCCCCAAACGTCTCAAGTAACCGCATGCGTTGAACCTGTCGCGACCCGGCCACCAGGGTTGGTGATCCAGCCCCGACAAGTTCGGTGATGTTGCCGATTGCGCCACCTCGTCGTGCCCATTCCAGACGATGACCAGAGAACTCGACCTCCTCCAGGCCGCCCAGGCGAATCATCAGCTGCTCACCGTCGACGCCGTGAGGAAGCTCGGTGTGCAGTGGGGGAGGTGGCGAAGAATGCAGGAACGAGGCGAATGGGTGCAGATCACTCCGCACCACTTCCGACACGCCGCGACGCCGCTCACACTCCCGATGCGGATCCGTGCCGGTGCGGAGTGGCTGGGTGACCGCGGCGCCCTGTTCGGAACCACGTCCCTGTGGTGGCTCGCTGTGGAAGTACCGGAACCCGCACGGGCCGAATTCCTCGTTCCACGAGGTACGAGGTCGATCGCGAACTGGATGACCATCCACACGTCGAAGATGTGGACCACGAAGGAGTTCATCTGGCACGACGGCGTCCGGTCGACCACAGCCGGGAGAGCCATCGTCGACATGGCATCGACGTCGCCAACGGCACGTGCGTTGGAAGATGCCATCGACAGTG
>JANOET010000435.1:0-12077 GCA_031413415.1 Acidimicrobiaceae bacterium
CGTCAGGCTTTCGCCCATTGCGCAAGATTCCCCACTGCTGCCTCCCGTAGGAGTCTGGGCCGTGTCTCAGTCCCAGTGTGGCTGATCATCCTCTCAGACCAGCTACCCGTCGATGCCTTGGTAGGCCGTTACCCCACCAACAAGCTGATAGGCCGCGAGGCTCTCCCGATCCAGTAACCCTTTCGTCAGCGCGCCATGCGACGCTCCGACGTCATCCGGTATTAGCAGTCGTTTCCAACTGTTATCCCAGAGACCGGGACAAGTTCCTCACGTGTTACGCACCCGTTCGCCACTAGGTCTTCCGAAGTATTGCTACTTCATGGACCTCGTTCGACTTGCATGTGTTAAGCACGCCGCCAGCGTTCGTCCTGAGCCAGGATCAAACTCTCCAACGAAACCGTGCACGACCAGCACCCGAAGGTGATGGTCGAAACGATTGTGTTCGAGACCGAGCGCTCCATCGGGGAATAGCCGATGTGCCGGCGCTCAGATCTGACTTGATTTGCCTCGAGGTTGGGACCCCGAGGACTTTATGAATTGACAGACAGCATCCAGCCACGAACCGAGGTCCGCGTCCGTTGCTGCCCGCATTGGCGTTCAGTCTTCTCTTCCGTTTTCAAGGAGCCGACGCACCGAAGTGCCATCGCTCTGGGCACACAGCCAGGCTGTTGGTGCCTGCTTCGGTTGCCGTTCGGGCTCACCGGAGCGAGTAGCGACGCTATCGCACCTGCGACAGGTCATCAACCTCTCGGCAAAGTTTTTCCGACGACAAAGTCGCGCTTGCCCTTGCGGAGGAGGAGGAAACCACCGTTGAGCAGGTCAGACGCCTGCAACAAGCCATCCGCGTCGAGAACACGATTTCCTGCACGGACTGCACCCTGGGCCAGGAGACGCCCAACGTCGCTGTTCGACTTGGCGACACCCGCCTCGATGAGGATCTCGTGGACGCGGACGTTGTGGATGTCGTCGGGAAGGGTGACCGAGGGTGCCTCGGCGGCCACGACAGCCAACGCATCGGCGGAGGCGACGGTGGGATCGCCACCGAACAGCACGGCAGCGGCTTCTCCGGCGGCGGCGGCCGCCGCCGGTCCGTGCACCATGCGGGTGAGTTCGTCCGCAAGGGCTCGCTGGGCCATGCGGCGCTCGGGCGCAGTGTCGTGCTCGTCGAGCAGGGCGTGCAGCTCGTCGAGCGGACGCAACGAGAGCATCTTCAGGTACGTGCCCACCATCTGGTCGTCGGTCTGCACCCAGAACTGGCGGAACTGGTACGGCGACGTGCGCGCCGCGTCGAGCCACACGGCTCCCCCGACGGACTTGCCGAACTTCGAGCCGTCGCTCTTGACCATGAGCGGATGCGTGATCGCGAACGCCTGTGCAGCCAGGCGACGACGAATGAGCTCGACACCTGCCGTGATGTTGCCCCACTGGTCGCTGGCACCCGCTTGCAGCTCGACGCCGTGCGCCTCGAACAGGTGCCGGAAGTCGTTCGCCTGGAGCAACATGTACGAGAACTCGGTGTAGGAGATGCCGTGCTCGCTGTCGATGCGACTCCGGACGGAGTCCTTGGCGATCATCTGGTTCACGGTGAAGTGTTTGCCGACGTCGCGGAGGAACTCGAGCATCGAGATGGAGGTGGTCCAGTCGGCGTTGTTGACCAGCGTCGCCTGGAACGGCCCTGGCTCGAAATCGAGCAGGCGACTGAGCTGGGCCTTGATGCACTCGACGTTGTGCCGCAACGTGTCGTCGTCGAGCAGATTGCGCTCCTCGCTACGGCCGCCCGGGTCGCCGATCATGCCGGTCGCCCCTCCGGCCAACGGGAACGGCCGATGCCCAGCCAGCTGGAAGCGCCGCATGAACAACTGGCCCACGAGATGCCCGACGTGCAGCGAGTCCGCAGTGGGGTCGAAGCCGATGTACAGACCGATCGGACCCTCCGCGAGTCGGGCACGCAGCGCAGCGAGGTCGGTGGTGTCGTGAACGAGGCCGCGAGCCTCGAGATCGGCGATCAGATCCATAGGCGAGCAATGTTGCCACGGGAGCGCCGGATTCCCTCGCTCCGTTAGGGTCGGCGCCATGGTGGCGCTCGACGAGTTGGCTCAACGCTTCCGCAGCTTCGCCGGAACGACGACGAGCACCCGGGCGCCTCTGTACTCCCAGTTGGCGAACGCAGCTGCCAACGACGGCGACATCCTCCGGTTGCTGCATCACGCCCCCGAGACGCAACAGATCCCTGTACTGCTCTTCGCCGGCGTCCATTTCCTTCTGCTGAGCGGTGAGGGCCGTGAGTTGGCCGCCCATTACCCCAACCTGTGCGCCACGGTGGCGGACGGTGATCCGGCACCGCTGTTCCGCGAGTTCGTGCTGGACCACGCCGACGCACTCAGCGCCGTGATCGCCACGCGCAACACGCAGACCAACGAGGTGGGGCGCTGCGCCCAGTTCGTCCCTCCACTCGGGCTGCTCGCCGACGAGTTCGGAACCCTCGCGCATGTGGACGTGGGTACCAGCGCAGGTTTGAACCTGCTGCTCCCCCACTACTCCTTCGAGTTCGAGCCTGGCGGACTCGTGGGAGCGACCTCGACCGTGCACCTGCGCTGTGCCACCCGTGGTGACGTGCCGGTGCCCGTGCCGGCGTCGCTCCCGCGGATCACTCGCTCGATCGGCATCGACCAGGCCCCCATCGACGTGCTCGATGACGACGCGGTGCGATGGCTCGAGGCGTGTGTCTGGCCGGACCAGGCCGATCGCTTCGCGCGCTTGGTGGCCGCCGTCGAACTGGCACGCGCTCACCCACCCGACGTCCGCCAGGGTGACGCAGTGGAGGATCTCGTCGCAGTCGTGCACGAGGCCGCGGTGCACGGCCACCCCGTTGTGACCAACAGCTGGGTGCTGAACTACCTGCCAGACCACGTCCGCGCCGCGTACGTCGCCGAGTTGGACCTGCTCGGAGCTGAGGTGGACCTGTCGTGGATCATCGCCGAAGCACCGGCTCAGACGCCTGGCCTCCCGGTACCCACGACGGACCCTCCCGAGGAGATCACCGTGGTCTCACTGGTCCGTTGGCGGCGCGGCGAGCGCGACGTCCGCCGGCTGGCCACCACCCACCCGCACGGCTACTGGCTGCAGTGGGAGCAGCCTCAGGGCTGAGAAGCCAGCCAGCGGTACGGGAGGCGGTGGCGTGCCGTCGTCGAACTTGAGCAGTGCAGGTGCCACCACGAGGGCGTCGCGCTCAGCGAACGTCGGCGGCAACCGCTGCACGGATCTCGCCGATCTTGGCGCGGAAACGTTCCATCTGGACCGCAACCGGGACCGGTCCTGCTCCGCCAGGCGTGGTACGCCGCCGGACCGACACACCGGGCGAGACCAGAGCGGCTGCGTCGGGACCCAGCGCAGGGTCGGCGGCAACCAGGTCGCGCAAGGCGCCCTCGCCCGCCAGCGTGCGCCGGACCAGCGCGCCGACCACTGCATGGGCGTCACGGAACGGGGTGCCGCGCTGCACCAGCCACTCGGCGAGGTCGGTGGCAGAGGTGGTCTCGGCGTCGGCGGCGGACTGCATTCGCTCGGGTACCCAGGTGACCGTGGCGATCATCCCTGTGACCGCGCCGAGCGCAAGACGGATTTGGTCCATCGCGTCGAACAGCGGTTCCTTGTCCTCCTGGTAGTCGCGGTTGTAGCTGAGCGGAAGCCCCTTCATCGTGGCCAGGAAGCCGGTGAGGTCGCCGATGAGTCGGCCGGCCTTGCCGCGAGCCAACTCCGCGATGTCGGGGTTCTTCTTCTGCGGCAGCATCGACGAGCCCGTGGCGTAACCGTCGTCGAGCTTGGCGAATCCGAACTCGTCGGTGGTCCACAACACGAACTCCTCGCCGATCCGCGAGAGGTTGATTCCCATCAGCGTGAGCACGAAGAGGGCCTCGGCGATGTGGTCGCGCGAGCCGACCGCGTCCAACGAGTTCTCGAAACGAGCCGCGAAGCCGAGCTCGGCCGCCGTGAAGTCGGGATCGAGCGGCAGCGACGAACCCGCCAACGCACCCGCCCCGAGCGGCGAGACATCGATGCGCTCGAGCGCGTCGAGCAGACGGTCGACATCGCGACCGAGCGCCCACCCGTGCGCCAGTAGATGGTGCGCCAGCAGGACGGGCTGTGCGCGCTGCAGATGCGTGTAGCCCGGCAGGTACACGTCACCGGCCGCTTCGGCCCGAGCGAGCAGCACCTCTTGCAGACCGAGCACGCGCTGGGCGACCGTCAGGAGCTCGCGCTTCAACCACATTCTGACGTCGGTGGCCGACTGGTCGTTGCGGCTGCGACCCGTGTGCAGTTTCGCCCCGGCTGGGCCGGCGAGCTCGGTGACTCGGCGTTCCACGGCGGTGTGGATGTCCTCGTCGCTGGGTCGGAACTCGAAGGAGCCGGCAGCCATTTCGTCGGCAACCTGCTGGAGCGCGATGAGGACCGTGTCGCGCTCGACCTCGGTGAGGATGCCGACGTGGGCGAGGCCACGGACATGCGCAACGGAACCGGCGATGTCGTCGGGCCAGAGCCGTTGGTCGAAGGACAAGCTCTCGGTGTAGGCCATCAGCTCGGCGGAGGGACCGTTCTCGAAGCGGCCGTGCCACAGCGTGTTGCCGGCCTGTTCGGCGCTCATGACAGCCCCGCCAACTCGCGAAGCCGCTCGCGAAGGGTCTCGCCGCCGAGACCTTCTTCGGCAATGCACAGCAGGGTGTCGTCGCCGGCGACGGTTCCCAGAATGCCGGGCAGGCCACTGCGGTCGAGCGCCGATGCGACCACGTGTGCGCAGCCTGGCGGCGTGCGCAGCACCACCAGATTGCCGCTGTTGCTCACCTCGGCCACCCACTCGCCCATCACGCGCCGCAACTGGTCCTCTGGAGCCAGACGGGCAGGCTCGTACTCGGGAATCGCGTAGACCGTGTCGCCGCCCGGCACACGCACCTTCACGGCCCCGAGATCCTCGAGGTCACGCGACACCGTGGCCTGAGTGGCAGGAATGCCCTCGGCGTCGAGCAGTTCGACCAGCTGCGGCTGATTGGTGACGGTGTGGTTGGCGATGAGTTTCGCGATCGTCTGCTGGCGTTGGACCTTCGAGGCCATGATCAGCGAACTCCCATCAGGAAGGCCAACACGCCGCGAGCGGCGTGCAGCCGGTTGTGCGCCTGAGCCACGACATGACTGTGCGGTCCATCGATGACGTCGGCACTCACCTCATAGCCTCGATAGGCGGGAAGGCAGTGGTAGAACCCTGCGTCCGGAAGCGCATGGGCCATGAGCGCGCCGTCGACGCCGAACCCTTCGAACACCTTCACCCGCTCGGCCTTCTCGGACTCGCGGCCCATCGAGACCCACGTGTCGGTGTGGACCGCGACGGCGCCCTCGACCGCGTCGATCCCGCGATGCACCTGACGTACCGTGCCCGCTCCGAGCGCACCGATGCGCTCGAGTTCGGCGTCGGTGGCGTCGTAGCCGACCGGGCAGCCGAGCGAAACCTCGGCGCCGAGCAACACGCACGCCTCGGCCAATGAGCGGGACACGTTGTTCCAATCGCCGACGAACGCGATCGTCCGGCCCTCCAGAGGACCGTGCACCTGCTGCATGGTGAGCACGTCGGCCAGCGCCTGCAGCGGGTGCGACCAGTCGCTGAGCATGTTCACCACCGGTACCGGGCTGACGGCAGCCATTCGCTCGACCACATCGTGGGCGAACACCCGCGCAGCGAGCATCGAGTGATAGCCGGCCATCACACGCGTGATGTCCTCCACCGGCTCACGGACATCGAGGCCGACCTCTTCCCCACGGGTGTAGACGGGGTGCCCCCCCAGTTGCACGACCGCCATCTCCATCGAATGACGGGTTCGATTCGACGGCTTCTCGAAGATCAGTGCGACGCCCTTTCCCGACAGCGGCGTCGGCAGATCCGTACGTTGCGCCAACTGCAGCACCATGCGGAGCTCGTCGACTGTCAGGTCGGGAATGTCGAGGAAGTGGCGGGTCACGACGTGAGCTCCTGGAGGACGAGGGTGAGGATCTGGACGGCTTCGGCGATCTCCTCCGACGACACCGTGAGCGGCGGCGCCAGGCGGAGCGCAGATGCCGTGACGGCGTTGGTGACGAGACCTCGGTCGAGCGCAGCGGTGTACACGGCCTTGGCGTCGACGCCCGGGGTGAGTTCGGCGGCGAGCAACAGCCCTTCGCCGCGAACATCGACGACACCCGGCAGGGTGCGCAGCGCGGCGGCGAGCTCGGCACCACGTTCGCGTGCCAGTCGGGGGGCGTCGATGCGGCGCATCTCGTCGATGACTGCCGAGACGGCCGCCGCCGCGATGGCAGTGCCGCTGTAGGTGCTGCCATGATCGCCCGGCTGGAACATCGCTGCGGCCTCACGGGTCGCCCACACGGCACCGACCGGGAAGCCGTTACCCATGGCCTTCGCGAGCGTGACCACGTCGGGCACGATTCCCGCGTGCTGAAAGCCGAACCAGTGGCCTGTTCGGGCGAACCCGGTCTGGACCTCATCGATGATGAGCAACAGACCCCGTTCGTCGCACAGTGCACGCACGTCGCGCAAGTACTGCGGATTCGCGGGGACGACGCCGCCCTCACCCTGGACGGGCTCGAGCAGCACGGCGGCAACGGTCGGGTCGATGGCCGCCTCGAGTGCGCCGACGTCGTTGAACGGCACGTGGCGGAAACCGTCTGGCATCGGGAAGAACGGCTCGTGCTTGGCGGGCTGTCCCGTGGCTGCGAGGGCAGCCAGCGTTCGTCCATGGAAGCTGCCGTACGCGCTGACGACCACGTGCCGGCCGCGGCCGCCGAACTTGCGGGCCAGCTTCAGCGCCGCCTCGTTGGCCTCCGCACCGCTGTTGCAGAAGAACACCTGGCCGTCACGGCCCGTCGCCTCCTTCAGCAGCCCATTCACCTGCACCGCAGCCTTCGTGGCGACCGGATTGGTGAAGAAGTTGCTGACGTGCAGCAGCGTGGTGGCCTGGGCGCAGATGGCTGCCGCGACCTTCGGGTTGGAGTGCCCCAGCGACGTGACCGCCAGGCCGCTGAGGAAGTCGAGATACCGCTTGCCGGCGATGTCCCAGAGTTCGGTGCCCGCGCCGCGCTCGAACATGACCTGTGGCGCGCCGAAGACCGGCATGAACGGGCAGTACGTCATGCCCTGCTCGTCGAACGTGTGCGATGTCATCTGACCATCGTTCCGATCCCCTCGTCGGTGAAGACCTCGAGCAGCAGCACGTGAGGGATGCGGCCGTCGAGGATGTGCGCCCGTCGCACGCCGTTGCGGACAGCCTGCACGCAGCTCTCGACCTTGGGAATCATCCCACCGGCGATCGTGCCGTCGGCCATCAGCTCGTCGAGTTCGTCGGGCGTGGTCTGGCGGATGAGGCTGGACGGATCGTCGACGACACGGCGCAGACCCTCGATGTCGGTGAGGTACACGAGCTTCTCGGCTCCGAGTGCCTCGGCGATCGCGCCGGCCACGGTGTCGGCGTTGATGTTGTACGCCTGCCCATGGGCATCGGTGCCGATCGTGGCCACCACCGGCACGAACTCGTCGTCGAGCAGCGCATTCAAGATGGTGGGATTGATGGACTCGACGTCGCCCACGAAGCCGAGGTCGGCGTCGCGTGCCGAAGCACGGATGAGCCCTGCGTCCTCGCCGCTGACGCCGACGGCCAGCGAGCCGTGGACGTTGATCGCGGCGACCAGTTGCGGGTTCACCTGCCCGATGAGCACCATCCGAACGATGTCGACGGTCTCCTGATCGGTGACACGCAGTCCGTTGCGGAATTCAGTCACCTTGCCGAGTCGCGCCATCAGTTCGCTGATCTGGGGACCGCCGCCATGCACGACGACTGGCCGCATTCCGACCTGGCGCATGAGGACGACGTCTTCCGCGAACAACGACAGCGCGTCGTCGTCGCTGGACCCCGCCAAGGCGTTCCCGCCGTACTTGACGACCACGACCTGGCCGGCGAAACGCCGGATGTAGGGCAGTGCCTCGACGAGGACCGCCGCTTTGTCGGACGGGGTGGTGCTCACGGGTACATCCCGACCGCGGCGAGGCCGGCCGTCTCCGGCAGGCCGAGCGCGACGTTCGCCGCCTGGATGGCGCCGCCTGACGCGCCCTTGGCAAGGTTGTCGATCGCACAGATGACCATCACGGTGCACGTGCGCTCGTCGAAGCGGGCCGTGATGTGGGCAGTGTTGCTGCCCAACGTGGCCTTGGTCGAGGGAGATCCTTCGCCGACCACCACGAACGGCTCACCGGCATACGCGTCGGCGAGTGCCGCGAGCAGCGACGCTGTGTTGACGTCGGTGGCCGGCCGGGCGTAACACGTCGCCAGGATGCCCCGGTTCATCGGCGCGAGGTGTGGCGTGAAGAGCACCTGGGCTCCTACTTCCTGCTCGATCTCGGGTGTGTGACGGTGGTCGAGCAGCCCGTAGGCGGTCACGTCCTCGTCGGCACTGCAGAACAGGCTCTCGTGCTTGAGCCCACGGCCGGCCCCGCTGATACCAGTGATGCTGTCGACCACCACGCCCGTGGTCTGGATGAGACCTGCTCGAACCAGCGGCGCCAACGCCAGGCTCGCCGCGGTGACATGGCAGCCCGGCGTCGCGACGAGCGACGCGCCGCGGAGTTCATCGCGATGCAATTCGGGAAGCCCGTACACGGCCTGCTCGAGCAGCGCCGGCTGGTCGTGCTCGAACCCGTACCAAATCGGGTACAGGTCGTGGTTCTTCAAGCGATAGGCGGCCGACAGATCGACGACGCAGCCGACCGTGCCCACCAGTTCGGGCCCGAGCGCCATCGAGGCCTCGTGCGGCAGACCGAGGAACACGAGATCGAGGTCCGCGGCGCGTGCGGGGTCGAAGGACTCGAACACGAGGTCGGGGTAACGCGCTGCGAGGCTCGGATACAGCGACGCAGCACGTCTCCCCGCCTGCGAATCACCGGTGGCGTAGACCACCTCGTAGTCGGGGTGCTGGGCGCACAGCCGCAGCAGTTCGGCGCCGGTGTAACCGGACGCCCCCAGGATGCCCACTCGAATCATAGACGCATAACCATACACCATGGTGCATTGTCATGCAACGATCATCCGGCAGCGGACGACACCTGGAATCGAACGTCGATCTGCTCGAAGCCGAGGGACCGGAACATCGCCTCGAGCATCGCCTGAGTGTTGGACTCCGCCCGGTCGGTGAGGTCCGTCGCCGCGGCGGCGGTCTCGATCTTGTCCTCGGCCAACTGGCTCAGACCCTGTTCGCTGGTGGGGTTGTCGCTGAACACCCCGCTGATCCGGTTGAAGATGCCCCGGTCACGATTCATCACGTGGCTCTGCTCGGTGTCGAGCACCGGGTCGGCGAGGTACGCCTGCGGAAGGGTGACGGTGACGGCCTTGCCGTCGTCCGAGACGACCACGGCGCCATCGCTGAGGTTGTCGAAATCGACGATCGCGTCGACAGAGCCGACGGCGATGTACTGCACTCGCTCGCCGGCGATGGCTGACGGGATCCACTTGACGTCCTGCTCCTGGTCGATCGTGACCTCGAACTGCCCCTGCGCAGCGTGGTAATCGGCCAGGTCGCGGAGCTGAATGATCACCGGAGGCGCCGAGTTGTCGACGGTGTTCGTGCGGAACGGATTGCCGATCTGCATGCCGACCCCGACGGCGACGGCGATCAACACGCCGCTGATGACCCCGACGACGAGCATACGAAACGAGCCAGAACGGCGTTGCTGCTGCTTGAACATGAGTCGGTCTCCTCTGGTACGGCAACCCTACCGCTCGGACCGCGTGCGGCCCACCAAGAGGGTTGGACGTGCAGAATGGGTGGGTGAGTTCCCACGAGTCTCCGATACCCGGTTCCACCAGGGGCAAACTTCTTGTGGCGACTCCCCCGTTGGACGACCCGAATTTCGACCGCACCGTGGTGTTCATGTTGGAGCACAACGATGACGGGGCGGTCGGGGTGGTGTTGAACCGGCCGACCGGCGAGGGGCTGCCCGACGGGATCGAGCGATGGGAGGACCACCTCGACATGCCAGGTGTGTTGTTCGAAGGCGGTCCCGTCGAACTCGACGCCCTGATCGCACTCGGCCGGATCGAGCCAGGAACCGTGGACGACGACGATGCCTGGACCACGGTCGTGGGCGACATCGCCTCGATCGACCTCGCCCTCGACCCGGCCCTGGTGGCCGGTCCCATGCGCCAACTCCGCGTGTTCCGCGGCTACTCGGGTTGGGGACCCCAACAGCTCGACGGCGAACTCGCCGAGGGCGCCTGGATGGTGCTGCCTGCGGAACAGCGCGACGTCTTCAGCGAGGAGCCCGACGGGCTGTGGCGAATGGTGATCCGACGCCAAGGCGGCCGCATCGCGTGGGTGGCCAACGCTCCCGACGACCTCCGCTCGAACTGACCGAAGTCGGAGCTCGACCCGGGCGCTCACAGCGCCGTCAGCGGAGCTGGGCTCCGAGCTTGGCGGCGCTGGCGATGATCTTGTCGCGCACCTGCGCCACGTCGGCATCGGTGAGCGTCCGATCGGGCGCCTGCAGCCGAAGGTGGTAGGCAAGGCTGCGGGTGCCCGCAGGCATTCCCTCACCGCGGTAGACGTCGAACAGGGACAGCTCGACCAGTCCACGGCCTGCGCCTTGGCGGATGGACTTCTCGACCTTCTCGGCCGCAACTGCCTCGGGCACCGCGAACGCCAGATCGAAGTCGCTGGACGGGAACCGACTCGTCGGCTTCCACTGCGGCACCTTGGGATCGGCAGCGAGGAGGATCGACAGGTTCAGCTCGAGGACGGCGACGCGCTCGCTGATGCCGTACGCATCGAGCGCGTCGGGGTGAACCTCACCGACCACTCCCACGCGATCCTTGCCGGCCGACAGGGTGGCCGACCGAGTCGGGTGCAGTCCGGCGGGCACCTGCGTCTGATCGACGCGTGCACCCCACCCCATCGCTGCAACGAGCTCGCGCCAGATGGTCATCGCTGCGGTGGCATCGGAACCGGCGAGCACCAGACCGAGCGCTTCGTGCTCAGCAGGAAGGACGTCGTCGCTCGGCGGATACACGTGGCCGACCTCGAACAACTGCACGCCCACGCTGCGGTGCGACTCGTTGTATTCCACCGCCTTGAGCAGCCCCGGTCGCAGTGATGTGCGCAGCACGTCGTCACCGACGACGAGGGGGTTCACCAGACGCACGGCTTCAGGAGGGAGTCCGGCTCGCTCGAGATCGCTGGCGTCGAGGAACGGATGCGGGAGGGCTTCGCTGAGGCCGAGGCCGAGGAGTACCTCGCGCACGCGGCGTCGACGTTGCTGCACCGCCGTGAGTCCGCCGGGCACGGTGCTCTTGGGCACCGTCTTGCCAAGGCTGCCGTACCCGAAATGTCGGGCCACCTCCTCGACGATGTCGACCTCGAGCGTGCAGTCGGGGCGCCACGAGGGCACGGTGACCTCGAGGTCGTCGCCGTGGGCGCTGCAGGTGAATCCGATGGGCTCGATGAGCGCGGAGATCTGCGCCGCGGTGAACGGGGTGCCGAGCAGGTGGCCGACCCGGTGCGGCCGCACGATGATGCGCGTCGGAGTCGGCAGGTGTTCCGTACGTGCGTCGACCATGCCCTGGTGCACGACGACGTCGGGGCACGTGAGACGCAGCAGTTCGACGAAGCGCGCGATCGAGCGCTCGATGCCGAAGGGATCGACACCACGCTCGAAGCGCGCAGACGCCTCGCTGCGCAGGCCCATGCGAGCCACCGAGCGGAGCACGCCCATGGGCTCGAACCACGCAGTCTCGAGCGCAATGGTCGTGGTGCGCTCGCTGATCTCGGTGTTCTGGCCGCCCATGATGGCGGCGATGCCGATGGGGCGATCCGTGGCGTCGCAGATGAGCAGATCGTTCGGCGTCATCGTTCGCGGGAGCGCAGGCTCTGGATCTGCGAAGGCGTGAGTTCTCGAAGATCCACTTTTGCCAGACCTTCCCCTCTAGGATGGTCCATGTAGTAGCGGCCGACGTTGTCCTCGCCGTTGCCGACGCCAGCGGCGGATCGGCGTGTGGACG
>JANOET010000436.1:0-4562 GCA_031413415.1 Acidimicrobiaceae bacterium
CGAGGCCATCGTCGAGCAGGGTGAAGACGTCGGGTGCGATCTCCTCGCAGAGGCCGTCGCCGGTGCACAGATCCTGGTCGATCCAGACCTTCATCTCGTCATATCTCCTTGTTGTGGGGGCTGAGACATGGGGAGCTTACACAGCACCCCTTGCCGAAACGTGGTTTCACGGAGTCGTGTCGCTGTGTCGCTGGGCACGGGTGTTAGGTTCCCGACATGAGCGACGGAAACGTCAACGAGCACGAGGCCCTCCTCCAGACCAACCTTGCGCTGCAGGAGGAGGAGATCTCGCAACTCCGCCAGAAGCTCGCGGATGCGCCGAAGCGCCAGCGTGCACTCGAGGAGCGACTGCTCGAGACCAAGGGCCAGCTCGCCCATGCGGTCTCGCAGAACGAGAAGCTCAGCTACACGCTCCGCGAGGCGCGCGAGCACATCGCGACGCTGCGCGATGAGGTCGACAAGCTCAGTCAGCCGCCCGCTGCGTACGGCGTGGTGGTGGGCAAGAACGACGACGGCACCGTCGACGTGCTCACCAGCGGTCGCAAGATGCGCGTCAGCCTGCACCCCGATGTCGATCACGACGACCTCGCCCGTGGCGCCGAGGTGGTGCTCAACGAGAGCTTCAACGTCGTGCAGGCGCGCAACCCCGAGATCGTCGGCGAAGTGGTCACCATCAAGGAGATCATGGATGACGGCGTACGCGCGCTGGTCGTCGGGCGTGCCGACGAAGAACGAGTCTGCGAGCTGGCCGACGTCCTGCGCGGCGTGCACCTGCGCAGCGGCGACAGCATGCGGCTCGACGCACGCAGCAACCTGTTGCTCGAGAAGCTGCCCCGCCCCGAGGTGGAGGACCTCCTCCTCGAGGAGGTGCCCGACATCAGCTACCAGGACATCGGTGGCCTCGACACGCAGATCGAAGAGATCGCCGATGCGGTCGAGCTGCCGTTCCTGTACAGCGACCTGTTCGCCGAGCACCAATTGCCGGCGCCGAAGGGCATCCTGCTCTACGGCCCTCCTGGCTGCGGCAAGACGCTCATCGCCAAGGCCGTGGCCAACTCACTCGCCAAGAAGGTGGCCGAGAAGACCGGCGGCGAGAAGGGCCGCAGCTACTTCATCAACATCAAGGGTCCCGAACTGCTCAACAAGTACGTCGGTGAGACCGAGCGACAGATCCGGCTGGTGTTCCAGCGGGCACGCGAGAAGAGCGAAGAGGGGTGGCCGGTCATCGTGTTCTTCGACGAGATGGACAGCATGTTCCGCACCCGGGGCTCGGGCATCAGCAGTGACATGGAGAGCACCATCGTGCCCCAGTTGCTTGCCGAGATCGACGGCGTCGAGGGGCTGCGCAACGTCATCGTCATCGGCGCGACCAACCGCGAAGACCTCATCGACCCGGCCATTCTCCGCCCTGGCCGTCTCGACGTGAAGATCAAGATCGAGCGGCCCACCGAGGCGGCCGCCGAACAGATCTTCGCCCGCTACCTCACCGACGAGATCCCCATCAAGGCCGGTGCCAGTGTCCCCGACATGATTCGTACCACGGTGGCCGAGATGTACCGCACCGACGAAGCGAACCAGTTCCTCGAGGTGACGTACCAGAACGGCGACAAGGAGATCCTCTACTTCAAGGACTTCTCCTCGGGCGCGATGATCGAGAACATCGTGCGCCGCGCCAAGAAGCTGGCCATCAAGCGTGTCATCGCCGGTGGCGAGCGCGGGGTGTGCCCGCAGGACCTGCTCGACTCCATCCGTCAGGAGTACAAGGAGCACGAGGACCTCCCCAACACCACGAACCCCGATGACTGGGCGAAGATCAGCGGCAAGAAGGGCGAGCGGATCGTGTTCATCCGCACCCTGGTCAAGGGTCGCGAGGCCGCCGACCGCGAGGGTGGCCGCGCGATCGAGCGCGTCGCGACCGGCCAGTACCTCTAGCTCGAGCCGGCACCCGGTCGCACGAACCTGTGGCCGCGCAACAAGGTGATGTGTTCTGCCGGTACTGCCTGCGAGTAGAGAAATCCTTGTGCGCCTGGGCAGCCGATCTGGCGCAGGATGGCGGCTTGCTCGGGCCGCTCGACCCCTTCCGCGGTGACGGTGATGCCCAGCGCGTCGGCCAATGCGACGATGCCGGTGACGAGCCGTCGACTGCGCTCACTGCTGGCAAGGTCGGTGACGAAGCTGCGGTCGATCTTCAGCACGTCGACGGGATACTCGAGCAGGTAGGCCAGCGAGGCGTAGCCCGTGCCGAAGTCGTCGGCCGCGATCTTGATGCCACGTTCGCGTAGACCGGCGAGATTCGACCGAGCGGTCGCGGTGCGGCGGAGCAATGCGGTCTCGGTGATCTCGATGCAGAGCAGGTTGGGATCCGCTCCCGTGCGGCTGAGGGCGTCATCGAGCGCGTCGAGCAGCCCGGACTCGGTGAGTTGCAACGCTGACACGTTGATCCGAACGATGAGCGGCCGGAGTTGCCGATCTGCGTTCCACATCGCCGCCTTCGTGCACGCCTCGAGCATCACCCAGTCGCCGATGTCGAGGATGAGTCCCGTGTCCTCGGCCACCTCGATGAAACTGCCGGCCTCCAACAGGGTTCCGTCGGGGTGGTTCCAGCGGACGAGCGCTTCGGTGGCGATCATCGTTCCCGTCACGAGGTCGATTTCTGGCTGGTACCACACCGTCAACTGCTCGCGCGACAGCGCGTGGCGCAACTCGCCCTCGAGCGTGAGCCGGTCGGTCGCTTCGGCGCGCAACCGTTCGTTGAAGACCGAGACCCGGTCGCGTCCTTCGGCCTTGGCGACGTACAACGCAGTGTCCGCTTCGCGGATGAGGTCGTCGGCGATGGTGTCGGTCGTCGACACCGCGACACCGACGCTGGCCGTCGCGAACAACTCCGAGCCCATCACGGCGAACGGGGTGCGGAACGCCTCGACGAGCCTCCATGCTGCGTGCAACGCCTCAGAGGGATCCTCCAGATCGCGCATCACGACCACGAACTCGTCACCACCCGGTCGAGCGACGAGATCGCCGCCCCGCACGCTCAGCGCTATCCGCTCCGCTGCGAGTTGCAGCAACACGTCGCCGAATGCGTGCCCGAGCGAGTCGTTGACGTTCTTGAACCGGTCGAGGTCCATCATCAGCACGCCGGTGGCGCGTTGCGACCGGCGACCCGACAGGAGCGAACGGGTGATCTCGTCGAGCATGCCCATGCGGTTGCTGAGACCGGTGAGTGTGTCGTGCGTGGCGAGCCGGACGAGGTCCACCTCGGCGAGTTTGCGGTCGGTGATGTCGCGGCTCGTCGCGACCAGGTGCGTGATCACGCCCTGGGCGCCGTGCTCGGCGACGGCGCTGGTCTCGTACCAGCGGTGGCCGTCGGCGTTGTCGATCTCGAACTCGTAGCGCACCGGCAGACCGGTGTCGAGCACGGCGTGGTGTCGTACGTCCCAGTCGTCGGTCAAGGAGGTCGGATAGCCCATCTCCTGGTAGGTGTGGCCGACCCACTGCGACGCCGGCGTCGCGGACAGGTCGACGACGCGTTGGTTCACGTACCGGACTCGTAGGTGTCGGTCGAGGCGTATCGTCGCCTCGGTCGAGTTGTCGAGCACGACGCGCAGGAGCGCCGCGTGCTCCGCGGCTGCCTGCTCGGCAGCGACTCGCGGTGATGCGTCGGCGATCTGGGACACCAGGTGGCGAACGCTGCCGTCGTCGTTGCGGACCACCCCCACGGCGAAGTCGCCCCACATCGTCGTTCCGTCGGCGCGCCGATAGCGCTTCAGCAGCCGGTAGCTGTTCAGCGTGCCCACCAGCAGCCGTTTCAGGATTGCCTGGTCCATGCTCAGGTCGTCGGGATGGGTGATCGACTGCCAGGTCGAGCCGATCAACGAGTCGCGGCTGCTACCGATCATGTCGCAGAATGCGGTGTTGACCTCCACGAAGGTGCCGTCGGGGTCGGCCAGGCACATGCCACTCGCCGAGTACTCCATCGCGAGGCGGAACTGCTGCTCGTCGGCGAGCGCCTCGGTGGCGCTCCGCAATGCGGTCACGTCACGTGCGGTGGCGTACAGCAGCGACCCGTCGGGTGTCGCACGCGCCACCCAGTCGAGCCAGCGGTAGTCGCCGGCGACGGAGCGGAAGCGACACGTGTAGTCCGCGGCCATCGAGCCGCCGGCCAGGAGCTGCGCTGCTTGGGCTCGTGTGGCCTCCACATCGTCGGGGTGGACGAATTCGAGAAACGGTCGAGACGTCATGACCGCGGCCGTGTGGCCGAGCACTCGTTCCCAGCTCGGATTGACTGCGGTGAAATAGCCGTTGCGGTCAGCAATGACGAGCAGGTCGAGCGAGATGTCCCACCATGTGTCCGCGACCAAGCCCGGGACATGAGAGGTACTCCCTGGATTTTCGGTCACGACGGGTCCCTGCCGACGGGATCGTCGCTCTCCGTCCTGTTCACCTTGGGCGTTCGTGTCGGTGGTGTCCACCGCCAAAGGTCCTGAACGGCGCCGTGCGGCCCCGTCAGGTCTGATGGAGGTTCCAGCGACGTGTACGGCTCGCAGGCTGGTAGTTCGGACCCG
>JANOET010000437.1:0-6173 GCA_031413415.1 Acidimicrobiaceae bacterium
GCAGACGACTTCGTACCCACCGAAGAGAATGGCCGCACCGATGGCATCGCTCGCGAGAGTGTTCCGGAAGAACGGAATCGCGACGTAGAAGCATTCCATCAGCGTTTCCGCTGTATGGGTGTTCCAGAAGACGAGCCAGTCGGCGAAGTTCGTGATGAGATAGAACAGGATCGATCCGCTGAGCGTTCCGAACACGACCGGCAATGCGCGGCGGGTCATCAGGGCGCCAAGTTGGTGTGGGAAGAAGAGGGCTGAACCGAGGGCGATGGCGGCTGATCGCGGCCGGGCTGTCACGTTCGTGACGGCCCGCTCGTCGAACATGCATGAGCATCGCCGACGAACCTGTCCGAACTGATGTCGTGGTGGTGGGCGCCGGCTTGGCCGGCCTCACTGCCGCTCGACTGCTGCGCCACGCCGGCCGGTCCGTGGTCGTGATCGACCCGACCGAACCCGGTGGGCGCGGCCGGTCGGACCGCCGAGGCGCGGTGTGGTTCAACCGAGGGCCGCGGGCCCTGTACCTGGGGGGCGTCGCCGACCGGGTGTTGACGTCGCTGGGTGTGCCGCTGACCGGCGGTACACCACAGTCGGGTGGGGCCGGCCTGCTCGGCGATCGACTCGGTGCGTTGCCGGCGTCGGCCGCGACGCTGGCGCGAACACCGCTGCTCTCGTGGCGCGGCAAGCTGGCCATCGGGCGGCTGATGGCGTCGCTGCCGAGGATCGACGCCACTCGTCTGGGTTCGACGACCTTCGCCGACTGGTTGGCCGATCGCGAGCTGCCCGACGACGCCCGCCTCCTGGTCGAGATGTTGTCGCGCGTGTCGACCTACACGAACGCCGCCGAAATCGTCAGCGCCGACATGGTGATCGGCACGATGCAGTCGACGATGGGTCGTGGGGTTCGCTACCTCGACGGTGGGTGGCAGACCATCGTCGACTCGTTGTGCACGGGAACGCGTCTGGAACGCGGCGCCGTGGAGGGCGTGCGCCGGGAGGGCAACGATGTCGTCGTCGCCCGCGCCGACGGCTCGTCGATCGTCGGTCGCGCTGCGGTCGTCGCGGCAGGTGGCCCCGACGTCGCAGCAAGGCTCACAGGTCGCCCTCCCTTCGTCGTCGGTCCGCCTGCGATGGCGCGCTGCTTGGACCTCGCCTCGTCGGCGCCGGCTCACCCCGGGCTGCTGCTCGGCCTCGACACTCCGCTGTATCTGTCGAACCACTGTCCACCCGCACGACTGGCGCCCGACGGCGTGTCGGTCGTCCACGTGGCCCGCTACCTGGCCCCGGGTGACGACGTCGACCCGCACGACGGCCGGGCGGAACTGGTGGCGCACGCGGAACGAGCCGGCCTCACCTCGGACCGCATCACCGATGCGCGCTACCTGCACCGGATGACCGTCGTCGGTGGGATCGCCGTTGCGGCGTGCGGTGGGCTGGTGGGCCGACCCGGTGCGGCCGACAGCGGTGTCGACGGTGTGTTCCTGGCCGGCGACTGGGTGGGCCCGCACGGTCATCTGCTCGACGCAGCCATCGCCAGCGCGGAGGAAGCCGCGATGCGGGCCGACCGATTCATCGATGCTGCAACACTGGTGCCTCGATGAGTGAGACCACGCCCGCCGACACTGCGGTGTTCGAAGCCGAACGCAGCCGCCTTCGCGCTCTGGCGTATCGAATGCTCGGGTCTCTGGCCGACGCGGACGACGTCGTGCAGGACACGTGGCTGCGATGGCAACGGGTCGGACCCGTGCGTCGTGGGGAGATCGAGCGTCCTGCTGCGTGGCTCACGACGGCTGCAACACGTCTGGCGCTCGATCGGCTGAAGTCGGCACAACGTCAACGCGAGGAGTACGTGGGACCGTGGCTGCCCGAGCCCGTGTTCACCGACGACGATCCCGCCGAGTCGTTGGTGTTGGCCGAATCGCTCACGCTCGGGTTTCTCGTGGTGCTGGAACGGCTCGGCCCCGTCGAGCGCGCCGTGTTCTTGCTGGCCGATGTGTTCGACGAGCCGTACGCCACGATCGCGACGACGGTCGGGCGCAGCGAGGAGTCGTGCCGTCAGATCGCGTCCCGGGCACGTCGGCGCGTCCGCGACGAACGCCGCAGGTTCGAACCGGCCGATAGCGATGCGCTGGTGCACGCATTCGTCGCGGCATGTGCCGCAGGGAGCGTCGACGAGTTGCGCAAGGTGCTCACCGACGACGTCGTGCTGGTGAGCGATGGTGGTGCCGACGTGCACGCAGCTCGCCGTCCGGTCGTGGGGGCCGATCGGGTCGTGCGCCTCCTGACCAACCTCACGCGTCGGATGCCCGCCGACGTCGAGTTCCAGTTCCACCGCGTCAACCACGAACCCGGTCTGGTCGTGCGGCGCAATGGTCTGCCCTGGTACGTGCTGGTGCTGGCGGAACGCGACGGGCGTGCCGAAGCCGTGCACCTCGTCCTCAACCCGGCGAAGCTGCATCGCATCGGTGAAGTCGTGGTTCTCTAGGCTGCCGCGGTGAACTCACCGACCGCAGCGCCCCCGTTCTCGGGCCGACCGATTCCGCAGTGGTACGACGACGCGAAGTTCGGCATCTTCATCCACTGGGGGCCGTACGCCGTGCCGTGCTACGCGCCGGTGGACCGAGACATGGGCGACCTGATGGCCGCGGGCGACTGGACCGAGATTTTCAAGTGGAGTCCGTACTGCGAGTGGTATCTGAACTCTTGGGCCATCGAGGGCAGCCCCACGGCTGCGCACCACGAGGCGATGTACGGAGATCGCACCTACGAGTCGTTCGTCGAGGAGTTCCACTCGCGATCCAACGGTGTCGACATGGGCCAATGGGCCGACCTGTTCCGGATGGCCGGGGCACAGTACGTGGTGCCGACGACGAAGCACCACGACGGCTTCCTGATGTGGCACAGCGACGTGCCCAACCCGCACCGCACCGGATGGATGGCCGAACGCGACCACATCGCGGAACTCGCGGCCGCGGTACGCGAGCGCGACATGCGCTTCGGGTTGTACTACTCGGGTGGCCTCGACTGGACGTTCCAACCGCCGCCCATCCGCGACCTGATGAGCCTGTTCACGAACATTCCGACGATGCCCGAGTACGGCGAGTACCTGCTCGCACACGTGCAGGAACTGATCGCTCGCTTCTCGCCCAGCGTCCTGTGGAACGACATCGGCTGGCCGGCGCACCTGGACCCGAACGACACCATCGGTCACTACTACGACGTCGTCCCCGACGGGGTGGTGAACGACCGATTCAACATGATCGCCTCCGCCATGGGGCAGTTGCACTGCGACTTCCACACTCCCGAGTACACGACCAAGGCGTCGGGCTCGAAGAAGTGGGAGGTCTGTCGCGGTATCGGCCGGAGCTTCGGCTACAACCGCATGGAGAACGAGTCGACGTTCCCCACCGTCGACGACAACATCTGGATGCTCTGCGACATCGTCGCCCGTGGCGGCAACTTGCTGCTGAACGTCGGACCCTCGGCCGACGGTCAGATCCCCATGGCGCAGGTCGTTCGCCTCGCCGCGCTCGGCTGGTGGTTGCGCATCAACGGTGACGCAATCCACGGCACGCGACCCGGCGGCACTTCCGCCACCAGCGATGGGCGCGAGGTCGGTTTCACCCACCGCGATGACACGTCGTACGCCATCGTCCGCGGCGCGCCTGGCGACGAGGTGCGGTTCCCGCTCGCCCGGCCCGGCGACGGCGCCGAGGTGCGAATGCTGGGCAACTCGCGACCCCTCCCTCATGCCTGGGTCGACGGCGAGTTGCGCGTCGCGTTGCCCGACCACCTGCCGGCCGCGCCCGCGACGGTGTTCTCGATCAGCGGCTGAAGCGATCCAGTCGGGTCGCCAGCTCGTCGCGGTAGGCCGCTGCCCGCTCGAGCTTCAACTTCTCGTAGCCACGAACCTGGTCGGGTAACGACGCAATGGCGGTCGCCTCGTCGATGTCGTGGTCGGTGAGGCGACCGACCAGCGACTCGACCGCCTCGATGTACTCGGGCACCATCTCGCGTTCGACGCGGCGGACGTGGGCCCAGCCGAACACGTCGAACGGAGTGCCACGCAACCGACGCATCGCGCGGAGCACGCGGAACATCGGTCGGCTCCACCCGCCGAGCTCGATCTTGCTGTGCATTCCCAGCGATCGAAGTATTGGTGGGTGCAGCAAGAAGCGTGCACCGGCGGGCGCGTCGGCGAGCAGCAGCCTCGCCACCTCGTACTCGTCCTTGTAGGCCATCAGCCGATGCAGATTCCTCGCCACCGCCTCGGTGAGCTGCGGATGACCGGCCATCTCGACCCGGTCGATCACGCCGAGAAAGCGGTCGGCATACTGCTGGTTCTGATAGGCGGCCAGGTCCGCCGCCAGCCGTTCGACGAGCGGTGCGTCCATCGCGACGATCGTCGGGTCTGCGGTGTACTGGACGACTTCGGGTTCGCAGGACCACGCCCGACCCCAGCGAAACGCGTCGCGATTCTTCGACACTGCCACGCCGTTCAGCTCGATGGCCTGCTCGACCCGCTCGGGATCGATGGGCAGCAGACCGGCCTGCACCGCGACGCCGATCATGAACACGTTGACGGTGCTCTCGTCGCCGAGCAGCTGGGTCACCAACCGCGAGGCGTCGACGACGACCTGCGACTGCGCGCCGCCGGTGAGTCGCGCACGCAGTTCGTCGGCGGGATAGGCGCGATCGGGGTGCACGACCATCGCGCCGGTGGGGACCGCCGCGGTGTTCACCACCACTGTGGTGCGGAGTGGGTCGAGCGTGCGCACGGTCGAGTCGGCGCCGGCCACCATCTGATCGAACGCGAGCAGGACATCGACAGACCCGATGGTCGCTCGGTTCGACGACGGCGGCTCGGTGGTCGACAGGCGGAGATCGCTGACGACCGGACCAGCCTTCTGCGACAGACCGGTCTGGTCGAGCCCACGGACGTGGAAGCCCTGGAGCATCGCCGCCGTGCCGATGATCTGCGACGCCGTCACCACGCCGGTGCCGCCGATGCCCGAGAGCCGGACAGTGAGTTCCTGCAGCGCCCCCGCGGTCGGTGGCGGGATGATGGTGGGCACTTCGGGCAACGCCCGCCGATCGGCCGACGAGGATCGTCGGGGAGCGGCGGGGACCTTCATGAAGCTGGGGCAGTCGCCCTGCAGGCACGACAGGTCGAAGTTGCACGAACCCTGGTCGATGCGGGTCTTGCGACCGAAGGGCGTGTCGACGGGTTGCACCGAGAGGCAGTTGCTCTTGTCGCCGCAATCGCCGCAGCCCTCGCACACCCGCTCATTGATGACCACGCGGAAGTCGGGCGTTTCGAGACGACCGCGCTTGCGGTCGCGCCGCTTCTCGGCCGCGCACCGCTGGTCGTGGATGAGCACCGTGCAGCCGTCGACGAACGAGAGCACTTCCTGTGCCTCGATGATGCGGCTGCGGCCCCACACCTTCACTCCGGCGGGCAACTCGTGGAGTCGATACTTCGACACGTCGTCGGTGGTGATGATGACGGATCGCACGCCCTCGGCGAGCAGCACCTTCACCAGCGGCAGCACCTCGAGCTGTCCGAACGCGTCCTGGCCGCCGGTCATCGCCACGGTGCCGTTGTAGAGCACCTTGTAAGTGATGTTGGTGCCGCTGGCGATGGCGGCGCGGATGGCGGTCATGCCGGAGTGGAACAGCGTGCCGTCGCCGATGTTCTGGATGAGGTGCTCGTCGTCGACGAACGGTGCCATGCCGAACCACTGCGCGCCCTCGTTGCCCATCGAGGTGAGCCCGACGATGTTGCCCACCCGTTCGGGCTCCATCATCAGCACCATGCTGTGGCAGCCGATGCCCCCACCGATGAGCGCGTCGTCGGGAACCTGGGTGGAGGTGTTGTGCGGGCATCCGGAGCAGAAGTACGGCGTGCGTGCCACCGACAGCGGGATGAGCGCTCGTGGCGCCGGCGGAGGAGGTGCCATTCGGGCCGCGAGCCGCGCGCCGAGCCGGGTGCGCAACCTCGTCGCGATGGAATCGGCGTCGAGCGTGCCGGCGAACGGGAACAGGATGGTGTCGTCGGGGTGTCGCTTGCCGACGACGATCGGGTGATCGACGCGGCCGTAGAGGGCATCCTTCACGAGCCACTCGAGGTGCTGCGACTTCTCCTCGACCACGACCACCTCGGTCAGGCCGGCGGCGAA
>JANOET010000438.1:0-13192 GCA_031413415.1 Acidimicrobiaceae bacterium
CCGGCCGGCGAGGTCACCATCGTCCGGGTCCCCGATCGGGCCACCGCACTGGCCGCGATGCGTGCCTCGACTGCGACGTCGGTCGGCGTGGTCGATCGGCCGGGCGAGATCACCCCCGTCGGGCTCGAGGCCCTGCAGCACCTCGTCCTCGGCGGAGCCGACGTCGCGTGTGCAATGGTCGCCGAGCCCACGTCGACCGCACCGTGGGCGCCACGGCGGCTCACCGGCCTGTGGCCGCCCACCGACACGTCGTTCGACCCGTTCCAGAGCAACGACGGGTGGTTCCTCGTCCGACCCTCCAGTGTCGATGCGACCGAGCCGCGGATCATCGCCCGCACACCCGTCGCGCACGCGCCGACGCCGGTGCTCGTCGCCACCACTCCGCCACCGCCGCTCATCGTCGTGGTGATGGCCACGTTCCAGCCCGCGCCGGAACTGTTCCACCGCCAGGTGCAGTCCCTGCGTGAGCAGACACAGCGCGACTTCGTGTGCATCGTCACCGACGACGGCTCGGGCGCCGAGCACGTCGCAGCAATTCGCCGCGAGCTCGCAGCCGACCACCGTTTCGAACTGGTCGCCAACGAGGAACGGGTGGGCTTCTACCGGAACTTCGAACGCGGGTTGGCGCTCGCGCGCGACCGACACCCCGCCTTCGTGGCACTCGCCGACCAGGACGACGTGTGGTACCCCGACAAGCTCGAGCGGGCGGTCGAGCGCCTCACCACCACCGGCGCGAGCATGGTGTTCACCGACGTCGCGCCCGTCGACGGTGAGCGACGATTGTTGGCGCCGACGTTCTTCGGACACCGGCACCCCACCACCGACGACGTCCTCGATCTGACGATGATGAACGCGGCCATCGGCGCGACGAGCATGTTCCGGGCCGAACTGCTCGACACGGCGCTGCCATTCCCGCCGCGGCGCTACCGCAGCTTTCACGACCATTGGCTCGCACGGTGCGCTCAACTGTCGAGCGGCCTCACCTTCGATCCGCACGTCTCGATGGAGTACGTCCAGCACGGTGGCAACGTGCAGGGCTTCATCGCCCGGCGCTCCCGGTGGGGCGCCGCTCGGCTGCTCGTGACGGCGAAGACCGTTCGACCCGACGAGGACCACGCCCGAGCCCTCGACACCGAGATGCTGCGCGGCCGTCTGGCCGAGCTCCGCGAGCTCGAGCACCGATACGGACCCTCGCCCCAGCTCACGGCGGCCATTCGGCAGCACGAAGCGTTCGCGAGTGGCACTCGGTCGGGCCTGGCGCGGCTGTACGCAATGTGGACCGCCGACCACCTGCTGCGCCGCCGACCGCGACGCGAGAACATCGAGATCTACTACACCCAGGCATGGCACGACATCCGTGCTCGCGAGCGAGGCAACCATGACGCGTGACATTTCCGGCAGCGCGAAGAAGTACGAGCAGATCGTCGACGAGCGCGTCGTCACCAACCACACGCTGGCACTGCAGTTCACCGGCGAAGGCCGACGCGTCCTCGAGTTGGGCTGCGCCACCGGCTACGTGACCGCGGCACTCAAGGCGCGAGGGCACCACGTGGTCGGCGTCGAGATCGATCCCGAGAGCGCCGAGATCACCCGAGCGATCGCCGACGAGGTGTTCGTCGGCGATCTGGACCGTGTCCGCCTGCCCGACCTCGTCGGCGAGCAACGCTTCGACGTAGTGCTGGCCGGCGACGTCCTCGAGCACCTGCGCGAGCCCGTCTCGGCTCTGCGCGACGCGGTGTCGTTGCTGGACGACGACGGCTTCGTCGTCGTCTCACTGCCCAACGTCGCCTTCCTCGACGTGCGCGCGGCCCTGCTCCACGGTGACTGGACGTATCGACCCGACGGCCTGCTCGACGAGACGCACGTGCGCTTCTTCACCCGCCGCACGATGTTCGCGCTGGCGCGCGATGCCGGCCTCGTCGTCACCGGTTTCCACCGTGTCGACCGCCGACCCGGCACCTCGAACGTCGCGCTCTCGGACGCACCGCTCGACCCGCTCGTCCGCGACCTCGCGTTGCTCGACCCCAATGCGTCGACGTACCAGTTCGTCGCCAAGTTCGAACGACCCACCGACGAGAACCGGGCCGAGGCCGAGGCGCTCGATCACCGGCTGAGCACCGAGGAGGACGCGACGACGGCACAACTGCGCACGCTGGTCGACGCCCACCAGCGCGAACAGGCCGAACTGGTGCGCAGCCGACAGGAGCTGATCGCGCTGCAGAACGGCCGGCTGATGCGCTACTCGCAGTTCCCCCGCCGGGTGTATCGACGCCTTCGGCGCCTGCTACATCTCGGCTGAGTCGAGGCCGGCGGCATCGTCGGGCGGTGCCATGGGGCCGACCGCGCCGATGGCCTCGAAGTAGGCCAGGTGTGCGGTGACCACGTTGACGGCGTCGACGTCGTCGAGGATCTGCACGTCGTGCACTTCGGCCTGACCGAGCAGATAGGCGGTGAGGTTGTCCTCACTGATGACCACGGGCTCGGCGATGTCCTGGCGGCGGTCGACGACATTGGTGGGCTGGAGACCCTTGCTGTGCAACCACTGCATGTGGAACTGCAGCAACAGCGCGAGTTCGTCGGGTGTCAGGCGCGCCTGGGTGGCCTGGGGCAGGTACTCGGCCACGAACTCGAGCGCCTCTTCAGGGATGTACACCGAGCGCGGCGCCACGGCATCGAGTCGGTGGGCCTCACGCCCGACCACGACGGCCGCCATGACGAACACGATCAGACCGGCGACGACGAGGTACACGAGCTCGGTGGTCGACACGCCCGTCAGATACCGATGCGCTGCGCGAGCAGCTCGCGGTGGTAGGTGGGGTCGCCGAACAGCAGCTCGCTGCTCTTGGCCCGCTTGAAGTACAGGTGTGCCGGGTGCTCCCAGGTGAAACCGATGCCGCCGTGAATCTGAATGTTCTCGGCGGTGGCGTGGAAGTACGCCTCGCTGCAGTACGCCTTGGCGAGCGACGCCACCGACGGCAGTTCGTCGTTCATCTCGGCGGCGCACCACATGCCGTAGTACGCCGCGCTCTTGGCCGACTCGACCTCGAGCAGCATGTCGGCGCACTTGTGCTTGATGGCCTGGAACGAGCCGATCGGGCGACCGAACTGCACGCGAACCTTGGCGTACTCGACCGCCATCTCGAGCACCTTCTGGGCGCCGCCCACCTGCTCGGCGGCGAGGCCGACGGCTGCGAGGTCGAGCACGGTGCTGAGAATGGTCCAACCTTCACCCTCGGCGCCGAGGAGCGTGGCCGGCGTGTTCGAGAACTCGAGCTTGGCCTGCTTGCGGGTCTGGTCCATCGTGCTGAGCGCGGTGCGGGTGAGGCCTGCAGCGTCGCCGGCGACGGTGAACAGGCTGACGCCTTTCGCCGTGCGAGCGGCGACGATGATGAGGTTGGCGGTGTGGCCGTCGAGCACGAACATCTTCGTGCCGTTGAGCGTGAAGTCGCTGCCCGAACCGGACGCCTCGAGCGTGATGCCGCTCTCGTCCCACTTGCCCGAGGGCTCGGTGAACGCCACGGTGGCGATGGTCTCGCCGGCTGCGATGCCCGGGAGGTGCGCGGCCTTGGCGGCCTCGTCACCCGAGTGGATGAGCGTGTTCGCTGCCAGCACGACGGTGCTGAAGAACGGGGCGCACAGCAGCGAGCGGCCCATCTCCTCGAGCACGATGCCGAGCTCGACGTAGCCGTAGCCGCTGCCGCCGAACTCTTCGGGAACGATCAGGCCCTGCAGGCCCATCTGCTCGCCCATCTGGCTCCAGACGGCGGTGTCGTAGCCTGCGTCGGTCTCCATCTGCTCGCGCACGGCGTCCTCGGCGCTCTTGGCCTCGAGGAACTGGCGCACGGTCTTGCGGAGTTCTTCTTGTTCTTCGGTGAAGGCAAAGTTCATGCCGGAGATCCTGCCCCCACCGGCCGACCCCGCGCCACTCGAGTTGTGTACACTCGCGTACACATGCAGACCGAACCGACCACCGGCGTTCGTGAGCTTCGGGCCGACCTGGCCACGCATCTGCGTCGAGCGAGCGCGGGGCAACGCATCGTGGTCACCATCGGCGGCCGCGAGGTGGCCCAGCTGGGACCGGTGCAGGCCATCGACGGCCAGACCGTGCTCGCCGACCTGATCACCGCCGGACTGGTCATCGCTCCACGCCGCACCGACGCGGCTCGGTCTGCGCAGGCCATCCCCGTGTGGAGCGGAGTCCGCCTCGATCGCGCCCTCAAGGAGCTGCGCGGTTGACCGTCTTCTTCGACACCAGCGCCGTCATGGCCCTGCACATCGAGTCGCCGCTGCGTGCCCTCGCTGCGGCCGAGCTCTCATCCCCCACCTGTGTCAGTGCGATGGCCCTCACCGAGGCACTCGCGCTCATCGCCAAGCTCACCGACGAACCTGTCGTGCAGGCCGACCTCGAGGACGTGCTGCGACTGCAATGGGACCGATACGCGGTCGTACCGGTCGACCAGCGCTGTCTGGACCGCGCCGCCCAACTGCTCCGCGACCAACCGCTGCGCCTCGCCGACGCGATCCAACTGGCGGCCGCCGATCGACTCCCCCGCCCGGTCACGTTCGTGACGTTCGACCCGGCGCAGATCCCCGTGGCGCTCAGCCTCGGGTTCGACGTCGTGTCGTCCTGATCGGGCGTGGCGGCGCTCGACGATCAGCGCCCTCCAATGGGCGCGGAAAGTCCCGAATCTGGGACATTCGCCGCCCGTGTGCGCGGGACGTCCCGAATCTGGGACGAATCGCGCCCAACCACGTGCGCTCCGATGTGCGCGCTGGGTCCGGGGCGCGTCAGCCGGTGGTGTGGACGATGTAGACGTTGCAGGGCGCCTGCTTGGCCACGTCGAGCGCGATGGTGCCCAGCACGCGAGCCGCGCTCTGCACGCGCTTGTTGCCGACCACGATGATCGACGCATTCAGCCGCTCGGCCTCGCTGCACAGCGCGTCGGACACCTCCGACGCGACCACGGCCTCGGATGCCTGCAGCCCACCGGGAAGCTCGCCCTTCAGCGAGCGCAGGAACTGCTCGGCATTGGCGAGCGGGTCCAGCACGATGGTCTCGCTGCCGGCCTGCACCGACTGGCTCTTCGACTTCTTCATCGCCATCACCAGGTGCAGCGGGCGACCCAGCAACTGGGCGAGGTTCGCCGCCTCGAAGGCGGCGGCGCGCGCCGTTTCACTCTCGTCGACACCCACGATGATCTCGTCCATGCCGGCGACTGTACAACCCGGAACAGGTCGCGCCAGACGACCAGCCCTAGACGACCAGCCCTAGACGACCAGCAGGGTGATCGTCGCGAAGTGGCAGCCCGCGGCCGCCACCGTGAACGTGTGCCAGACCTCGTGATAACCGAACGTCTGCGGCCACGGGTCGGGCTTCTCGAGCACCAGCACGGGAATGCCGACGGTGTACAGCAGACCGCCGGCGACGAGCAACGACAGTTCGGTGGTCGTGAGCCCGTCGAGCAATACAGGCGCGGCGATCACCACGATCCAACCGAGGATGGGATACAGGGCGATCTCGAGAATCCGGAAACGCTCGAATGCGAACTGCTTCACCAGCACGCCCGTCAGGGCCCCCACCCAGATGACGCAGAGCAACGGGATGCCCCACGCGGGCGGCAGCCCGAGCAGACAGATCGGCGTGTAGCTGCCGGCGATGAGCACGAAGATCATCGAGTGGTCGAGCCGCTGCATCAGCTGCTGCGTGCGTTCCTCGCGGGCGAGCCGGTGATAGCCGGCGGAGGCGCCGAAACCCAGCAGCAGGCTGGCAACGTAGATGACCGCAGCGACGGTGGCCTCGGCGGACCGAGCCATCACGATGAGCAGGATGCCACCCGGAATCGCCAGGAGGAACGCAACGACGTGCATCCATCCACGCCACGACGGTCGTTCGTGCGCAGGGGTGATCGACGACGACATGACGCAACCCTAAGCGACCAGGGTCCAAGGGCACCCGGCGGCGGGGCCGCAAGGTGCCGCGTCGATCAGCCCGGGCGGGCGAGATCCATCGTCCAGAAAATCGTGCCGTTCGTGCTCTTGCGTGCGGCCATGCCGATCCGGGTGAATTGCGGCTTGAGGATGTTCGCGCGGTGGCCAGGGCTGTTCATCCACGCCTTGACCACGACGTCGCAGTTGGCTTGTCCTGCCGCGACGTTCTCGCCCCACCAGCTCCAGCCGAAGCCCGCTGACCTGATGCGGTACCCGGCGCTGCGCGTGGAGAGCGAGTTCAACACCCAGCGCCCGGACACGGCGTGATAGCCGTCGTGCGTCATCGTCCGCCGCTGCATCTGCTGGGTGGCGTGCGCCTGGGCCGCAGCCTGGACACGCCAGTCGACCACGAGTGCCGGGCGAGGGATGCGGTCCACTCGCGTCTGCGCGCTTCGATACCAGTTGGCAAGATCAGTGCACCGACCGGCGACCTTCATCACGTCGTTGGTCGCCGTGAGTTGACCGAGGACGCTGTAGCCCTGTGCGACTGTCGGTACTGCGACAGCGCCCGCCGTCAGTGCCAATGCAATGGCGAGCCGTGATGTGAACCGTGTGACGAGCATGTGGAGACTTCCTTTTCGAACGTTGTCCACCCGCTCGATTCATCGGCAGATCCGGGAGCCGCCCCTTGGATCGCAATGCAACTGTAACACTATTGTCGTGCAACCGACGGCACACGGTAGCCGCCGCCGAGTTCTTCACACACTTCGGACAACAGTGCAGCCACACAGATGGACCTTCGATCTTGCAGGAACGGGGCCACCACCTGCACCCCGACCGGCAGACCTTCGTCCGTGACGCCCACCGGCGTGGCCGTGCTGGGCAGGTAGGCCGCGCCCACGATGGCCGGCCAACCCTCCAGACCGACGTAGGACCGCTCCACCCCGTTGACCTGGATGCTCCGCTCGTTCCAGGGCAGGTCCTGCAGGTGCCGGAACGCGGGCAACAGGGTGACGGGGCAGACCACCACGTCCGCGTGCTCGAACACCTCCGCCCACGCAGCGCGGAGCCCGGCGCGATCGCGATGCATGCGCAGCCACCCCCGGTGCGTGAGCCCCGATTGGTCGCCGTCGCCGACTGACACCGCCGCGCCGATCAAACGTGCCCCGGCGCGCCACGCGGACGCGACGTCGAGCGCCGGACGGCGACGCCGGTCCACCAGCGCGCCGGCCCCCTCCATCGCGTCCACCGCGGCGTGCAGGACACGGGCCATGACCGCGTCGACCTCGAGCTCGTCGTCATCGATCCACGCCGCAACACGGAGCCCGCGGACCGATTCGATGTCCGTGTCCGGGAGTTCCAGCCGCCACGCGGCGGCCCGGTCGGGGGTGGGCCGGGCGAGCACGTCCAGCAGCAAGCGGAGGTCGTCGGCGCTGCGCGCGATCGGGCCGAACGTGTTCACGTCGCTCTCCGTGGAGCGAGCCACGTCGACAGCGCGAGCCTCGTCGAGGTAGCCGAGCGTCGGGATGATGCCGAAGCTCGGCTTGTGCCCGAACACGCCGCAGAAGGCCGAGGGCACACGCACCGAGCCACCGATGTCGGTGCCGAGCTCGAAACTGGTCATGCCGCACGCCACCGCTGCCGCCGCCCCACCCGACGAGCCGCCGGGCGTGCGATCGAGTGCCCACGGGTTGTTCGTCGTACCGAACATCTCGTTGAACGACTGCCAGTCGCCCGACCACTCGGGCAGGTTGGTCTTGCCGAACACCACCGCACCCGCAGCCTTCAGCGCAGCCACGGCCGGCGCATCGGACGTCGGCACGTGGTCGCGCAGTTCGACCGCACCACCGGTGGAACGAATGCCCTCGGTGCAGATCGCGTCCTTCACCGTGATCGGCAACCCGTGCAGCGGACCCCACGACGTCCCTGCCGCCACCGCCTCGTCCGCCGCCCGACAGCGGAGTCGGGCGCGGTGCACGTCGAGCGTGCACACCGCGTTCACCCGCGCATCGACACGCTCGATGCGATCGAGGAACAGGTCGAGCAGCTCCTCGCTGCCGAGTCGTCGCTCAGCGATGGCTCGCGCCTGCTCGGTGGCGCTCCACACGGTGGGGTCGGTGCCGGTCATGGTCGTCCTCCTTCGTCGAACACCCTCGCGAACGTACCCCTCCGGCTCGGCCAGTAGCGTGGCCGCATGACGACGCTGCACTGGGCCGACAGCCGCTTGGAGATCCACATGGTCGTGGTCGGTTCCTACGCCAACAACGTGTACGTGCTCCGGTGCCGCGAGACCGGCGAGGCCATCCTCATCGACGCAGCCAACGAGCACGAGCGACTGCTCGAACTGTGCCGACGGCTCGGTGTCCGTCGCGTCCTCGAGACCCACGGGCACTTCGACCACATCGGCGCGGTCGCCGAGATCCGCGACGCCGGCTACGAGGTCGGGGTGAACAGCATGGATGCCCCCATGCTGAAGGACGTCGGCTACGACGTCTTCATCGACGACGCCGAGATCATCGAAGTCGGGCAACTCCGTCTGCACGCGATCCACAACCCGGGCCACACCCCCGGGTCCGTGAGCTTCCTGGTCGACGGTGCGCCCCTGCTCTTCAGCGGCGACACGTTGTTCCCGGGCGGGCCGGGCAACACGTCGTTCGCCGGCGGCGACTTCGACTCCATCATCGACTCGATCGACAACCGCCTGTTCACACTGCCCGCGCACACCATCGTCATGCCCGGCCACGGCGTCAGCACCACCATCGCCGCCGAACGACCTCACCTGCAGGAGTGGGTCGACCGTGGCTGGTGAGCCGCTGCCGTACTTCGACCGACCCGCCGATCGCACCCCCGTTCACACGGCCGACCTGCCGGCCACGCCCACCCGTGACCGCAACATCGTCGCAGGGGCATGGATCGAGGCCCCGACCGAACTGCTGCACCTCGGCGACGACCTCGACGGCCAGCCGGAGGCCGACTACAAGCGCCGCATCGGACGCTGGCTGCTGTGGCGCGCCGGACCAGCCGTCGGCGACGCGCGTTACTGGGCCGCCGACTCCGCCGACCTGAGCACCCAGTTCACGTTCCGCCTCCGGCCTGACGGCGGCGACGGCGTCGGACCGAGTGGGCAGGTGTCCCGTCGATTCCGAGCGTGGAAGGAAGACCTTCTGGCTCACCCCGGTTAGGTTGGGACGGATGGTTGCAGGCCTGGCCGGCATGGTGCCGGCGTCACTTCCCGAGTGCCACGAAACGGCGCTCATCCGACCCGATGGTCGTCCGACGCCTGCGTTTCGTGAGCAACTGCGGCGCATCCCTTCGTGGCGCAACCTCGGCTCGGTGGTGTTCCTCTACGTGCAGACCGGCGCCGTCGTGTGGGCCACCGTCGCCTGGGGGCCGTGGAGTTGGCCGATCACGTTCGTGCTCATGGGCCGAGCATTCGCCCAGTTCGCCTCGCTCATGCACGAGGCGGCGCACCGGTTGCTGTTCCGCGACAAGACCGCGAACGACCTCGTCGGCCGATGGCTGCTCGGGTACCCGTCGTTCACGTCCACCGACGCGTACCGCCGGGTGCACATGGCGCACCACCGCGACGAGTTCGGCCCCGACGAGCCCGACATTCCGCTGTACATCGGCTACCCCGTCGGCGCAGCGAGCTTCCGCCGCAAGCTCACCCGCGACGCGACGGGCCGCACGGGCATCAAGCTGATGCGCGGCCTGCTGTCGTCGGCGAGGTCGAAGGACCGGCGCGTCCGACGAACGTTCTGGAAGATCATCGTCACTCAGGCCGTCCTGTTGGCCGCGGCGATCGCGAGCGGCCACTGGTGGCTGTACCCGCTGTTCTGGTTGGCCCCGTACCTCACGGTCTGGCGGGTCATCAACCGGCTGCGTTCGGTGGCCGAGCACGGCGGCATGCAACGGTCGCCCGATCGACGAGAGAGCACGCACACGGTGCGCCAGCACGGCCTGGCCCGCATGCTGCTGGTGCCGTATCGAATCGGCTGGCACCTCGCCCATCACGTCGACTCGGGCGTCCCTTTCCGCAACCTTCCCGCGCTGCACGACGCATTGCGAGAGGCCGGCTACGTCGACGACACGTTCGAATACGAGTCGTATCCGGACATCTGGCGCGCCCTGCGCGCCGACCCCGTGGTGGCCCGATGACCGCCAAGATGCACGAGTGGGACGCAGAGACGAATCTGTTCGCCCACTCGGTCATCGGTTACGCCATCGAGCGCCTGCAACTGCAGAAGGACACCCGCTGGGGCGCCCAACCCGCTCACGAGCTGGCGGCGATCGTCGCCCGAACGGTCACCCCGGAGGGCGTCGGCGGCCTCGAGGCCCTGCGCGTCTTCCGCGAGGTGCTCATGCCCGCATGCCGTCCGATGGACGACCCGATGAACCTCGCCTACGTTCCCACCGCACCGTCGAACGCAGCCACGATGTTCGATCTGGTGGTCAGTGCGTCATCGATCTTCGGTGGGAACTGGGAGGCCGGTGCCGGAGCGATCGCCGCCGAGAACCAGGCCCTGCGCTGGCTCGCGGATCTGGCCGGATTCCCCGAGGCCGCAGGTGGTGTGTTCGTGAGCGGCGGCTCGGCTGCGAACCTCAGCGCGCTCGTCACCGCCCGCCACGCACACGAACAACGCCACGGCCGACCTGCACGCTGGACCGTCGCCTGCACCGACGAGGTGCACGCTTCGGTGCGCGCCGCCGCCCGAGTGATGGACATCGACGTCCTGCCCGCACCCACCGACGATCGCGGTCGGCTCACCGGAACCGCCCTCGAGACGGCCATCTCCGGTCACGGCGGCGACGGGCTGTTCGCAGTCGTCGCCACCGGCGGCACCACGAACGCCGGCGCCATCGACCAACTCGACGGCATCGCCGACGTGTGTGCCGCTCGCGACCTGTGGCTGCACGTCGACGGCGCCTACGGCCTGGCCGCTCTGTGCAGCGACATCGCCCGGCCGAGCTTCCACGGCATCGAGCGCGCCGACAGCTTCGGCGTCGACCCGCACAAGTGGCTCTTCGCCCCTTACGACTGCGCGGCGCTGCTCTATCGCAATCCCACCCTGGCTGCGGCAGCGCACGCGCAACACGGCGACTACCTCGACGCCATCGACCGCGGCGATTGGAACCCGAGCGACTACGCGTACCACCTGTCGCGGCGCGCCCGCGGTCTGCCGCTGTGGTTCAGCCTCGCCACCTATGGCACCCGCGCCTACACCGAGGCGGTGGACAGCGCGCTGCGCACCACGCGCACACTCGCCGACGACCTCGCCGAGCGACCGGGGTTCACGCTGCTGTTGGAGCCGGAACTGTCGGTGCTGCTGTTCACGGTCGACGGCTGGTCGAAAGAGCAGTACCTGGCCTGGAGCCGGCAGAAGGCCAAGGACGGTGTCGCGCTGGTCGTCCCCACGTCGTGGAAAGGCACCCCCTGCCTGCGACTCTGCATCGTCGACCCCCGTACCCGCCTCGACGCCGTCACCGATCTGCTCGACGATCTGGCGGGAACATCCTGGTGACCGGGGTTTCCACTACGGCCATAGTGGAAATACACTGACGCCCGTGAGCGAGCTCTTCCGGATCGACAACCTGCATGCCCGACCCGTCACCCCCGAGGGCGAGGCGGGCGAGGCGGCCGACATCCTTCGTGGCCTGTCGCTGACCGTCTACACGGGCGAAGTGCACGCCATCATGGGCCCCAACGGATCGGGCAAGAGCACCCTCGCCAGCACGCTGCTCGCCAGCCCCGAGTACGAGGTCACCGAGGGTCGCATCTTCTATCAGGGCGACGACATCACCGAATGGCCCACCGACGTGCGCGCCAAGGCCGGCATGTTCCTGGCGTTCCAGTACCCGCAGGAGATCCCCGGCGTCTCGGTCATCAACTTTCTTCGTCAGGCGCTGTCTGCGCGCAAGGGCATCGACCTGTCGGTGCTCGAGCTGCGCCTCGCCACCATGGACTGGATGAAGCGCCTCGGCATGGACAGCTCGTTCGTCGACCGCTACCTCAACGAAGGTTTCAGCGGCGGCGAGAAGAAGCGCAACGAGGTCATGCAGATGGCCATCCTCGAGCCCGAGATCGCAATCCTCGACGAGACCGACTCGGGTCTCGACATCGACGCCCTGCGCATCGTGGCCAAGGGCATCCGCGAGATCCGCGTCGACCGTCCCGAGATGGGCGTCGTGCTCATCACCCACTACCAACGCCTGCTCGACGAACTGCAGCCCGACCACGTGCACATCATGGTCAACGGCCGCATCGTCGCCAGCGGGGGCATGGAACTGGCCGCCCAACTCGAGCGCGAGGGCTACGAGGCCTTCCGGTGAGCCCCACGTTCGACGTCGCCGCGATCAAGGCGCAGTTCCCTCTGCTGCAACGCGAGCTGAACGGCGCTCCCCTGGTGTACCTCGACTCGGCCAACACCTCGCAGAAGCCGCGGGCGGTCATCGATGCGATGTCGACGTTCATGGAGCAGCACTACGCGCCCATCAACCGCAGCGCGTACCAGTTGGCCGCCGAGGCCACCGACGAGTTCGAGGGCGCCCGCACCAAGGTGCGCCACTTCATCAACGCCCGCCGCGACCACGAGATCGTCTTCACCAAGAACGCCACCGAGTCGCTGAACCTCGTCGCGTTCTCATGGGGGCGGACGAACCTGTCGCAGGGTGACGTCGTGGTACTCACCGAGATGGAGCACCACGCCAACATCGTGCCGTGGCACATGCTCGTGCAGGAGAAGGGCATCGTCCTGCGGTGGGTTCCACTCACGTCCGACGGCCAGCTGGATCTCTCCACCCTTCCGCAACTGCTCGACGGGGCCAAGGCGTTCTCGTTCACCGCGATGAGCAACGTCCTCGGCACCATCACCCCCGTACAGCAGCTGTGCCGGGCCGCGCACGACGCCGGTGCGGTCGCGATCGTCGACGGGTGCCAGTACATCCCCCACAACCTCACCGACGTGCAAGCGTGGGGCGCCGACTTCGTGGCCTTCAGCAGCCACAAGCTGTGCGGCCCCTCGGGCATCGGCGTGCTCTGGGGACGCGAAGAGCTGCTCGACGCGATGCCCCCGTTCCTGGGTGGCGGCAACATGATCGCCGACGTTCGCTTCGACGGCTTCTCCACCGCACCGCTGCCGGCGAAGTTCGAGCGCCGCATCTTTTCGACCGTGAGGGCGGGCCCTATTCATCGCAGGCAGGCGACCATCCTGACAATGCGGTGCGCTTTGCGGCGCTGAGCTGGGTCGGCGCCCGCATTGCGCGC
>JANOET010000439.1:0-2794 GCA_031413415.1 Acidimicrobiaceae bacterium
ATGGTGGGGGCGCCCCACGTCTTGGAGAGCACGACGTTGCGGCCCTTCGGCCCGAGAGTGACGCGCACGGCGTCGGCGAGCTTGTTCATGCCCGCCTCGAGCGACCGGCGTGCGTGCTCGTCGAAAGCGATCTGCTTGGCCATTGGTGTTCCTCCGCGATGAGGTAATTGGGATGAGGGATGCTGGGTCAGCGTTCGTCGGGGCTGTCACTCCACCGACGAGAGTGCTAGCACTCTAAACCCTGGACTGCTAATGCGGCAACACGAAGTCGGTCGGTGGGATTGCTCGCCGCAGGCCGCAAACCCCCGACAGGAGGGGCGGGATCGGCCACCGAATGTGGCAGACTCCCCACTGTGCCCGACACAGATGTGCTCCTGGTGGAGGACGCCCCCGAGTTCGCGCAACTGGCGAAGGACGTCCTCACGGATGCCGGATTCCGTGTGCGCACCGTGAGCACGATCACCAATGCGATCTCGTCGATGACGGAATCGATGCCCGATCTGGTGGTGCTCGACCTCGGTCTCCCCGACGGCGACGGCCTGGATCTGTGCCGTTCCATTCGCGAACACTCGAACGCCTACGTCATCGTCGTCACCGGCCGGGCCAGCGAGGTCGACAAGCTCCGCGGTTTCCGCCTTGGAGCCGACGACTATCTGGTCAAGCCGTTCTCCGGGCGTGAACTGGTTGCGCGGGTCGAAGCGCTGCTGCGCCGACCGCGGGTCGACACGGCCGAAGGCCTGCCACGCACGTTCGGCGCGCTCGTCATCGACCCTCATTCCAGAGAGGTGACGGTGCAGGGCAACCGCGCCGAGCTCACCCGGATCGAGTTCGATCTGCTCGAGACGATGACGGCCAACCCCAAGCTGGTCTTCACCCGCCAGCAGTTGCTCGACAAGGTGTGGGGTCCGAACTGGTTCGGCGACGACCACGTCGTCGACGTGCACATGGCCAACCTGCGCAAGAAGATCGATGTCGCCGGCGAGCAGAGCTGGGTCCGCACCGTGCGTGGCGTCGGCTATTCGATGGCGCTCTGACGCAACGCTCCGGCCGCAGTCGGCCTAGCTTGTCGGCCCATGAAGATGGTCGTGGTCGGTGGCGGTGTTGCGGGGCTCGGCTCGGCGCTCGTGCTGGCTCGTCAGGGACACGACGTCGTCGTGGTCGAGCGTGACGACACGCCCATGCCGACATCGGCCGACGAGGCCTTCGACTGGGACCGCCGCGGTGCGCCCCAGGTGCGGCACAGTCACGCGTTCCTCGCACGTCTCGTCGGGCTCCTGCGCGCCGAGCACGCCGACGTCTACGAGGCACTACTCGTCGAAGGTGCGACCGAGATGCGCTTCGGCGAGGACCTGCCGCCCACCATCACCGACTTCGTCCGTCTGCCGCAGGACGACGAGCTGGTGATGCTGGCGTGTCGCCGCACGACGTTCGAGTGGGTGCTGCGCGGCAAGGCGATCGCCGAGGGTCGGGTGCAGTTCCGCACCGGCGTCGGAGTCGAGGGCGTCGTCACCGGCACCGAGATCGTCGCCGATACCCCTCACGTCGTCGGGGTGCGGCTGGCCGATGGCAGCACCATCGAGGGCGACCTGGTGGTGGTCGCTGCCGGTCGGCGCAGCGCGCTCAGCGACTGGCTGGTCGAGGCCGGAACTGCGCCGATCCGGGAGGAGGTCGACGACTCCGGCATCGTCTACTTCAGCCGCTTCTACCGACTGTCCGACGGGTACGGATACCCGCCGCGCACCGGTCCCATCGGCGGTGACCTCGGCTATCTGAAGTACGGCGTGTTCGTGGGCGACAACCGGACGTTCAGCGTCACCCTGGCCACGCCGACCGTCGACGACGAGCTGCGCAAGATGCTCGCCGATCCCGACGTGTTCGACGAGTGCGCCCGCCAACTGGTGGCCACAGCGCCGTGGCTCGACGGGCGCGCCGAGCCCCTCACCGCCGACGTGCACGTGATGGCCGGGCTACTGAACCGGTGGCGTGACTACGTACCCGACGGTCGCCCTGTGGCCACCGGCATCATCCCCGTCGGCGACGCCGTGCTGTGCACCAACCCGCTCTACGGCCGAGGGTGCTCCATCGCGTTCTGGGGGGCCCACCTGTTGGCTCGGGCCGTGGCGGCGCACCCCGACGACGTCGCGGCCATGATGGCTGCCTACGACGACGACCTGCGCAGCGAGATCGTGCCCTGGTATCGCTCGGGTGTCGTACAGGATGCCGAGGCCCGGCGGGTGGCGGCGGCGCTGCTCGCCGGCGACGACCCCGATGGCGACTCGTCCGATCCGCGCACCTTCATGCGCTCGGTGTTTCGCGACGGTCTGCTGCCGGCAGTGCGCAGCGATGCCGTGGTGCTCCGCGCGTTCTTCCGCAGCCTCAACCTGCTCGACGCGCCCGACGCGATGGCCAAGGACGCCGACATCGGGGCCCGTGTCTTCGCTGTGTGGCAGGACCGTGAGAACCGGCCGGCCGAAGCGTCGCTCGGTCCGAAGCGACGCGCCGACCTGCTGGCTCTACTGCCCGCCTGACGACTCAGGCGTCGGTGCCGTGCAGCACCTTGTGGATGATCGCTCCGAGTGCGCCACCGACGAGCGGGAACACGATGAACGCCCACAGCTGAGGCAGCGCGTCGGCCGAGCTGTCGGCGAAGACCGCAGCGCCCAGCGAGCGGGCCGGGTTCACCGACGTGTTGTCGATCGGGATCGTGATCATGTGGATCAGGGCGAGCATGAGGCCGATCGGGATGCCGGCGAACCCGACGATGGCCGACGAGCGCGTGGTGCCCGCGATCACC
>JANOET010000440.1:0-6932 GCA_031413415.1 Acidimicrobiaceae bacterium
CTCGAGCGTGGCCGGCAGGCGCAACCACAGGTCGCTGGTGACCGACTGGCGCGTGGTGAACGACGTCCCCATGTCGCCACGAAGGAGGTTGCGCATGTACGTGAAGTACTGCTGCACGACCGAGTCGTTCAGACCCCACCGCTCCTCGGCGGCGGCAACGATCTCGGGATTGTTCAGGTTGCGCTCGCCGACGATGGTGACGAGCGGATCGCCCGGTGTCATGCGCGACACCAGGAACACCACCGTGGCGATGCCCAGGAGCAGGAAGGGCATCACCGCGACGCGACGCCAGAGATACCGCTTCAGGTGACACGCTCCCCGACGGTCGAATCACCCGGACCCGCACCCGTCGCCGAAGCGACGGGCACGGGCCGAGCGGTCACCTGAGGGACCATGGTCAGCCGCGGCTGAGCTTGGCGAGCTCGAGGTTGCAGCACGCGCTGTAGTACAGCCCCTTGATGTCGTCTCGGGCTGCGAGGAACAGGTTGGGATTCACCACCGGGATGATCACGTGGTCGGCGATCATCGACTCGGCCAACTGCTGGTAGATGTCGGCACGCTTGGCGGCATCCTGCTCGGCCAATGCCGAGCTGAGCAGGTCGGTCTGCTCGGTGCTCACGTCGGTGCCACCCCACGTCTGCCACTGCGAACCCTCGAGCAGACCGAAGTACTGCACGTACTGGCTGCTGTCGGTGTGATCGGGTGCGAAGTACAGCATGGTGACCGGGATGCCGTCGGTGCCGATCTGATCGGCCCACACCGAGATCTCGACCGGGTTGAGCTGCAGGTTGATGCCGACTGCCTTCAGGTCGGTCTGCACCTTCTGCATCGCGGTCGAGAAGTCGACGCCGTACACGTTCAGCGACGGGTAGGTGGCGTCGAGATCCAGACTGGTGATGCCCTCGTCGGAGAGCAGCGACTTGGCCTTGTCGAGATCTTGCGCCGGCTCGGCCAGACCTTCGGTGCCGGCGAAACCGTTCGGGATGGGCGACGGTTGCGGCTTCCCGGCGCCGCCCACCGTGGCGTCGACCAGACCCGTGTAGTCCAATGCCAGACGAATGGCTTCACGGACCCCCGGCGTCAGCTTCTCGGCGCCCTTCGCACCGGGGCTGAGCGCCAGGTACACGAAGTTGAAGCTGGGCACCTGCTCGACCGTGACACCGTTGCCGCTCATGCCCTTGGAGGCATCGTTCGAGATCTGCATGGCGATGTCGACCGAACCGGCTTCGAGTTGCTGGCGCTGCGTGACCGCATCGGGCGTCTCCTTGATGACCACTTCTGGGAACGCCGCCTTGGTCGCACCCCAGTAGGCGTCGTTCCGCTTGAGCCGCAGCTCGGCACCCGCCTGGTAGGCCGAGAGCGAGAACGGACCGCTTCCGGCCGAGTTGGCCAGGAACCACGGCTCGGCCTCGTCGGTCTCGGGATCGGTGGTGGCGCCGTTGGCCTCGGCCACCTTCTTGTTCACGATGCCGAGGTAGCTGGCGTTCACCTGGGCGAGGAACGCCGAGTTCGCCTGGCTGAGGGTGACCTTCACCACGCCAGGGTCGGACGCGTCGATGGTGTCGATGGTGCCGACGAGGTACGAGGCCGAAGCCTGCAGACCTGCCAGGCGCTCCCACGAGAACTTCACGTCGTCGCTGGTGACCTGGCTGCCGTCGGCGAATTTCGCGTTGGGGTCGAGGGTGAAGGTGAACTCGGTCTGCTCGGCGTTGCTCTCCCACTTCGTGGCGAGCCGAGGCACGAGCGTCTGGTTGTCGTCGGCGAGGCCGATCAGCGTCTCGTAGACCGCCGTCATGAAGATCTGACAGGTGTCGCAATAGGCGCGCGACGGGTCGAGCGAGTTGACGTCCATGCCACGGGCGATGAGCAATGCCTTGTCGGAACTGCCACCACCGCCGCTGGTGCCGTCGGACGACGGACCGTCCGAACTCGAACACGCCGCCAGCACCAACACACCAGCAATGCCGATGGCTGCTGCCCGACGAAGACCATTCCTGGTGCCGAAGCGCATGATGTCCCCCATTCCGTACCACCCCCATGGTTGGTACAGTGAGTGCAGTATTTACCCTGATCTCGGCAAGGTCAAGGAATCCGCAGGAGGAACGTCGATGGGGCACAGGCCGAACGACCAACGTCCGCTCGGCCTGCGCGAGATCCAGCGACTCGAGACGCGCAAGAACCTCGCCGAACACGCCATCAGATTGTTCAAGGCGCAAGGCTTCGACGAGACGACCGTCGAGGAGATTGCCAGCGCAGCAGGAGTGAGCACCCGCACCTTCTTCTTGCATTTCCCGACGAAGGCGGCGGCCGCATTTCCGGATCACGGCGAGCGGGTCATCGATTTCGTCGACCGACTGATGGACGGCGCGCCACACGTGAACCCCATGTTTCATCTGCGTGTGGTGCTGCGCGCCCGGCTCGAGACCACCGATCCGAGCCGCCTCGCTCGCTACACGCTGCTGTCCACGGTGCCCGAACTTCGCGACGAGGACTCCCGGACCGACCGCGATTACGAGGAGGCGATCGCCGACTACCTCATGCTGCACTGGGGCCGAGAGCCCGAGGCAGAGCTGCGCGCCAACGCCGTTGCCAACACGGTCATCGGCGTCGCTCGTGCTGCGCTGAGCGTGGGCGGCGAGCACGGGCTCGACGTGCGCGGCGCCGCCGACGACATGCTGCAACGCATGTTCGGCAGCCCGTTCGACGAACCGCTGCACTCGCTGTAGCCAACCATGCGCCTGCGGTACCGGGGCACCGCGCCCCTATCGTGGTCCGTGTGACTGCGACCGCCCCAGCCCTCGACACCGGGGCCGGGCCGACGAAGGGCATCGCCACCGGACGCGAGTTCATCGCCCTCGTCACCGCGCTGATGGCCATGACCGCGTTGGGCATCGACCTGATGCTGCCCGCCTTCCCGAACATCCGCAGCGAGTACGGCATGTCGGCCGACTCCACCCAGGTCACGTGGGTCATCACCGCCTACTTCTTCGGTATGGCGATCGGCCCATGGTTCTACGGTCCGCTCTCCGATCGAATCGGCCGGCGACGCCCGCTGTACGCCGGCCTGGTGCTGTACATGATCGGCGCATCGGTCGCGGCGCTCGCCCCCACGTGGCCGCTCCTGGTGATCGCCCGCTTCGTGTGGGGCGTCGGCGCCTCCGGACCTCGCTCGCTCGCGGTCACCATGATCCGCGACCGCAACGAGGGCGACGACATGGCCCGGCTGATGTCCATGATCATGGCCGTCTTCATGCTGGTTCCGATCCTCGCCCCGGCCCTCGGCGCAGGACTCATCCACTTCCTGCCGTGGCGCGCCGTGTTCTGGGTTCCCGCAGCCATGGCCGTCGTGATGATGCTGTGGGCCCGCCGCCTGCCTGAGACGTTGAACCCCGCGAACGTCCGCCCGTTCACGCTCCGCGCCGTCGTCACCGGCGGCCGCGAGGTGGTCACCCATCGCCAGGCGATGTCGATGATGATCGCGATGACGTTCCTGTATTCGTCGATGATGGCGTACCTGGCCAGCTCCGAGGTCATCATCGGCGACGTCTACGGCTACAGCGAGTGGTTCCCGCTGTTCTTCGCCGTCGTCGCGGTGCTGTTCGCCGCCAACTCGCTGTTCAATGCACGCCTCGTGCAGCGCATCGGCGTCACCCGACTCTTGCGGCGCATGTCGCTGATCGGCATGGCGACGTGCACGATGTTCTTCGGGGTGTCGCTGTTGAACGGCGGCATCCCCAACTTCTGGGTGTTCGCCGCCGCCCTCGCCATCGCCATGCCCATGGCCCAGGGACTCACTCCCAATGCCAACACGGCGGCCATGACACCGCTCCCCCATGTCGCCGGCACGGCGTCGGCCATCATCGCCACCATCACCACCGCAGGCGGCGCGATCTTCGGTGGCCTCGCCGCCAACGCGTTCGACGGCACGGTACGACCGTTCGCCGCCTCGCTGCTCGTGTTCATGTCGATCGCGACGGCGTTCATCTGGTGGGGCACTGCCGGGCGTTCACCAGAAACTTAGGTTCGCGCGGAGAACCAGTCGCGGAGACGGTCGAAGCCCTCGTCGAGCGTGACGTGGGGGGTCCAGCCGAGGTCGCGTTGGGCGGGGCGCGGGTCGAACCAGTGCGCCGTGCCGAGCTGCTCGGCCACGAACCGGGTGATCGGCGGCTCGTCGTCGCGCCACCGCGGCCACACACGTTCGACCACGGCGCCGAGCCCCTTGGCGACCGACATCGGCACCCGACGCGGTTGGAAGGGAACCCCCGCAGCGCGGCAGATGCCCTCCATCAACTCGCGCACGGTGCGCGGCTCGCCGTTCGCGACGACGTAGGCCCTGCCGGCACACGCGGCACCGGGATGGATGGCGTCGACGGCGGCCAGGAGCGCGCTGACCGCGTTGTCGACATAGGTGCTGTCGATGAGCGCGTTGCCGCTGCCGACCATCGCCAGTCGACCGGCGCGGGCGCGCTCGACGATGCGACCCACGAGCTGCGTGTCGCCTGGGCCCCACACCAGATGCGGACGAATTGCGACGACGCCGGCGTCGAGCGCGGCGATCTCGGCGATCGCCTTCGACTCGGCGTAGTGAGCGCCCGACCGGCCGGTCACGGCTGGCATGGCACCTTCGCCCACCAGCGAACTGCCCGAATGGGCGACCGAGGGCGTGGACACGTGCACGACACGCTCGATGTGCAGCGCCCGCGCGGCGTGCACCACGTTGGCGGTGCCGTCGACGTTGACGCTGCGGAAGTCGTCCCACGAGCCGACGACGCCCACACGCGCGGCGCCATGGATGACCGCGTCGCAGCCACGAGCAGCTGCGAGGACGGCGGACGCGTCGCGCACGTCGCCCTGCACCATCACGTCGGCCGGCACTCCCTGCAGTTCGAGCGGCCGACGCTGCAGGCACACGACTTCGTCACCCCGGCCGACCAACTCCTCGGCCACACGGCCGAGCAGCAGACTGCCGGCGCCGGTGACGAGCACCTTCACCACGACCGTCCTGAGAGCCGGCGCTCCATGGTCGCGGCGAGCGCCGTGCGGTCGATCTTGGCGTTGTGACGGATGTCGACCGGAAGTGGCCCACACCACACCGCAGCCACCACCTGTGGTGCCACCGCGGCGCGCACCGCGGTGATGAGCGGCGGGGACGCCTGGCCGTCGCGCTCGTCCTCGACGACCACGACCACCTGTTGCACACCTCGCGGACCGACACCGACGGCTGCGGCTCGACGCACTCCGTCGACGGTCTCGGCGGCGATCTCGATGGGCACCGGCGACACCGCGCCGTCGACGGTGTGGACCAGGTGCACGACGCGACCCTCGATCCACAGGTTGCCGTCGACATCGAGGTGACCGACGTCGCCGGTGCGATGCCACACCGCGTCGCCGATGACCGGCCGAGCCAGTTGTTGCGTGCGCCACAGCCGGTCGTACCCGGACGACATCCACGGTGTGCGCACGACCACCTCGCCGGTGACGCCCGCTGGTCGCGACGCGTCACCCTCGACGTCACCCTCGGCGTCGACGTCGAGGATCAGTACGTCGCAGCCGGGCACCGGGCGCCCGACACACACACCACGACCATCGCTTCCGACGGTGGCGGCCACTCGATCGACCAGCGACACGTCGGCGACGGGCAACACCTCGGTCATGCCGTACGGCGTGTGCAGCGCGGCGGCTGGGCACAGCGCCGACATGCGCCGCAGGGTGTCGATGGGGACGGGTGCGCCAGCGGACAGTATGAGACGGACCTTCGCGAGCGCCGGGACCGGCGCGGACGCTGTCGCCAGGACGTTGGCCAGCGCGGCGGGCGACGCGAACACCATCGTCGCGTCGATGCGCGCGCAGGCGTCGTCGAGCGCGGCAGCAGTGAGCGTGCTGGGCGCGGTGACATCCATGTCCGCGAATCCGGTGGCAATGCCGAGCGCGGGCCCGAACACGGCGAACGGCGCGAACGCCGCGACGAAGCGGTCGGTGGCGGTGATGCCGTACTGGGACTGCACGGCATCGCGCTGGGCGCACAGCTGGCCGAACGTGTAGCGCACGCCCTTCGCCGGGCCGGTGGCGCCCGAGGTGAACACGACTGCAGCCGGGTCGGCCGACGACGGCGACGCCACGGCGACGTCGCCAAGGGACGCGACGACCGGTGCGCTGTGCAGCGTCGACAGCGACATCGACGTGGCACGAGGCGCCCACCGCAGGACGCGCGCGGCGGCGATGGCCTTTCCGGGCCCGACCACGTGCGCGACACGCGCCGAACGGACCGCAGCACCCAGCCCGCGCAGACCGAGACCGCGGTCGGCGACGACGGTGACGGCGCCGATTCGCCAGCACGAGTACACGACAGCGAGGAGGTCGACGCCGGGCGGCACGAGCACCGCGACCCGATCGCCGCACCGCACTCCGCTCGCCGCGAGTGCCACGGCGTAGGTCGCGACCCGCGACTCGAACTCGCGGCGCGAGACGAGGTCGCCCGAGGCGGCGTCGCTGACGGCGATGGCCAGCGGATCGCCACCCGCCACCCGCGACCAGATCTCATCCACGTCGCCGACCGGACCGACGGGTTCGCCGGGCACGGCCACGGGCGCGGCCGCGCCGGGCACGGCCACGGCCGACGGCGTCGCCGACGAGATCGCGTCCTCGACGAACGGGGCGATCGACGTCTCGAGCACGGTGAGGTGTCCGGTCGACGCGATGCGATGGAGTGCGACGTCGGTGAATCGTTCCAACAGGTCCTCGGCGAAGTCGTCGTTGAACACGGGGTCCTTCGCACCCCACACGAGTCGCACAGGTACCGTGAGGTCGGGCAGCGCCGCCGCGACCGCAGCGATGTCGGGCGCCGAGGGGTGGCGGTCGTCGAACGGCACGTCGGCGACGAACCCGGCGATCGAGTCGCGGGGCGCGCGGCGGGGCTAAGCCGCGGCCACCGC
>JANOET010000441.1:0-9377 GCA_031413415.1 Acidimicrobiaceae bacterium
GCGATCTAGCGTCAGGTGATGCCGATCGTTCCCGATGACAAGGACTGGACGTGGGTGCTGGAGCGCGCCTGCCCCGAGTGTGGCTTCGACGGCGAGCACTTCCGGGTCGAGGACGCCCCGGCCGAGCTGCGGGCGAACGCCGTGGAGTGGTCGCGGTTGCTCGACCGCCCGTCGGTGCGTGAGCGGCCCGACGACCACACGTGGAGCGGGCTGGAGTACGCCTGCCATGTTCGAGACGTGTTCCGTCTGTACCTGTTCCGACTGGATCTGATGCGCGACCAGGACGGTCCGCACTTCCCCAACTGGGACCAGGACGAGACTGCCATCGCCGACCGCTACGCGGAGCAGGACCCGGTGGAGGTCGCCGGTGAGCTCGCGGTCGCTGCCGACCTGTTGGCGAGGGCGTTCGCGACGGTGCGGCCCGAGGAACTGGGCCGCACCGGTTTCCGCAGCGATGGCGCCGAATTCACCATCGGCTCGTTCACCCGCTACATGGTGCACGACCCCGTGCACCATGTGTGGGACGTGCGGCAGGGCTACTCCGCCATCGACGGCTGACGGCCGTACCAACCGATCAACCGGTCGAGCACCGATGCGTCGTCGGCCACGGGCACGATGTTCCTGAACGGCGGTCGCACTGCGAGTTCAGGCGTGAACTTCGGGTCCTTGGCCAGCTCGGCGAAGTAGGCCTCGCGATCGCCGGAGGGCAGTGACTGCAAGGCCGACTTCAACGCGACCTCGATGGCCGGTTCGTGCCACCGCACGGGCTGACCGGTGGCGACGCCGACGTCCCAGGTGTGCACGGTGAGCTCGGACGTGTACATCTCCAACATCGCGCTGCCGGGGGCAGTGGCCCACGGCAGGACCATCATCTGGTCGAGCTTGCCCCCGTCGGTCCACGCTGCGTGCACGCGGTGCGCGGCGGCCAGGAACTCGGCGGGCCACGCGTCGTCGGCGACGCCGGTGACGATGTCGGGCATGTCCATCGGGTCGGTGCCGTAGCCGAGGGCGACGAGGCGGTTGTACACGGTGAGCATGTGACCCAGGAGCGAACGCACGTCGAGCTCGGGGCAGGGTGTCGGGCTGTCGAGCTGGTCGGCGCGGATGCCGTCGACCAAGGCTCGCAGGGTGATGGTGGCGTGGGCGAATGCGGCGCGCGGATCGTCGGGGCCAGGGATCTCGTCGATCGTCGCGGCCTGGGTGCGGGTGGTGGAGTCGGTCTCGTGGTTGGTCATGGGCTCACCTTCGCAGTCAACGTGGTCATCTCCTGTCCAGTTTTCGTGAAATGATCGCGACGTGCGTGCCGACCGGTTGGTGTCCGTCCTGCTCTTGCTGCAACACCGCACGAAGGTCACCGCCGCCGAGGTGGCCGCCGAGTTGGAGATCAGCGAGCGCACTGCCCGCCGCGACCTGGAGGCCCTCGGTGTCGCCGGGTTGCCGGTGTACTCGCTGCCAGGCCGCAACGGGGGCTGGCGCCTCGCCGGCGGTGGTCGCACCGATTTGAGCGGCCTCACGGCCACCGAGGCGCAGGCGTTGTTCATGGTGGCCGGCCCGCAGGCGAGCACCACACCCGAGGTGAAGGCCGCATTGCGCAAACTCGTGCGTGCCTTGCCCGAACAGTTCCGGGTGACGGCCGAGCGCGCCGGCGCGACGACGCTGGTCGACCAGCGGCCGTGGGGCGAGACCGCTCCGGCGCGACGCCGGCCACCCCTGCTGGACGACGTGCGCGACGCCGTCGTGCAGGGTTCGCAGCTCGAGTTGGCCTACACCTCTCGAGTCGGTGATGCGACGAGCCGCGTCATCGAGCCACTCGGCCTGGCCGCAAAGGCCGGCCATTGGTACCTGGTGGCCGACACGGAGGCCGGCTTGCGCACGTTCCGGGTCGATCGGGTGCAGTCAGTGCGTCGCACCGGGCGGGCGGCGGCCGTGCCGACGGGGTTCGACTTGACCCAGGCGTGGGCGCTCATCGCCGATCGGGTGGACGAGATGCGGACTCCCGTGGTCGCGCGTGCGATGGTCCATTGCGACGCCCTGCGGATGGTCGCGTTCGTGTTCGGAGAACGGCTGCGGGTGAGCGCCGCGGTCGACGACGAGTGGGTCGAGGTCGAAGCACGCGGGCATTCCGTGCGCGAGATGGCCGCGTCGTTCAGCGGGTTCGGCGCGTCGGTCGACGTCGTCGAACCAGTCGAGCTCCGGGAGGACCTGCTGCGCCTGGGACGCGAGTTGGTCGACCGCTACGGCAATTGACCGACGTGCGCCAGCGCGAGCCGGATGAGACGGTCGTGACCGCCGGTCATCTGGCGGCGGACAGCCTCGCTGACCGCCTGCTCGGGCGGGTACCAGGCCAGGTCGAGCGCTTCTTGCGTGGGCTGGCAGTCGCCCGACACGGGGACCACGAACGCCAGGCTGACCGCGTGGTGTCGCGGGTCGTGGAAGCCGCTGACGTCGGCGTCGGGGAAGTACTCGACCACCGTGAACGGGGCGACCTCGGCAGGAATTCGGGGCAGCGCCACCGGACCGAGGTCCTTCTCGAGATGCCGTAGCAGGGCCTCGCGAATGCGTTCGCCGTGCATGACGCGGCCGCTCACGACCATGCGGCTGATGGTGCCGTCGGCGGCCTGACGGAGCAGCATGCCCACCGACGTGACCCGTCCGAGTTCGTCGACCCGAACGGGTACGGCATCGACGTACACCAACGGGACGTTGGCGCGGATGTTCTGGAGCTGGTCCTTGTCCAACCAGCCGGTGCGTGTGTCGAGTTGCTCGTTCATCAGGGAGGTGTGGCCGCCAGGAAGTAGCCGTTGATGTCGATGATGACATGTCCGGTCGCGCTCATGAAAGCGTTGACAGTACTTCGGTCCGTTGCCGGAGGGGTTCCCGGCACGAAGACAGTGCGGAACAATGCCCCATTGGCGACGGTCGCCGCTGCGGTGAAGCTGACGTTCGGCGTCGGCGGATTGGGCCGGACGGCGGCGTAGACCGACAGCGTCCCGGTCGCGGCCGGCTGCGTGACGGTCCAGTTCCCGGCGTAGGCGATGGCGCTGGCGGGTGGGCCTGCGGCGCCGAAGATGTCGGGAGCCCCGCCCACGGTGATGGTGCGCGCAGTGCGGGCGGCGATGGGCTTCGGCGTCGGTCGGCGGCTGTCGTACATGCGGGTCGGCCGAACGGGGACGAAGGTTCCCTCATCGCTCGCCGTCGCGCCGGCGGAGGTGAAGTAGCCCACCAGATCGACCTTCAGTCGGGTCGTCACCCTCACCGGTTGGCCGAGCGAGTTCCGGCCCGCCTTGGAGTAGATCTGGATCCGGCCGTCGGGGCCCAGCTTCACGATGGCCATGTTGGTGACTTGGGAGCCGTCGGTGGTCAGGTTCAGGTTCGACGGCGTCATCGAACGAGCGTCGACACCGCTCGGTGCGGTGCGGAGGTAGCCGCCCTGTGTGCCGCCCCAGGCGGTGAGATCGACCACCACTGCTGTGGCCTGACCCCTTGGCACCAGCCCGGTCGGGAACGGACCGAGCGCCAGCGACACGCTCGCGGACGAGCCCGTGGACAGCGTGCCGGTGTAGACCTGGGTGGGTGCGGCGAGGGGGACGTAGCGGCCGTCGGTCGGCGCGACCTCGTTCTTGGTGAACCACCCCATCAGGTCGACGATCACATGGCCGCCGACCGGCAGGTACACGCTGATGATGCCGTCGTCACCCACGGGCACGATCGAGAAGTTGGGAACGATCTGGCCGGCCGCGTTGACGTTGAGCGTGCTCGAGGCGCCGATCGGCGATCGGTTCCACGGGAACGCCTGCACGAATCCAGCGGATCTGCTGGCCACGGACGTGACGTTCACGGCCACGGCGCTCATCGACGCCGCCGGAATCTTGGCGATCGTGCTGATGGGGACGTTGATGATCGAGCCCAATGCACGCGAGTACGTGGGTGGTCCGCCTGGGACGGGCCGACTGTCGTAGACCCGGGTCGGGACGGCCAGCGGGATGTAGCGACCCTTGGACGCCACCTCGGCGGGTCGATCGGGTGGGTCGAAGAGTCGGGTGATTCCGAAGCCGTAGGCATTGTCGGGACCCAGTGGTGCGTGGTCGAGCGTCTGGTGCTTCACGAGCGCGGCGAGCGCGGCCGGAGTGGCGGCGAGACCGGCGCCCTTCAACAACGCGGCGACGCCCGCCGCGGACGGCGCCGCAGCGGACGTGCCGCTGAACACGCCACCCGACTCCGGCTCGTACGTGGCGTAGGTCCAACTGGTCACCCCGGCCCACGCCGACAGGTCGGGTTTGGTCCGTCCGTCGGTGGTGGGCCCCTGCGACGAGTACCACGCGATGCTCCGCGGATCTGCGGCGTTCAGTCGATACCCCTCGTTGATGTCGACCGCGCCGACCGAGACGAGGCCAGGATTCCTCGAATCGACCACCGGCGTCGCGGCGCTTCCGGCGCGGTCCGAGTACTGGTACTCCACCAACGCCGAGCCCGAGATGGCGATCTCCATCCGATCGGGTGCAGCGCCGATCGAGGTCGTCGATCGGCGATTCAAACGGATGTAGGTGACCGACGTACCGTCGCTGATGTTCGACACCCGGCTCGGGCAGACGGCGATGTCGCTCGCCTCGAGCGGCGGCGCACCGGCTCGCTGATCGCGGTTGATGATGTTGCCGCCGATGCCGATACCACCCTGGTTGCCGTACGCGCCCCTGTTGAGGTCGAGCGGCTCCACCTGTGACCGTAAGGGGTTGCGGTGGCTGGTGACGCCTCCAGGGTTGAAGCCCACCCGCGGCTGCCAGAACTCGACGGAGTAGTCGGTGCGGCTGGCGGCGCCGAGGTACCAGTCGTTCGCCCATCGGACGCCGTCCATGAAGAAGCAGCCGCCGTTGAACGAGTCGACACGCAGCCATGTGTCGACGGTGGGCGACACCGCTGGGCTGCCGTCGTTGATGTTGACGTAGTTGCCGCCGTCGACCGCCACCGTCGCGGTGACCAGCTTCTTCAGGAAACGGTCGGCGCCCTCGTTGCCTGCCGAATTGAACCAGGTGATGCCGCGGCTGACCGCGTGGTTGACGGCGGCGCCGAGGGGTCCGCTGCCGTCGCCGGCGCCGTCGTAGGCCGAGCCGAGCGAGCGCGTCATGATGGTGACGCCGTTGGCGGCGAACCAGCTGATGGCGGCGACCAGGTCCGACACGGTGCCGACACTGGCGATGTACAGCTCGCTGTCCGGCGCCATGTCCTTGACGATCTCCGCGACCGCGTTGCCGTGGATCTCGCCCGAGTCGCGGATGGAACGGGCGTTGTTGCACAGGTTGCTCGGGCTGGCGGTGGCGCTCAACGAGTCCTTGCAGAACTGGTGGGCCGCATCGGGACGGACGCCGTTCTCCGGCTCGCTCCAGACGTCGGGACGGAAGTAGTCGACAATGCCGACCTTCACCCCGACGGCGGTGAAGCCCGGCGCTGGAACTGCATCGTGCCAACGGTTGGCGCGTGTCGCGATGACCGCCTCGCCAACGGTCGAACCGAAGCCGCCGTCGACACCGGGCAGCAGCGCGTTCCGTCGCACGGGCGACGTCGGGACGTAGCCCTGGCGTCGTGGGTACTGCAGGTCGGTGACCGCGCCGAAGGCGGCCACGGTCTCGAGCGCATCGACCGGCACCAGCGCCTGGACGACCGAGCCCGGTACCTCGCCGCTGACCTCGGCGCCCACGCGGCGCAGCCCGCGAGCGACGCCTTCGGTGTCGGTGGTCTGCACCTCGACCAGCACACGCGCCGGTGCGGTGGTGCGCTCTGCGCGACGGCTGTGTTCACGGCGGGCGTCGTCACGTTCGGCGATCAGACGTGGGTCGTCGAGGTGTCCGCGCCCGGGTGCGGCGGCGACGGGAGCGGCCGCGTGCAGCGTCGCGACGCCCGATGCCGTCAACGCCAGCACGAGCCCGACGCACCACCTTCTCACCACGACCTCCCGGGGGTTTCGTGGTGCAGCGTACTAGCGCCGACGTTTGGACGGCTTCGCGACGACGGGGTCGCTGGGGGGAAGGGGTGGCGCCCAGACGTGGGTTTCGTCATCGACCGGGATGCGGATGCCGTCTTTGTCGATGTCGGTGGGTTCGCCGCTGGCGTCGACGACGATCGGTGCCTCTTCCTTCGGCTTGCGGCCGAGGGCGATGTCCACACCGAACATGCCCGCAGCCAGGATCGCACCGGCGCCGCCGTGCCGACGACGAGCCGTGGCGATGGGATCGGACTCGGGCTCGATGTGGTCGATCTGCTCCGCCGCGTCGTGAAGCTGGTCGGTCACGGTGTCGGACACCTGATCGGGTACCTGGTGGTCGGCCATCCCCGCACGCTACCCAGCAAACTCTGGGGGTATCGCGCGGCCCGCCGTGCTGAACGTTTACGATTCCCTCGATGCCTGAGGGCGACACCATTCATCGTTCGGCCGCTGCACTGCGGACCGCGCTGGTGGGCAAGCCGGTCGTGCGGTTCGATGCACCGAGACTCGACGGGCCCAGGCCCAAGTTGGGCCGCGTCATCGAGCACATCGAGAGCCACGGCAAGCACCTCGAGATCTTCTGGGACGACGGCCTGGTGTTGCACACCCACATGCGCATGACCGGCTCGTGGCACCTGTACCGCAACGACGAGCGGTGGCGGAAGCCCGACCATCAGATGCGTGTCGCGATCGAGGTGACCGACTGGGTCGCGGTGTGCTTCAACGCCCCGGTCGTCGAGACGTTCCGCGAGTTCGACATGCATCGCCATCCGGGTTTCGGTCGCCTTGGGCCCGACCTGTGTACGGCGCCGGTGAAGGACCTCGAGGAGTGCGCGCGTCGCATCTACGACTACCCCGATCCGAATGCGCTCGTCAGTGAAGTGCTGCTCGACCAGCACGTCGCGTGCGGCGTCGGCAACGTCTATCGCAGCGAAGTCCTGTGGGCCTGCGATCTCAGCCCGTTCGCCGAAGTGCAATGGCTGCACCCCGCCGACTGCGTACAGGTCATTCAGTCGGCAGCGCGCATGCTGCGAGCCAACCTGTCCACGGCGCAGCGCGTCACTCAACCGGGCATCCCCGGCGGCCTGGCCGTCTACGGGCGCAATGGTCAGCGGTGCGCTCGGTGCGGCGACACCGTGCAGGTGAAGCGGGTCGGTGAACATCAGCGGCTCATCTACTGGTGCCCCGGGTGCCAGGTGAAGCACGCACCGCAGAAGGATCCCACGCCGATGAACCTCGAGCGCGAGATGGACCCCCATCCGGCAGCGGCCAAGTTCCTCGCCGAACTGCCGTGGCGGCGCGACGTCGCCGGCTGACCGGTTCGAGCGTCAGCTGAGCTGACGCGCGAGCAACTGCACCACTCGCTCCCAGCCGTCGCTCAGCGGGGTGCGGTCGTCGTGCGCAGGGTGCACGTGGCCGGTGACGGCCAGGTACACGGCCGTGGCCAGCGCGGTGGCCACCACGTCGCCGACGCCGGTCGCCGTGGCGACGGCGTCGTCGGCCGACGACTCGGCGAGTGCCGGCTCGCCCTGCAACGCATGACCGCCGGCGGCGGCGACCAGCGCGAACACACGATCCAGATAGGTGGCGCCATCGGCGTGGGTGACGATGGATGCGTGATCCACGGCGGCGGCACTGTCGCCGGCGGCCATGTGCACCAGCGCCGCGACCGCGTGGGTGAACGGGTGGCGCTCGCGATGTGCGGGGAGCGACTCGATCGCGACCAGGGCCTCGTCGACCCGACCGAGTTGGAGCAATGCTCCCGCGCGCACGATTCCCGGCTCGAAGGCGTTGGTCCCGTTCTGCTCCATCTCGGTGATGGCTCGTTCGGCTGCAGCGAGCGCCACTGTGGGCTGACCACGATGCAGCGCCGCCCCGGACATGGCCATGAGCGGGAACGGCCCCTGGCGACCGCTCTCGGCGAGCGCATTGAGCTCTTCGCTGCTGCGCTGTGATGCGGCGAACCTGCCGAGGGCGACCTGCGTGCGCACGAGCGGAGCAAGTGCCTGGATGAGGCCGAACCGGTCGTTGATCCGCTTGAACCGCGAACGTGCCTTCTCGGCGAGGTCGTGCGCCTCCTCCAACTTGCCCTGCCACAGACGAAGGTCGGCGCGAAGGGTGTCCATCATCCCGGCCGCCCACTCGTCGCCGCGCAACTCGGCCTCGCGACTCACCGTGACGGCGAGCGCCTCGGCCTCGTCGGAGTGTCCTTCGAAGAACTCGATGAACGCGAGCAGGCCGAACGCCCACCCGACGCCGTTCCGATCACCGAGCTGGCTGTGCGTGCTCGCCGCGTGGGTGAGGCGGTCGCGGGCGAGCACCAGGTCGCCCGACAGGAACGAGATCCAGGCTCGATGCTGCTCTACGTAGGCCATGCCGCGCTCGTCGGCGAGGTCGCGATACAGGCCGTCGGCCTCACCGAAGAACCACTCGGCGTCGGCCAACGAGCCGGTGAACATCTCGATGAAGCCGCGGTTGCGCAACGCGTCGGCCAGCAGATCGGGTCGGTCGACCTTGCGCAGCAGATCGACCGCAGTGCCGAGTTCGAGGCGTGCCTCGTCGCCCCGACCGGCGACGTTCGCCAACAGTCCGCGCAACGCATGGGATTCGGCGAGCATCGTCGGGTCCTCGGCGCGCTCGGCGATGGCCTGGAAGGCGTCGATGTCGGACATCGCCTCCGCGAAGCGGCGCTGCTCGATCTCGGCGGTGGCGCGCACCTGGTGCAACCGGGCGATACGACCGTCGTCGGCGAGCGGTCCTTGCGAGAGATCGAGCGCGCGGGTGGAGTGACGTATGGCCGTCCGCAGGCTGCCGCTCTCGAGCGCGCGATCGGCGGCCGTGGCCAGCAGCTTCAGGGCGGTCTCGGGCAGGTCGTCGGGCAGACCGGCGATGCTGCCCAGCTCTTGCATCAGCTCGGCGGCGCTGGCGGCGTGGTGGGCGAGGTCGTCGATGCTCACGTTCGAGCCGGCCAGCACCTTCGCCACGCCAGCGTGGCGCAAGGCCCGGGCCGACTTGGTGAGCGTCTGATAGGCCGCGTCGCGCACCGAGTCGCTGCGGAACTCCCAGCGGCGGCCGCGCACTTCGAGCAGGCCGAGCTCGTCGAGCTCGTGCACCACCGGGCCGGGGTCCGGTTGGCTCAGCGCCATGGCGAACCCTTCGAGCCCGAGCATGTTGCCGGACGTGCCGAGGACAGCGGCGTTCTCGAGCACCTGGCGCTGCGTCAGGGTGAGCTGGTCGAGGCGCGCTGCGATCAGAGTGCGCAGCGAGTCGGGCAGCTCACGGTCGCCGCCCGCCTCGGTGAGCGCGACGAGCTCGATGAGGAACAGTGGGTTGCCACCGCTTCGGTCGTACAGCTCGAGCAGGGTGGCCTCGGCGGGGTCGTCGTCGCTGAGCAGTTCGA
>JANOET010000442.1:0-2646 GCA_031413415.1 Acidimicrobiaceae bacterium
GCAAGACCACGCTGTCGCGGTTGGTGCTGCGGCTCGTCGAGGCGACGGGCGGTTCGTTGCGGTTGAACGGCGTCCCCGTGCACGACGTGCCCTTCGCCGAACTTCGTCGACGGGTGGCGATGATCCCCCAGGAGGTCGAACTGTTCTCCGGCACGCTTCGCGACAACGTCACGCTGTTCGATCCGGCGCCGTCCGACGCCGAGGTCGAGCGAGCGCTCGAACAGGCCGGACTGGCTGCGCTCGTCGCCGGCGGAATCCATCGCGAACTCGGCGCCGGCGGCGCCGGCCTGTCGGCCGGCGAGGCCCAGCTGCTGGCGCTCGCCCGCGTCTGGCTGCGCGACCCTGACCTCGTGGTGCTCGACGAGGCCACCGCCCGCGTCGACCCCGAGACCGAGGCGCGCCTCGAGGTCGCGGTCGCCGAGCTCATGCGGGGGCGCACGACGCTGGTCATCGCCCATCGGCTGAGCACCCTGCGGCACGTCGACGAGATCTTGGTGCTGCACGAAGGACGCATCCTCGAACACGGCAGCCGCGACGCGCTCGCCGACGACCCCACGAGCCGCTTCCACCGCCTGCTCGAGTTGGCGCTCGAGCCCGGAGCCAGCGACGCGGCCGACGACCTGGAGTTGCTCGCATGAGCACGTCATCCGACGTGTGGCGCTTGTCCTGGCGCGTGTCGCAGCACCGCCGCGGCACGTTCTGGCTGGGTTGGAGTCTGTTCGTCCTCTTCTTCTGCTGGCCCGTCCTCAGCGGCTGGTTGCTCGGTCGCGGCTTTCGCGCGCTGGAGCAGGGCGACACGACCAAGGTGTACTGGTTCGCCGCAGCGGCACTTGCCGTCGACGTCGTCCGGATGGCCACCATCCACTGGGGTGCCCTCGTGTGGACGCGGGTGTGGGTCCACATGCAGTCGTTCCTGCGCGCCAACCTGTTGACGGCGCAGCTCGCGAGCGGCGGACCCGAGGCCGGCCAGCCCGTCGGGTCGGCCGGCGAAGCCATCACCCACTTCCGCGACGACGTCGACGACGTCACCCAGTTCGTCGACGGAATGGTCGACATCAGCGCCGGCATCATCTTCACAGCGCTGGCGGGCTTCGTGCTCGGCAGCATCGACTCCGGCGCGGCGGCCATCCTCATCCTGCCGCTCACGGCCATCGCCGTCGCAACTCGTGCGCTCGACACGCGCATCAAGCGCTACCGCACCGCGGACCGCGAGGCCGCCGGTGAGGTGAGCGGGTTCGTCGGCGACGTGATGGCCGCAGCCACCACGGTGAAGGTCAACGACGCCACGGCGCCGGCGCTCGATCACCTGCACCGGTTGGTCGAGGCACGGCGCCACACCGCGGTGCGCGACCGCGTGCTCGACGACGGAGTCCAGGCGTTCGGCCAGGGCGCAGCCGACGTCGGCCTCGGCCTCGTGCTGCTGGTCAGCGCCGGGTCACTCGCCTCGGGCGCGTTCGACATCGGCCAACTCGCCGTCTTCACCGCCTACATCGGATGGCTCAGCTTCCTACCGCGCATGGTGGGTCGGGTACTCGCCCGGCGCAAGCAGGCGGGCGTCGCGTTCGGTCGCATGGAGTTGCTCGTCGCCGATCAGGACGTGCGCAACCTCGTGCGCGAGCGCGCCCTGCCCATCGCCAAGGGCGAGCACAACCATCGGGGCGATCCTCGACGTCCGGGTCGCGAGTCGCTGCACCGGCTGCGCGTCGTCGGTCTGTCGGCGGTGTACCCCAGTGGCGCCGGCGTGCACGACATCTCGTTCGAACTCGAACGCGGCAGCTTCACGGTCGTCACCGGCCCCATCGGGTCGGGCAAGAGCACGCTGCTGCGCGCCCTGCTCGGGCTGGTGCACGACGCCGACGTGCGTGGCACCGTGTGCTGGAACGAGCACGAGTTGGGCGATCGGGCCGCATTCCTGGTGCCACCGAACGCGGCGTTCCTGCCCCAGGTGCCACAGCTCATCAGCGACTCGGTGGCCGACAACATCGCGCTGGGCGAGGTACCGGTCGAGTCGCTGGAACTGGCCCTCGAGCTGGCCGCAGTGCGCGACGACATCGACGCGATGCCCGACGGCACGGGAACGCTCATCGGCCCTCGCGGGCTGCGACTGTCCGGCGGACAGCGCCAGCGGGTGGCCACGGCGCGAGCACTCGTGCACTCCCCCGAACTGGTGGTGCTCGACGACCTGTCGAGCGCACTCGACGTCGAGACCGAACTGCAGTTGTGGTCCAACCTCGCCGCGGCCGGCATGACGGTGCTGGCCGTCAGCCATCGCGCCGTCGCGTTCGAACGAGCCGATCAGGTCATCCGTCTCGACGCCGGCCGCGCTGATTCGTAACGGCCACACGACCTTCAGCGGCGGGTCACCCCGACCCCGGCCGCCGTTCATCTTCGTTTCGTACGGTCCTCTCGTCGTCTGACGAAAGGAACACGATGTCCAAGCGCTTCATCGCAGGAGTGGTCGCGATCGGCTCCATCGCCGGTATCGCGGCGGTCTCCGGTACCACCGCCAACGCCGGTCTCGGCCCCATGCCGTTCGACCCCATCTCGGGCTCGGCGTACGCAGCGCCGTACGACGCCGCCAACCCGTGGATCATCCCCGCCGGGTACCGACAGTACGACGTGTCGACCGAGGCCGACCTCGAAGCG
>JANOET010000443.1:0-15271 GCA_031413415.1 Acidimicrobiaceae bacterium
TGTCGAGGCAGCGTCCGCCAGCGACAATCGAACGGATGACATTGACGCGCAGATCAGGCAGCTGTTCCGCATTGCCTACTGATCGAGGACGTGCCAGGGGTCGGCAAGACCAGCCTCGCCAAAGCACTCGCCGCATCCATCGACTGCACGTGGAAGCGTGTGCAGTTCACACCCGACCTGTTGCCGGCCGACCTGGTGGGGGTCAGCGTGTTCCAGCGGGCCACCGAGTCGTTCGTGTTCCAGCCCGGTCCGATGTTCGCCAACATCGTGCTGGCCGACGAGATCAACCGCGCCTCGCCGAAGACCCAGTCGGCGCTGCTCGAGGCCATGGAGGAGCGCCAGGTCAGTGCCGACGGCGTGAGCCACCCGCTGCCGAACCCGTTCATGGTGGCCGCAACCCAGAACCCGATCGAACAAGAGGGCACCTACCGCCTGCCCGAGAGCCAACTGGACCGCTTTCTGATGCGGCTGTCGCTCGGTTACCCGGGCCGTGCGGCCGAACTGCAGATCCTCGACTCGAACGGCGCCGCCGATGCGCTCCACTCGCTGCGGCCGGTCATCAGTGCCGCCGAGGTCGTGCGGATGTGTCAGGCGGTACGCACCGTCCACATCGCCGATCCGTTGAAGGGCTACATGGTGGACCTCGCCGAGACCAGCCGCAACCATCCTGGCCTCTTGCTCGGCCTGTCGCCCCGCGCCACACTGCAGTTGGCCCGCGCCACGCGTTCGCATGCCGCCGCCAAGGGACGCGACTATGCGATCCCCGACGACGTCAAGGCCGTCAGCGTCCCGGTCCTCGCCCATCGCATGGTGCTGCGACCCGACGCGGGTGCCCGCGGCCTGAACGCCGAAACCGTCATCCAGGATCTCTTCAACGCAGTGCGGGTTCCGGCAGGTCGCTGATGCCCACCCGCCACGGCTGGACGGCGCTCGTCGCTGCGATGGCGACCTTCGTGGTGGCGCGACTGTTCGGGCTCATCGAGTTGTACGTGCTCGCCACCGCGCTGGTCGTCGTCGTGGCGGTCTCGGCGGTCGTCGTCAATCGTCGACTTCCCGACCTGCAGGTACGGCGAGTGGCCCGACCGTCGCTGGTGTCCGTCGGTGAACCCGCCCGCGTCGACATCCAGGTCGTCAACTCGTCGCATCGGCGGTCGCCGCGTCTTCGCCTGTGGGAGCCGGTCGGCATCAGGGGCGGGGCACCCATGCAGCTCGCGCCGTTGCCCGCAGGCGAAGCCGCGACCGCTGCATACCGAGTGCCGTCCACACAGCGCGGGGTGCTCCGCATCGGCCCACTCCGCGCTGAACGTACCGACCCCCTCGGGTTGTGCATGCGCAGCGACGTGCTCGCCGGTACGGGCGAGGTGCTCGTCGTTCCGGAACGCATCCCGCTGGCGTTCCCCGGCCTGTCCAGCAATGGCCGCCTCGGCGAGCACCTGCGGATGAAGTCGTGGGGCCAGTCCGGCAACGAGTTCCACTCGCAGCGCGAATACGTGCCGGGCGACGATCTGCGACGGATCAACTGGAAGTCATCGGCCCGCACCGGCGAACTCATCGTGCGCGAAACTGCGGTCGAGGGTGTCCATCGCTGCGTGGTGGTGCTCGACACCATGCAGTCCCAGTACGACCCCGATTCGTTCGAGCGCGCCATCGTCGCTGCTGCGAGCGTCGTCGCCGGGGCGGTCGCCCTCGGCGTGACCACACGGCTGGTCGCGCCCGGCATCGACCTGCGCGGGCCCGAGGTCGCGCACGATTCGCTGCGCTGGCTGGCCACGGTGCACGCAGGTGATGAGCTCGTCGACCACACGTCGTCGGGACGCACCCACGGCGACGGCCTTGGGCTGCTGGTCCTCGTCACCGGCACCACCACCTCACCGGCGGCCGCATCGGTGCGCGCTGCCGCGGCACCCGACGAGTCGCTCGTGATGGTCACCGCCACCGAGCCGCCCACGTCGGGCTCGAAGTTCGCGGTCGACGCGACGTCGCTCACGGCATTGCAACACGGGTGGAACCAACTCGTCCTCGGCAGTGCGGTGGTGACGGTGTGAGCGACACCGAGGACAGGCGCCTCGAGGCCGCGCGACCGCTGGCGACCTTCGTGCTGGCGATGCTCACCGTCGTCACGGTGGTGGCCCTGTGCCGCCTGTTCCCCGATTGGTCGTACCTCCGCCCGATGGTCGCGCTGGCCCTCGGCATGCACGCCATCGCGTTCGTGTTGCGCGTCGCCCGCGTGCCGCTCTGGGCAGCACTTCCTGCACTGCTCGTCGCGATGCTCGTGTTGATCGGCATCATCTACTACCGCGACACGCTGAACGGTCTCCTTCCGTCCGGACGCACGTTCGAGCTGATGCGGGTCGACCTGCGCATCGTCCTCGATCAGTTCCCAAGTGCCGTTGCGCCCGTACCCAGCGAAGGCAGCTTCGCCACCTCGGCCGCGGCGATCGTCGCCCTGTGTGTGCTCCTCAGCGACACGTTCGCATTCCGTGCGATGGGTCGGATCGAGGCCGTGGTCCCGTCCGCCGTCCTGTTCGTGTTCACCTCGGCGCTCGGGGCCGACCGGTACCGGGTGCTCGTCGCGACCCTGTGGATCGCCGCTGCACTGCTCACCGTGGCCACGCTGCGCTTCACCGATGCGGACCACGAGGGTGGCTGGATGGGGTCGCGTCGCGCGTCGTGGGTGACGGTGCTGCCCACGATCATGCTCACCGTCGGCGTCAGCGCCGTCGCCGCCTATGCCGTCGCGCCACAGTTGCCGGGGGCGGGCGAGCGGGCGCTGGTCGACACCCGCAACCGACAGGGCAGTGTCACCGAAGTGCTCAGCCCGTTGGTGGACATCAGGGCGCGGATGAAGAACCGGGGCAACAGCGAGTTGTTCACCGTCGACTCGTCCGAAGGCGGGCACTACTGGCGCCTCACCGGGCTGCCGACGTTCGACGGCTCGACCTGGTCGCCCACCGCCGAGGACCTGCGCGAGCTGGGCGATCGCACCGCCGAGATCCGCGGTGGCACCACGATCACCCAACGCTTCACGATCGAACGAATGGGCGGCAAGTACGTGCCCGCCGCCCACTCCCCCGCACAGGTGAGCCCCGGAGACGTGGTGTTGTGGGCGGGCCAGACCGAGAGCCTCATCGTGCAGAACGGCGTCTCCGAGGGCGACGTGATCGATGTCGTGTCGATCCTGCGCACTCCCACCATCGACGAACTGAACGCCGCCACCGTCACCGGTGCCGCCCAGCTCTACTACCAGTTGCCCGGCGGCATCCCGGCGAGCGCCCGCGACACCGCCCGCGACGTCACCGCCTCGGCCACCACGCCGTACGCGAGGGCGATGGCACTGCAGTCCTTCTTCCGCGACAACTTCACCTACAACCTCGACGTGCAGCTCGGCAACAGCAACGACGCCATCGATGCCTTCCTGCGCGACCGTGAGGGGTTCTGTCAGCAGTTCGCTGGCACCTTCGCGGTGATGGCTCGGTCCATCGGGCTGCCCGCCCGGGTTGCCGTCGGCTACACACAAGGAGACCTCGGCAGCGACGGGCTCTTCCACGTCTTCGGCCGGAACGCGCATGCGTGGCCCGAGATATGGTTCGACGACATCGGCTGGGTGGCCTTCGAGCCCACCCCACAGCGTGGAAACCCGGACGCGTCGCAGTACACGCTCGTGCAGCCTCAGCAGGCGACGCCCGGCGACAGCGCCAACGGCAACAACCCGCAGAACACCACACCCACCACCCAACGCGATCCCGACGGCGGTACACCGACCACGGTGCGGGGTGGCGTCGGACCCGACGGTCGACCCGGCGCAAGCAGCACGACGGCCGTGGCGGCGGTGGCCAACGGCGGGGGCAGCAGTGGCGCGTCGTCGGCGGTCGCCGTCGTACTGCTCGGCGCCGTGGTGCTGCTGGTGCTGTGGGTGCTGCTGCTGCCGCGCATCTTCTCCGCCGTGACGCGCCCTCGCCATCGCTCCCCCCGCGACCGGGTCATCGGCGCTTGGCACCGCGCCTGCCACGAGCTGTCGCTGGCCGGCGCGCCCCCGGTGGGTGGCGCCACGCCGCTCGAGTACGTCCACGCGGCCAAGGCGGCAACGGGTGTCAGCGACGCGACGTTGCGCGAGCTGGCTGCCGAGGTGACCAACGCCGTCTACTCACGAGGCGAGCCCGACGATCGTGCCGCAGCTCGTTGCGAGACGCTCGAGTCCGAGGTGAGCATTCGCTGTCGCTCGATCACGCCCTGGGCGGTGCGGCTCCGCGGCATGGTGGACCCGCGGATGATGCGCCAACGCCTCGTCGGCTGACGAGCGTCGGCGGGCGCCGCCTCCGCAGTCGGGGGTCAGTCGTCGCGGCGCTGGTTCGGTGCGCCGAAGCGACCGCGCATGCTGTCGGTGAGGTGGCCGATGCCGGCTTCACTGAGCGACCGCGCATGTCGCTCACACACCAGCGCAGCGACGACGGCGCCGATGAACGCTGCGAACGACAGGAACGGACTGACCGACAACAGGGCCACGGTCAGGACCAGACAGGCGACTGCGGCAGAACCGGCCAGCACGAGCACCCGACGGTTGCCGTGGGTGCGCTGGTGGAGGTTGCGACCGAAACCGGGGTCGCGCTGCAGCTGCTCTTCGATCTGACGGAGAATCCGTTGTTCGTCTTCCGAGAGCGGCATGCCGTGCTCCTGATCGATGGCCGTAGCGCATCATCGCAGAATTCGAGCGACGACACAACGCGGCCAACGTACTGATTCAGCCCGGTTCCTGGTCGGGCCCCCACTGCTGCGCGCCCTTGCGGACCAGGCGCAGTCCACGCCCACCGACGGCGCTGGCCGGGCCGATCGCTGCCGAGCCGAATCGGGTTCGGATGGCGTCGACCGTCTCTTCCGCGGCCTCCCACTCGCCGGCGCCGGGCGGCACCCCGCCAGCACCCGCCGGACCGGCGGCGAGCAGGTCGTCGAGCGAGAGTTGCTCGGCCGGCGCGCCGAAGTTGGTGGCGCTGACACCGAGCAGACGAACCCCCGGTGACGGGTCGACCGACTGGAGCAGTGGCTCGACCGCCTGCACGATGGCGTGCGCCGTGTGCACGGGCGACGGCAGGGTGATCGAGCGGGTGATCGTGTGGAACCCGGCGAAACGCACCTTCAGGGCCAGCGTGCGGGCACCGGTGTCGTGCTTGCGCAGACGCGTGGCGACGCCGTCGGACAGACGTACCAGCTCGCGGCGCAGTTCGTCGTGGGTGTGCCGGTCGTGAGCGAACGTCTCCTCGTGACCGATGGACTTCATCGCCCGATCAACCTCGACCGGGCGGTCGTCGCGTGCCCACGCCAACTCGTACAGGTGATGCCCGTGCGCCTTGCCGACAGCCGACACGAGCGTGGCCTCGTCGAGTTCGGCGAGGTCGGCGACGGTGTGCACCCCCAGTCGGGTGAGGCGTTCCAGGGTGGCCGGGCCCACACCCCACAGCGCTCTCACGGGCAGCGGGTGCACGAACGCGAGTTCGTGACCCGGACGGACCTCGACCACGCCGGGGCCGTCGACCACGCCATCGGGCCGCGGGACGGGCTTGGCCGCCTTCGAGGCCAGCTTGGCGAGGAACTTGTTCGGAGCGACGCCCACGCTGCACCGCAACCCGAGCTGCGACCAGACCTGCTCGCGCAGCAGGTCGGCGATGGCGACACCGTCGCCGAACAGGCGCACCGCGCCGGACACGTCGAGGAACGCCTCGTCGAGGGCGAGCGGCTCGATGAACGGCGTCACCGACTGGAAGATCTCGTGCACCTCGGTGCTGACGGAGCCGTACAACTCGTGGTCACCGGGAAGGAACACGGCGTGCGGGCACAGCCGACGCGCGGTGCTCGACGGCATGGCCGAGAACACGCCGAATCGTCGGGCCTCGTACGACGCCGCCGCGATGACGCCACGGTTCCCGGTGCCGCCGACGACGACCGGTTTGCCGACGAGATCGGGCCGGCGGCGTAGTTCGACGCTGACGTAGAACGCGTCCATGTCAACGTGGAGGATGGTGCGCGTGATCGCGCCAGCGGACCCCGACGCCGTCATTGCAGTCGCTCGATCCGCGTCGCGTTGCGTTCGGTGCCGTGCAGTGCGAATCGATAGTGGGCCGCCAGGTCGCCCTTGAGCCAATCGCCGACCGGTGTGTGCACCCAGGGCGGGCTGGCCTGCAGCAGACCCGGTGCCTCGAGCGCGCCGACGTGGCGGACTTCCTCGACGATGCCGTCCGGATCGGCAATGACGACACCGCCGTCGACCCCGGTCGCCTCCCAGGCCTCGACCCGCAGTTGCCAGTGCATGTCGGGTGCGTCGACGGTGACCGTGTAGCACCGCGTCGTCCAGCCGCGGACGGTGAGACCGGTCTCCTCGAACACCTCGCGAGCGAGCCCCTCGAGCAGGGTCTCGCCGTGGTCGATGACCCCACCCGGCGGTGTCCACTCGAGCGACTGGTCGCGACGGCGGTTACCGACGAGCACGAGACCGTCTCCGTGCCGGATCAGCGCACCACCGACGAGCCAACGACGCATGGAGTCAGTGTGCCACAGGAACGTGTGTTCGGGCCTCAGCCGCCGGACGCTCGGCGCTGCCGGCGACCGCGGAAGTCGCTGACCCACAGCTTGGCGACGAGCGGGAACGCCTCGCCGATGATGCTGCCCGACATCTTCGACTCACCCTCGGTGCGGTCCCGGAAACTGATCGGGAACTCGACCACCTTGCCGCCCGCGCTCACCAGTCGGTAGGTCATCTCGATCTGGAAGCCATAGCCCTCGGCCCGCACCGACTCGAAGTGCATGTCCTCGAGCATCGACGATCGATAGGCGCGGTATCCGGCGGTGGCGTCGTTCACGGCCAACCCGAGCACACCCGCCGCATAGCGGTTTCCCCAACGCGACAGCCAGCGACGGCCACGCGGCCAGTCGATGGTGCGTCCGCCGGGCACGTAGCGGCTGCCGATGGCCAGGTCGGCGCCATGGCCGACGTTGCCGATGAGGGCGGGCAGCACCAGCGGGTCGTGCGACAGGTCGGCGTCCATCTGCACACAGATGTCGGCGCCGTCGTCGATGGCACGACGCAGCCCCGCGCGGTAGGCGTGACCGAGTCCGGTCTTCTCGGTGCGGCGGAGCACCTCGATGGCGCCCAGTTCGGCACCGAGTGCCTCGGCACGGTCCGCGGTGCCGTCGGGGCTGCCGTCGTCGACCACGAGGATCCGGGCGTCGGGCGCGATGGCGCGCACCTCGCGGAGCAACCGTTCGATGTTCTCGATCTCGTTGAAGGTGGGGACGACCACCGTGGCACGCACGATCGACGAGCCTACGCTGAGAGGGTGACCGACGAACCACGTCCGCTCTCCGCCCTTCCCTCGCCCGCTGCGCGTGCCGCCGCGTTCGTGGCCATCCTGCTGGGCGGGGTGGCCGGCGGCGTCATCGGCCACACGCTGGTGAAGCTGCAGTGCGCCGGCTCGTGCGACACGCCCAAGGGCCTCGGCCTGCTCATCGGCGCAGTCGTCGCAGCGGGCGGAATGAGCATCGTGGCCGTGCTCGTGCTGCGCGCCCTCGGCGAGTGGCGCCAGATCGAGCAGCGCGAACGATCCGGCCGCTCGTGACCGACGAACTGCTCGCGCTTGCGTCGTCGCTCGCTGTCCAGGCGGGAACGATGGTGTGCGACGGGCGCGCAGCCGCCGGCATCGCGACCGCCGACACGAAGTCGTCGTCCACCGACGTCGTCACCGAGTTCGATCGCGCAAGTGAGGCGCTCATCGTGGCCGGCATCCGAGCGGCCCGTCCCGGTGACGGCATCGTGGGCGAGGAGGGCACCGCGACCGTCGGCACGTCCGGCATCCACTGGCTGATCGACCCGATCGACGGCACCACGAACTTCCTCTACGGCCTTCCCGGGTATGCCGTCTCCATCGCCGTCCGGGCCTCGGTCGACGATCCGGCCGACACGCTCGTCGGGGTCGTGTACGTGCCCACCACCGGCGAACTGTTCACGGCGACGAGCGGCGGCGGCGCATTCCTGAACGGCGAGCCCATCCGCTGCAGCGCCACGATCGATCTGTCGCTGGCACTCGTCGGCACGGGGTTCAGCTATCAGCCCGAACGACGCTCCCGCCAGGCACGACGGGTGGCGACGATGATCCCCCACGTACGCGACATCCGTCGGTTCGGTGCTGCGGCACCCGACCTCTGCTATGTCGCCGCCGGTCGACTCGACGTCTACTTCGAAGAGTTCCTCGGGCCGTGGGACCTCGCCGCCGGCGAGCTGATCGCCCGTGAGGCGGGCTGTCGAACCGGTGCCATCGACGGCGGTCCGGCGCGGCCTTCCTCGGTGCTCGTCGCCAACCCTGCGCTGTTCGATCCGGCACGGCAACTCATCCGCGATGCCGACGAGGCGCTCGGGAGCTGACTTCGTCTGGCATCATGGTGGCGTGGGAACCCGCATCCTCTCCGTGGAAGACGACGAGCGCATTCGCACCGCCGTGAAACTGGCGCTGGAAGACGAGGGCTGGACGGTCGACGAGGCCGGGAGCGGCGAGGAAGCCATCGAGCTCTTTCACAAGGCAACGCCCGACGTCGTCCTCATCGACATCATGCTCCCCGGCATCGACGGGTTCGAGCTGTGCCGCACGCTGCGTCGCACCAGCGACGTGCCCATCGTGATGGTGACGGCACGCAACGACACCCACGACGTGGTCGCCGGCCTCGAGGCCGGCGCCGACGACTACCTCACCAAGCCGTTCGCGCCGAAGGAGCTCTCCGCCCGCATCCGCGCCCTGCTGCGTCGCATCCGGCCGCTCAGCCCCGGCCACACCAAGCTCGTCTTCGGCGACCTCGAGATCGTGCCCGACGAGGGCAAGGTCCTTCGCGCCGGCACCGAGTTGCACCTCACCAAGACCGAATTCCGCCTGCTGTGCGAACTGGCCCAGAACCCTGGGCGGGTCTTCAGCCGCGAGAGTCTCCTCGACAAGGTGTGGGGCTACGACTACTTCGGTGACGGCCGTCTGGTCGACGTGCACGTCCGCCGTCTGCGCACCAAGGTCGAGGCCGACCCGGCCAACCCGCGGCACGTCGTGACGGTACGCGGACTCGGCTACCGCCTGCAGTCCTGACGTCACCGAGCCTGTTGGTGAACGCGGTCGATCCCACCACCGAAGTGGCACTGCCGTCCACTGGCCGGGCGGACCGAGCGCGGTTTCGCCTCGCCGGTTGGCAGCCGCGCAAGTTCGGGCTCCGCACCCGCATCTTCTTCATGTTCGGGCTGGGCGCGATGCTGCTTGCCGGCTTCCTGGCAGCCGCCGCCTACAGCTTCACCCGCAGCAGCGTGGTGAGCCAACGCGAGTTGTCCGCGACGGAGCAGGCCTACAAGAACGCGCAGGTCGCCCAGAACGAGTTGCGTACCGCGAATCCGACCGCAGCGTCGGTCACCGACCGGATGCAGGCCTACGGCGTCACCCGCTTCGCGATCAACGACGGTGGGACCTGGATCGCACCGACGACGAAGTACTCCCCCGACACCATTCCTGCCGAGCTGCAGCGTCGGGTCATCGACGACGGCATCGCCGCCCGCATGGTGACCACGATCGACGGCGACCCTGTGCTGATCGTCGGCGTGCCGCTCGACGTGCCCGAGAACAGCTACTTCGATTTCGTCCCGATGGACGACGTCGCCGACACGCTGCGCAGCGTTCTGTTCAGCCTGCTCTTCGCGGGGATCATCACCACCCTCGCCGGCGCGTTGCTGGGTACGCTCGTCGCCAGTCGAGCCGTGCGGCCGTTGGGCGATGCCGCGCAGGCCGCGCAGGCCATTGCCGGCGGCCGGCTGGACACCCGTCTCGAGCCCACCGACGATCCCGACCTGCGCCTACTCGCCAATGCGTTCAACGACATGGCGGCCGCGCTGCAGGCCAGAGTCGAGCGAGACGCCCGCTTCGCGAGCGACGTCAGCCACGAGCTCCGGTCACCGCTGATGACACTGGCGGCGAGCGTCGAGGTCATGCAGGCCCGTCGCGACGAGATGCCCGAGCGCGCCCAGTCGGCGCTCGACCTGCTCGTCGCCGATGTGATCCGCTTCCAAGGCCTGGTCGAGGACCTCCTCGAGATCTCGCGCTTCGACGCCGGCGCGATCCGCCTCAACCTGGAAGACCTGCTGGTGGCCGAGTTCGTGCGTCAAGCCGTTGCCGTCAGCAGCCAGCCGGCCACGCCGCTGCACGTCACCGACCGCGCCGAACGGGTGGTCATTCGCGGCGATCGTCGGCGACTGGCGCGGGTGGTCGCGAACCTCATCGACAACGCTCGCCTGCACGGCGGCGGCGAGGCCGAGATCACGGTCACCGAGCCCGAGGGCGAGGGCGAGCCCTTGGGCCATGTGTGGATCATCGTCGAGGACCACGGCGCGGGTGTTCCACCCGAGGAACGCGAGCTGGTCTTCGAACGCTTCGCGCGCGGCGCCGTCGCCGGCCGACGCAGCTCGAGCGACGGAGCCGGGCTCGGCCTCGCATTGGTGGAAGAGCACACCCGCATGCACGGCGGACGGGTGTGGGTGGAGGATCGATCCGACGGCGAGCCGGGCGCACGGTTCGTGCTCGAGTTGCAGGCCGAGGAGGTGGGCATATGAGTCGCCGACTGCTCGCCCTGGTGCTCGCCGGCCTCGCGGTCGCGCTGACCGCCTGCGGCGTGACGACCGACGACGGTCCCCGCGATGTCCCCGACAGCGAGCAGCTGGACCTCGGAACTCCCAGCGACGCAGGGGCGGCCATCGGCGCGTCGCGCATCTATCTCATCGGCCCCGACTCGTCGGGCCAGGGGTCGCTGCTGCAACCCGTCGCCCGCGCCGCCACCTCGCCGACCGATCTGATGGAGGCATTGCTGTCGGGCGCCAACGCGAACGAGTTGGAGCAGCAGTACCGATCGGCCGTCCCGGTGGGCACGGTCTTGCGCTCGGCCACGGTCGCCAACGCCACGCTGCGCGTCGACCTGTCCGACGAGATCCTGCAGCTCTCGGGTGGCGACCTGGTCGATGCCCTCGCGCAGATCGTGTTCACGGGCACCGAGCTGCCCGGCGTGGCCCAGGTGCGTGTGCTCGTCAACGGCGCGGACCAGCAGTGGCCGGTCGGTGACGGAACCCTGAAGAGCGATTCGCTCGACGTCTACGACTACCCGGGCCGTGTCGCGTCGGCCCAGCCGCCATACCCGGCGATCCCGTCTCCTGCGCAGGTCGACGCCTGACCCCCGACCTGGGCGTGCGGTCGAACTAGCCGAAGAACACTTCGGCGACGTCGTGGTAGAGGTGCATGTCGACCGGGCGGGTCTTGCCCACGGTCTCGTCGAGCGGGATGGGCATCATGTCGCCGTTGCGCAGCGCCACCATGTGACCCCAGTGTCCGGTGTGCACGGCGTCGATGGCGGCGACGCCGTATCGGGTGGACAGAACACGGTCGAACGCGGTGGGCGTGCCGCCGCGCTGGATGTGGCCGAGCAGGACCATGCGCGTCTCGAAACCGGTGCGTTCCTCGATCGCGTGAGCGATGGTCTCGGCAATACCGCCCAGCCGCACATGGCCGAACTGGTCGTACACCTTGTGCCGTGACGCCATCGTGCCCACCTTGGGCTCGGAGCCCTCGGCGACGACGACGATCGACGCGTAGCGGCCGCGATCGTGGCGGGCGCGGAGCTGCTCGCAGACGGCTTCGATGTCGAACGGCAGCTCGGGAATGAGGATTGCCGTCGCGCCACCGGCGATGCCCGCATAGGTGGCGATCCATCCGCTGTGGCGGCCCATGACCTCGACCACCATCACCCGATCGTGGCTCTCTGCCGTGGTGTGGAGACGATCGATGGCGTCGGTGGCGATCTGTACCGCAGTGTTGAAACCGAAGGTCACGTCGGTGCCGACCACGTCGTTGTCGATGGTCTTGGGCACGCCGATGATCGGCAGGTCGGCCTCGTGGAACAGCTTGTACGCGACCGACAGCGACCCGTTGCCACCGAGGACGAGGAGCGCGTCGAGCCCCATCTCGCGGAACGTCGCCTGCACCTCTTCGAGACCGTTCGGATGGTCGTACGGGCTCCCGCGACGGGTGCCGAGCAACGTGCCACCGCGGGGCAGCATGCCGCGCAGCGACGACACGTCGAGCTGCATCGTGCGGCGTTCGCGCACGCCGTCCCATGCGTCGAGGAAGCCGATGAGCTCGTCGCCGTGGACGACCTCGCCCTTGCGCACGATGGCGCGGATGACTGCGTTGAGGCCCGGGCAGTCGCCCCCACCTGTCAGAATGCCGACACGCACGTGCGCAAAGACTAATGGCCCCGCACCGCAAGCGTTTGCAGAAATCACCTCATCAGGAGCTTCACCTCTCATGGCCTGGGATTCCTCCCGACCCGTCCCTTGGAAACGCCTCGCCACCGAGTGGGTCGTCATCGCCGTCGTCGTGGGAGGGATCTCGTTCTTCGTCACCGAGAACACCCGCGCCGCGAACTACCTCACCATCGTGCTCGCCGGCCCGCTCTACATCGGCTTCGGGGCGATCGTCGCCAAGTTCGGATACGCCCGCAAGACGGTGAAGCAGCTGCGTGCCGAGACCGAGGCCGAGCTCGCCCGCAAGGCTGCCGCGACCCCCACCACGGCCTCCGCTCGGCCGCGGCCGGCGCCCACCAGTCGCACGTCGAGTGGGCCGAGCAACCGTTCGAACAGGAAGAAGCGCTGACCTCCACCCACTAGGTTGCACTCCGTGACGAGCAACTTCGTGATCGCCATCGACGCCGGCACCACCGGCGTCCGCAGCCGGGCGGTGTTCCCGGGCGGACACCGCGATGCGGTCTCGTCGTACCGCGAGTTCACCCAGCACTTCCCCGAGCCAGGGCTCGTCGAGCACGACGCCGTCGAGATCTGGCAGGCCATCAGAGCCACGCTGCTCGACGTCATCGGCGCCGTCGGCATCCCCGCGGCACTCGGCATCACCAACCAGCGCGAGACCGTCGTGGCGTGGAACCGCCGCACGGGCGAGCCGTACGGCACCGCAATCGTCTGGCAGGACCGACGCACCGCCGCGCGCTGCGACGAGCTGGCGGATGCCGGCCACCTGCCACGGGTGCGCGAGATCACGGGCCTCGTTCTCGATCCGTACTTCAGCGGCACCAAGGCCGAGTGGCTGCTGCAGCATCGCGACATTCCCGTCGACGACGACCTGGCCATCGGCACCATCGACGCCTGGCTGCTGTGGAACCTCACCGGCGGCGAGGTGCTCGCCACCGACACCAGCAATGCCAGCCGTACCATGCTGTTCGACATCCGCACGCTCGACTGGAGCCCCGAGATGTGCGACCTCCTGCACGTGCCCGTCAGCGCCCTCCCCGAGGTCAAGCCCTCGAGCGGACGGTTCGGCGTCACCTCCGACCGGTGCGGGGTGCCCGCTGGCATCCCCATCTCGGGTATCGCCGGCGACCAGCAGGCCGCACTGTTCGGTCAAGCGTGTTTCCGTCCGGGCATGGCGAAGAACACGTACGGCACGGGCAGCTTCGTGCTGATGAACGTCGGGCCCGAGTGTCCGCCACCCACCGACGGCATGCTCACCACCGTCGCGTGGACACTCGCCGACGGCACGGTCGCCTACGCGCTCGAAGGCGCCATCTTCGTCACCGGCGCCGCGGTGCAATGGCTGCGCGACGGACTGCAGGTCATCACTTCGGCGTCCGAGGTCGGCCCGCTCGCGTTCTCCGTCGCGGACAGCGGCGGTGTGTACCTCGTGCCGGCGTTCGCGGGCCTCGGGAGCCCGTGGTGGGACCCCTACGCCCGAGGCACCATCGTGGGCATCACCCGTGGCACCACGACGGCGCACCTCGCCCGCGCGGTCATCGAAGCCATGACGTACCAGACCCGCGACGCCGTCACCGCCATGACCACCGCGGCCGGGGTGCACGTGCAGGACCTCCGCGTCGACGGTGGTGCATCCGTGATGGACGAGATGTTGCAGATGCAGGCCGATCAGCTCGGTGTCACCGTGCGCCGCCCGAAGGACCAGGAGACCACGGCGCTCGGTGCCGCATTCCTCGCCGGTCTGGCCGAAGGCGTGTGGCCGTCGCTCGAGGCCATCGAGGCCGAATGGGCGGTCGACGCCGTGTTCGAGCCCGAGCCCGACCGCACGTTCATCGACCTCGCCCACGACGCCTGGTTGCGCGCGGTCGACCGTTCCCGCGGATGGGCCGCCGAGTGAGCCCCGACTCCGTGCTCGTCCCGGCCGCTTCAGCCGAAGCGGTCGTCCCGCATCTGCGCCCCCACGGCCACGTCGTCGTACCGCTGGCCAACGGCGAACCCACCGCACTGCTCGACGCCATCGAACACGCCGCGGCCGCCGGACAGATCCAGGGTGTCACGGTGCACCAGATGCACGCATTGCGAGACCGACCGTACCTGCACGGCGAGTACGGCGACCGGCTGCGGCACGTGTCGTACTTCCTCTCGCACATCACTCGGCCGTGCTTCAAGGCCGGCACCGTCGACCTCGTGCCCAACCACTTCAGCGAGGTGTTCAGCCACATGAACCGGCGGGCGAACGACCCGCTGGTGATCGCGGCCGCGGCACCGCCCGACCAGCACGGCTACTTCTCACTCGGCGTGAGCGCCGACTACACGAGCAGCTTCATCGGTCGCGCCCGGTTCTTCCTCGAAGTCAACGACGCCATGCCGCGTACGTTCGGACGCAACCAGATCCACGTCAGCCAGGTCGAGGGCTGGATCCGCAACGATCATCCACTCACCGAGGTGCCGCCGCCCGACATGGACGACGACGACCACACCATCGCGGCGTTCGTCGCGGACCGCATCCCCGACGGCGCGTGTCTGCAGACCGGCATCGGCGCCATCCCCAACGCGATCATGAGCGCGCTCGCACACCATCGCGACCTCGGGGTGCACACCGAGTTGCTCAGCGACGGGCTGGTGGACCTGGTCGAGTTGGGTGTGGTGAACGGCGTACGGAAGCTGCACAACCGCACCAAGGTGGTCGGCACCTTCGCACTCGGCACACAACGGCTGTACGACTTCCTGCACGAGAACACGGCCATCGAGCTGTGGAGCGCCAGGTACGTGAACGATCCGCGGCTGCTCAGCCGTGAGCGCAACTTCGTGTCCATCAACGCGACGCTGTCGGTCGACTTTCTCGGACAGTGCGCCTCCGAGACGCTCGGCGGCCACTACTACTCGTCATCGGGCGGCCAGGTCGACTTCGCCCGTGGGGCGATGTACTCCGAGGGTGGGCAGGGTTTCATCGTGCTC
>JANOET010000444.1:0-15334 GCA_031413415.1 Acidimicrobiaceae bacterium
GGCCATCGAGGCCACCGACGCCTCGACGTTCGTCCTCAAGACCGGTTTCAACGGCGACCTCGCCCAGCCCCTTCCGTGGCCGGGTATGCCCAACGCGCTGGCCACCCAGTGGGGCCTCATCGCCTCGCCGACCTGGCTCGACGCCGTCACCGCCGGCACCGCCGACGCCACCCTGGCCGTCGGTTCGGGCCCGTTCATCGTCGAGAGCTACGCCCCGCGCGACAAGCTCGTCGTGAAGCGCAACCCGAACTACTGGCAGAAGGACGCAGCGGGCACCCAGCTGCCCTACCTGGACGGCATCGAGTTCCGCGTCATCGAGGACAGCGAGATCGCCGCCGACGCCCTGCGCGCTGGCGACGTCGACATCTTCTCGACCTCGGCCGCACTGGTCATCAGCGACTTCCGTGAGGATGCCGAGGCGTTCCCGATGCTCGAGCAGGACGAACTCATCGAGACGAGCTACATCATGATCGACCTCGACAAGCCGGGTGCCCTTCAGAACAAGGACGTTCGTTGCGCCCTGTCGCTCGCGATCAACCGCGAGGAGCTCATCGAGGCCACTTCCGGTGGCATCCTGAAGCCCGCCAACGGACTGTTCTCGCCCGGCCAGCAGGGCTACCTCGAGGACAACGGTGGCTTCACCGACTTCGACGTGGCCGCGGCGACGAAGCTGATCACCGACTACGAGGCCACCAACGGCCCCGTGGCCGTCGACTACGGCACCACGACCTCGGCGATCAACGCCCAGATCGCCGAGTTGCTGAAGGGCTACTGGGAGGCCATCGGTGTGGACTTCACGTACACCCAGGTCCCGCAGGACTCGTTCATCACGAACGCCCTCTTCGGTGACCCCGGCTTCTTCATGTACCTCTGGCGCAACCACGCCGGCGTACGCGTCGACTCGCAGTACTTCTGGTGGCACTCCGCCAACGCCGCACCCGATGGTCAGCTCGCGCTGAACTTCGGTCGCGTCCGCGACGACGCCGTCGACAAGGGCCTCGAGACCGCTCGCAGCGCGAGCGACGAGGCCGAAGCGACGGCGGCCGCCGAAGAAGTGAACAAGGCCATGGCCTCGAACTGCTACCAGATCCCCACCTCGTGGACCCTGTGGGGCACCCCCCACCAGCCCAAGGTCAAGGGTCTCGGTTCGTGGATCCTTCCCGACGGTTCGCCGTCCCGCGACGGTGCCGGTTTCTCCGGCCAGTTCTGGACCCAGACCGTGTGGATCGATCCGAACGCATGATCAGGCGCTGATCACCAACTGAGTGCCGGGGAGGGGTGGCGACACCCCTCCCCGGTCCGTACACCGTTCATCCATTCCTCCGAGGTCCGCGTGCGCTACTTCCTCCAACGGTTCCTGCAGCTGCTGCTCGTGTTCGTCCTCGTGACGTTCAGTGTGCTGGTGGTCATGCGCATGGGTTCGCCCGACGCGCAGACACTGGCGATCAAACTCGCCGGTCGTCCGCTCACGCCGGCGGAGTCTCAGTCGTTGATCGACACGTACAGCCTCGACCGCAACTTCTTCTTCCAGTACCTGAACTGGTTGAAGAACCTGGTCTTCCACTTCGACCTCGGATTCTCGCCGCAGAACGGTCTGCCGGTCGCCGAACTGCTCAAGCCGCGGGTGTGGACCACCATCCTGCTCGGCCTCTACGCCAACGTCTTCGGTCTGCTCATCGCCATCCCACTCGCGGTGAACCAGGCGTACCGGCGCGACCGACTCTTCGACAAGGCCGGCAACCTGGCCACGTTCGTGGCCGTCGGCATCCCCGGCATCGTCCTCGGCGTCTTCCTGAAGCTGATCTTCGTGGTGAACCTCGAGTGGTTCCCCAGCATCGGCGACAAGATCTACCCCTGGGACGACCTGTCCCTGCACTTCCAGAACTTCTTCCTCCCGGCCCTGACGCTCACCATTCCCGTCGCCGCCATCTACACCCGTCTGCTCCGCGCCGACATGGTGATGACGCTGCAGAGCGACTTCATCACCCTCGCCAGCGCGAAGGGCGTGCCACCGGGGCGGGTGGTGTGGAAACACGGCCTGCGCAACTCGCTCTTCTCGCTCGTCACCGCCGTCGGCACACAGCTGGGTGCCCTCATCGGTGCCGCGGTGCTCGTCGAGTCGCTGTTCGACCTCGACGGGCTCGGCTCGCAGCTGGTGGTGTCGGTGCTCTCCTCCGACCTGTTCACGGTGCAGAGCTTCGTCGCCATCATCGTGCTCATCGTCGTCGTCGTGAACCTGATCGTCGACCTGTCGTACGCACTGATCGATCCCCGTATCCGCCAAGCCCGAGCCCTGGGGTGAGCGACATGACCAACATGACCGATCCCACCGACCCGATGGCGCCCACCGAGTTCACCGACGTCGTCACCCACGAGGCGCACGCCGCCCTCGACGACCAGATCGACGCCCGCCTGAAGCAAGTACGCCGGCGACGGATCCCGAAGTTCGGGGTGCTGTTCGGCGCGACGTTCCTCACGGTGCTGCTGACGCTCACGATCTTCGCCGACTTCCTGCCATTCATTCGTAGTGCCGACACCGCGGTCCGCATCGACGGCAAGCTGATGAGCAACTACAAGCTCGGGCCCGGCTGGGACGCGTGGTGGGGCACCGACGGAAACGGTTTCGACGTCTTCGCGCGCTGCATCTACTACGCCCGCTACACGCTGTGGATCGGCCTGTCATCCACGGCGATCGGCATCTTCGTGGGTGGCGCCCTGGGCATGGTCGCCGGCTACTTCCGGGGCAAGACCGACCGGGTCATCTCCATCCTCGTCGACTGCCTGCTGGCCATTCCTGCGCTCGTCCTGGCCATCATGCTGGTGCGCCGTCTCGACGACATCAAGCTCGACTACACCTGGTTGGGCTGGATGACCCGCATGTGGCAGATCATCCTCACGCTCAGCATCCTCGCCGTCGCTCCCCTCGCCCGGATCGTGCGAGCGCAGACGATGGCGTTGCGCGAGCGCGAGTTCGTGCTCGCCGCGCGCAGCCTGGGTTCGAGCAACCTGCGCATCCTGTTCCGCGAGATCCTGCCCAACCTCGTCCCGACGATGGTCACCGTGGCCGCCACCGGTCTCGGCATCCTCATCGCCGCCGAAGGCGCACTCGCGTTCCTCGGCCTCGGGCTCGAGACGTCGTGGGGTTTCATGATCAACGCCAACCGAACTCGTCTCGAGAAGGCATGGTGGGCGACGGTCTTCCCCTGCCTCATGCTGTTCCTGACGGTGTTGTCGTTCAACCTCATCGGTGACCGACTGGCTCGCCGTTTCGACATCCGGGAGGCGGCGGTATGAGCATCGGCTCACCCAACAACATCACCCAGGCGGCGACTCGCGACATCGTCGGTCCGCTGCTCGAGCTCACCGACGTCCGCACTCATTTCCGCACCCCTCGCGGTCTCGTGCGGGCGGTCGACGGCGTCAGCTTCACCCTCGACCGCGGCAGGTCCCTCGGCATCGTGGGCGAGAGTGGTTCCGGCAAGACCATCCTGTCCCGGTCCATCATGGGTCTGCTCCCCACGAAGGGCACCGAGCGCTCCGGCAGCATCAAGTTCGCCGGCGGCGAGATCGGCGACAAGAGCCGCAAGCAGATGCGGCACGTGTGGGGCAAGGAAATGGCGATGATCTTCCAAGATCCCATGACCTCGCTGAACCCGCTGATGAAGATCGGCAACCAGATCGCCGAGCCGTTGCGCATCCACCTCGGCATGAGCCGTGGCGATGCCATGGCCACGGCGAGGCGCCTACTGCAGGACGTGCGTATTCCCGAGCCCGAGCGCCGCCTCGAGCAGTACCCGCACGAGATGTCGGGCGGTATGCGTCAGCGCGTGATGATCGCCATCGCCATGGCATGCGGTCCCACGGCCCTGTTCGCCGACGAACCCACCACGGCGCTCGACGTGACGGTGCAGGCCCAGATCCTCGACCTGCTCGGCGAGCAGCGCCGCGACCGCAACATGTCGCTCGTGCTCGTCACCCACGACCTGGGCGTCGTGGCCGGCCACACCGACGAGATCGCCGTCATGTACGGCGGCAAGCTGGTCGAGAAGGCGCCCACGAAGCGCCTCTTCGCCGCCATGAAGATGCCGTACACCGAAGGGCTCCTGGCGAGCATTCCCAAGCTCGAGCAGCCCAGCCACAGCCGGCTCAACGTCATCCCGGGCCGTCCCCCGGATCTCGTCCACCCGCCCAAGGGCTGTCGGTTCGCACCGCGTTGTCCGTACGCCAGTGCCAAGTGCATCGAGGAGGAACCCCCGTTGACCCCGGCCGCCGACGATCCGTCGCACTCGTTCGCGTGCTGGTACCCCGTGGGCTCGCCCGAGTATCACGAGGCCCGCGAGCGCATCGCCGCCACGGCGGGGGTGAACTGATGGCCGGTACCGGTAAAGCACACCTGCGCGGCAGCGGCGACATCCTGCTTCGCGTGGAGGATCTCGTCGTCGAGTTCCCCGTCGGCCGCACCGGCCTGAAGGTGAACGCTGTCAGCGGCATCAGCCTCGACGTCCTCCGCGGAGAGACCCTCGGTCTCGTCGGCGAGAGCGGCTGCGGCAAGAGCACGACTGGTCGCGCCCTCATGCAACTCCGCCGCCCCGAGGGCGGGTCGGTCACGTTCGAGGGCAACGAACTCACCACCATGTCGCTCGGCGACATGCGCGAGGCGCGTACCCGCATGCAGATGATCTTCCAGGACCCCATCTCGTCGCTCAACCCGCGCCGCAAGGTTCGCGACATCGTCATGGAGCCGCTCACCATCTGGAAGCGTGGCAGCCAGGGCGAGCGCAACGAGAAGGTCGACGCGCTGTTGTCCGAGGTGGGCATCGACCCCGCTCGAGCAGCGGAGAGCCAGCCGCACCAGTTCTCCGGTGGCCAGTGTCAACGCATCTCGATCGCCCGCTCGCTGGTGCTCGACCCGACGCTGATCATCTGCGACGAGCCCGTGTCGGCGCTCGACGTGTCGGTGCAGGCGCAGGTGCTCAACCTGCTCGAGGACCTCAAGGCCAAGCACGGCCTGACGCTCATCTTCATCGCCCACGACCTGGCCGTCGTGAAGAACATCAGCGATCGCATCGCAGTGATGTACCTCGGCAAGATCTGCGAAGTGGCGCCGAGCGACACCCTGTACGCCGAGCCGGCGCACCACTACACGAAGGTGTTGCTCGACTCCATTCCGGTGCCCGATCCCGAAGTCGCGATCGAGCGCACGAAGATCGAAGGCGAGCCGCCGTCGCCGGTGCTCCCGCCGCCCGGCTGCCGCTTCAACCCGCGCTGCCCCGCCGCCGACGACCGTTGTCGGTCCGAGGAACCGCAGCTGCGCGAGATCAGCGAGGGTCACTTCGTGGCCTGCCACCACCCCATCGTCGGTGGCGACGCTCCGGTGCAGGTTCGCGCGGCCGCCGCCGTCATCCAGTAGCCGCTGAGCCGTATCCACCGAGGTCCAGACCTGCACAAAAGCCTCTGCCGGCGCCGGTCAGGATGACCACGCGGGCGTCGGGATCGACGGCGATCGCATCGAGGTGCTCGTGCAACGATTGCACGAGTGCGCCCGTCATCGCATTCAGCTTGTCGGGGCGGTTCAGCGTGAGCTGCACGATGCCAGGGGCGGGGTGGGAGCGTTCGACGACGGCCATGTCCCATGCTGTCCCAACGACGCTCTCGACAGCGAGTTACAGTCGCCGCGATGGCTCGGGCGATCGGTTCCACCCTCGGCGCGTACCGCTACGGAGCGGGTGACCCCACCACCTCGCTCACCGCCGGTGAGTTCGCCAGGGCGACGCTCACCCCCGCGGGACCGGGCACACTGCACCTCGACTGGCGTGACGGCGAACTTCGTGCCGAGGCATGGGGACCCGGCCGCGACTGGCTGCTCGACGGCGTCCCTGCGATGACGGGAGCGCTCGACCCGGGTCACCGATTCAGTGACGACGCCCACCCGGTGGTGCTTCGCGCACAGCGTCATCATCCCGACGTCCGATTCGGAGCCAGCCGAACGCTCTACCACGAGCTGCTCCCCACCATCCTCGGTCAGCGGATCACGGCGGGCGAGGCGGTCTGCCAATGGCGGCGGCTCGTCATGCGTCTCGGCGCGCCGGCGCCGGGTCCGCTCCCATTGCGGCTCCCGCCAACGCCCGAGGTCCTCGCGGCACGTCCCACGTGGTGGTTCCACCCCTTGGGCATCGAGGCCAGGCGCGCCGAGGCACTCCGAACTGTGGCCCGACGCGCCGCACACCTGTTCCGATGGACCGACACGCCCGACGTCGGCGATCGGCTCGCCCTCCTTCCGGGCGTCGGTCCGTGGACCATCGCCAGCGTGCTCGCGGTCTCGCACGCCGATCCCGACGCCGTCGCCATCGGCGACTTCCACCTCAAGAACATCGTCGCCCACGCCTTCACCGGCAGGTCTCGCGGCACCGACGACGAGATGATGGCGCTGCTCGAGCCCTATGCGGGCCAGCGCGGCCGTGTCGTCCGTCTGCTGCTCCTCGACGGGCACCGCGCCCCCTCGTTCGGACCGCGCCAGAGAGTGCTCCCGTCGAGCCGTTGGTGACACAGCTCGGGTGTTAGCGTCAGCTCGCTCCGATCGGAGCCGCCACCCAGCGATGACCGACTCCACACATTCCCCAGAACTCCTGGCCGAGCGCCACCCACGCGAGGCCTGGGCCGCTTCGCTCCGCAAGGTGGGACTCGTCTACGTGCTGTCGCGCCTGTGCGTCGCCGTCGGCGCCGCCATCGTCGCCGCAGAGCTGAAAGCCGACGAGAACAAGCGTCTCGCCGACTTCCCGTTCTCGCTCTGGGCCGACCCGCACTACGCGAACCGAAGCATCTCCGGCAGTGCCGTGCGGCCCATCATGGACGTGCTCACGTCGTGGGACGGCGACTGGTACCTGCGCATCATCCGCAATGGCTATCCCACCCAGGTGCGCCCGGGCGTCACCTATTTCGTCGACGACGCCCGCGCTGCCTTCTTCCCCACCTACCCGATGCTCGTCCGTGTCGTCGACTGGGTGCTCCCGGGCGGCGACACCATTGCGGCGTTGTTCACCAACTTCATCCTCGGCGCCGTCGCGATCGTCCTCATCGGCCTGCTCGCCCGCGAGTTGTTCGACGGTCGGGTCGCCGAGCGGACGATGATCCTCGTCGCAGTCTTTCCCGGCAGTTTCGTCCTCTCGTTCGCGTACACCGAGGCACTGTTGCTCTGCGTGGCCGCGGCGTGCATGTGGTTCCTGCTCCGTCATCAATGGTGGCTGGCCGGACTGTTCGCAGCCATTGGCACGGCAACACGCCCGAACGGCATCGCACTCGTCGCCGCATGTGCGGTGGCGTCGTACATCGCCATCCACCGACGGCGCGAGTGGTCCTCGCTGGCTGCCCCACTGCTGGCCCCCATCGGTTTCGTCACGTTCATGGCCTGGCTGGGCAACCACACGGGCGAGCGAGGGGTCTGGTTCCGGGTGCAGGCCGAGGCGTGGGGGGAGGGCACCAGCTTCGGCCTCACGGCCATCCGCCGCACCTGGGAGGCCATCAGCCAGCCACTCACCTCGCCGACGAACACCGTCACCGCCGTCTCCGTGATCACGTTGCTGTTGTTGTTGTGGTTCGTCCGCGAGCACCCCCTGCCGGCGTTCATGATCGCGTACGTCATCGTCATCATCCTGCTGATGGTGATGCCCGAGACCGTCACGGCACGGCCACGCTTCGTCTTCACGGCGTTCCCGCTCTTCATCTCTGCGGGTGCCTGGTTCGAACGAGACCATCGCGACTGGTGGCCCTATGTGATGTCCGCCTGCACCGCCGGATTGGTCGGCCTCACCGGTCTGTACGGGGTGTTCGGAGCCATCCCGTGACCACGCGCACCCGGCTCACCGCCGGGGTCAGTCGCGCCCACCTCGTGTTGCTGGCACTCATCGCGTACGTGCCGGCGCTGCTCACCAAACCGGGCCGCATGCCCGCCGACACCAAGCTGTATCTCTACCTGGATCCGGGTCGACTGATCGCCGACGCACCGTTCACCTGGGACGGCCGCCAGTTCGGCGGATGGGTGCCGCACCAGACCATTGCCTACCTGTGGCCGCAGGGCCCCTTCTACTGGGTGTTCGATCAGCTCGGCGTTCCCGACTGGGTGGCACATCGGCTGTGGATCGGCACCCTGCTGTTCATCGGCGCCTGCGGCGTCATGTGGGCGGCACGACTGCTCGGCCTGGACCGCAACGGTGCCCTCGTCGCGGCCGTCGTCTATCAGCTGTCCCCCTACGTGCTCCCCTATCTGTCGCGCACGTCCGCGATGCTGCTGCCGTGGGCTGCGCTGGGTTGGATCGTCGGCCTCACCATCCGCGCGGCCACGAGCGGGCATCGGTGGCGACATCCGGCGTTGCTGGCACTGGTCCTGCTGTCGTGCAGCGCAGTGAACGCCACCGCGGTGATGATGATCGCACCGGCGCCGATCCTGTGGCTCGCCCACTCGGTGCTCCAGCGCACCGTGACGTGGCGACGCGCGGTGGCTGCGGCGACTCGAATCGGCCTGCTCGCCACCGGCGTGTCGCTGTGGTGGATCTTCATGTTGCGCACCCAGGGCCTGTACGGCGCCGACGTGCTGGCCTTCAGCGAGAGCCTCGAAGCCACGTCGCTCACGTCGTCGTCCACCGAGACCTGGCGCGGAGCCGGCTACTGGCTTTTCTACATCCGCGATCCCTACGCGTTCACGACCACTGCGGCCCAGCGTTACATGGAGAGCGGCCAAGCCATCGCCATCAGCTTCGCGGTCGTGCTGCTGTGTCTGCTCGGCCTGGCGCTCGTTCGCTGGTCGCAGCGTCGCTTCGCCGTGTTGCTCGTGCTGTGCGGCATCGTGCTCGGCGTCGGCGTGCACCCCATCGCCGGTGCATCGCCACTCATGCGCCCCCTCGCCGAGAACTCGCGGAGCACCCTGTCGTTGGCGCTGCGCAGCAGCACCCGAGCACTGCCGATGTCCAACCTCGGTCTGGCACTCGGCATCGGTGCGCTCGTCACCGCACTCCTCGCGACGAAGTTCCGGTTCCGCTCGCTGCTCCCAGTGCTCATCGTCGTGTTGGCCGTCGCCAACCTGCCGGCCCTGTGGAACGGCGGACTCGTCGACCCCGCGCTCGAGCGCGACCAGGACCCCCCTGCCGCCTGGCGCGAGGCTGCCGATGCACTGTCGTCGACATCGCCCGAGTATCGCGTGCTGCAGCTGCCAGGCTCCGAATTCGGTGCCTTCCGCTGGGGCTATACGGTCGATCCGCCGCTACCGGGGATGACCACCAAACCGCTCGTCACGCGCGACCTGCTCCCACTCGGCTCGGCCGGATTGATGGACGTCCTCTACGCGCTCGACGACCGGGTGCAATCGGGAACCCTCGCCCCCGAGGCACTGGCGCCGATCGCGCGCATCATGGGGGTCGACACGGTGTGGCTGGCGAACGATCTCGCCTTCGACCGGTTCCGCACGCCGCGTCCCGAGAATGCGGCGGCGCTCATCGCCTCGGCACCGGGGCTTGGCGCGCCACGGGACTACGGCGACCCTGCGGTCAACCGTCCCGACATCCCGATGGTCGACGAGCACGCCCTCGTGGCCGCCCGCGATGGCGACGACCCGCTCCCGCCCGTGCAACTGCTTCCGGTCACGAACCCATCGGCCATCGTGCGCGCCAGCGACCGCGTGGTCGTCCTCGTCGGCAGCGGCGACGGCGTGGTCGATGCAGCTGCCGCGCAGCTGCTCGACGGCAGCGAGGCGGTTCTCTACGCAGCCGACCTCGAGAGCTCCGTCAGTGGCAGCGCACCGTCGGCCGTCATCCTCACCGACTCGAACCGCGACCGGGCCCACCACTGGCGCAGCTCGCAGGACGTCACCGGATTCACCGAGTCGGGAGGCGACGGCACCGACGCCCAGTTCCCGGACGAGGCGGACCAACGGCTCCCGGTCTTCGGGCCCACCAACGATGCCGCCGAGCAGACCATCGCCACCCTCGACGGAGAACTCGCGGTCACCGCCACCGGCTACGGCGAGCCGTTCGCGTACCGGCCCGAGGACCGTCCGGCCATGGCGGTCGACGGCGATTCGAGTACGGCATGGGTGGTGGCCGATCGCTTCGACCCTCGCGGTCACTCGATCACCGCCTCGACCACCGACGGGTCGATCACCCTGCTGCAACCACAGGGCACGAATGCCAACCGCATGATCGTGACGGTCGACGTCGACGCCGGCGGCAAAGTGCAACGGACTCCTCTCGATGCCCGGTCGCTCGAGGCCCCCGGACAACGAATCGTCGTCCCGGCCGGCGTGCCGGTGACCATCACGATCGTCGACGCCGGGACACGGCCCGGTGGCACCGACACCGGACCGTCTGCCGTCGGGTTCGCCGAACTCGGCGTCGGCGATCACACCGAAGTCGTCCGACTTCCCCGGTACGTCGTCGATCCCGACATGCCCCTTGCCGTCACCCTCACCCGCCTCCGCATCGACCCGTTGAACCGCTGGCGCTCCGACCCGGAGCCCTCGATGGTCCGCCAGTTCGACCTCGCCCAACCCCGATCCTTCGACGGCACCGTGGCCCTTCGCCTGCACGCGCGCGCCGACGACGCCGTGGTCGACGGACTGCTCGGTGTACGCGGCGCCGTGTCGAGTCGCCGCCTCGCCGGCGACCTGCAGTCGCGTGGCGTGTTCGCCACCGACGACGACCCCGCGACGTCCTGGACATCCCCGTTCGTCGACGCGATCGAGAGCTCGCTCACCATCGACACCGACGGTCCCGTCAGCGAGATCACGTTGCAGCAGCCCGTCGACGCGCTGCACTCGCGCATCACCGCCGTCTCCGTGCACTCCGGTGATCAGTCGGAACAGCTCCAGGTTCCCGAGCCCGACACCGACGGCCGCAGCACCATCGTGCTCGCCTCGCCGACCGCAGGAGACGAGCTACGGCTCGTCGTCACCGACATCCGGCGCGCCGTCACCCTCGATCGACGCTTCGCCGAAGTCACCACGTTGCCGGTGGCCATCCGCGAGGTCACCGGCGAGGGCATCACCCGAACTCGCCGGGTCGAGCCCACCCTGCTCCCCGGTTGCGACGACACGTTGCTCGAGATCGACGACACCCCGGTGGGAGTGCAACTCGACGCCACCGCCATCGATGCGCTGCAGCAGGGAGCGGTCGCCATCGTCCCGACCTGCCTGCCGCTGCCCCTCGACGCCGGCACCCATCTGGTCTCGACAGCGAAGGGTGCCACGACGGGAGTCGACGTGGACCAGGTGACCCTTCGCGACCGCATCGCTCCGCCGACCGGACCCGTTGCCGGCGAGGCCGCCACGGCCATCGACGTGCGCGTCACGCGAACACGCACCAGCCGTACGGCCACCGTGGGCGCCTGTCCCACCGGCTGCTGGCTCGTCATGGGCGAGGGTTGGAACACCGGGTGGACGGCGTCGCTCGACGGTACTGCGCTCGGCGAGCCCACCCAGATCTCCGGCGGGATGAACGGATGGTGGCTTCCGCCGCACGACGACGATGTACGCGTGCAGATCGAGTGGCAGGCGCAGACGCCAGTGACCCTTGCTCTGCTGCTGTCGGGCATCTTCATCGCGCTGTGCCTCTACCTCGGCCTGCGCCGCCGACCAGCGGTCCTTCCGGCGAACGACGTCGCCCCTGCCCCACCGCGCCTCGACCGGGTGGCCTGGTTGCCGGTCGGTTGGACGCCGGCCATCGGCGTCGCAGCCGGACTCGTCGTCACCGCGGGCCTCATCGGCTCACCCCGCACCGCAGTGGCGGCACTGTTGCCGGCCGCGGTCGTCGTCGCATTCCGTCGACCTCGACTGGCCGGGCTGGGCGCCGTGCTGCTCATGGCAGCGCTGTCGGGCCGCATCGTGCTGCGACAGGTCGCCAACCGCTACGCCGCGAGCGCCGCGTGGCCTGGGTACTTCGACGACCTCCACCGGCCGGGCATGCTCGTCGTCGCGTTGCTCGTGGCCGGTGCGATCCTCACCGTTCCCGGCGAACGCCCGAACGACTGATCACGCGGGTTTCGTGCCTGCCGTCGGCTCGATGACGGCGTCGAACTCGTCGTCGGGCGTCACGATCTGCACCAGCGTCGCCACCACGTACAGACCGAGACCGGTGAGCAGCGCCCGGTTGAAGCCGACCGACATCGACAAGATGGTGGTCGCTGAGCTGCCGATCACCGAGAAGAACCCGTTCACCGCCCAGCACCACGCCACCAGTCGACCGCGTACCGCTTCGTCCGGACCGGCGGCCTCGAGGGCTGCGTCGATACCCGTGGGCAGGAACACGCCGAGCAGCAGGCCGACGGGAAACAGCAGCCCGAAGACCAGCGCGATCCGACCCCACTGCGGCCACGACAGCGCCGCCTCGGTGAGCGGCTCCGAGACCGCCATGTACAACAAGCTGACCACCATCAGTGCACCCGTGACCGCAGGAAGCCCGAGGCCCTCCCAGCGCTTGACGATGCCCGAGTATCTTGCACCGATCGCGGTGGCGATCAGCAACGTGAACAGGCTGACCGACAGCGACAGGGTCGGAAACCCGAGCAGCAGCGCGAAGCGTTGGATCATCGAGATCTCGATGAGCATGAAGCCGAGACCGATCGCGGCGAAGTACGTGAACAGCCGCCACCGGCCATCGACCTTCACCCCGCCACCCTGGCGACGTCGGGTGAGCCCGAACGGCAGCCACAGGAACAGGGCGGCCACGACCGCCGCGACGCCGACCAGCACCACGAGCAGCCGCTCTCCGATGGCGATCTCGTTGTCCTCGAAGCCGCGGTTCCACTCGGTGAGCACGGTCCCGAAGCTGGTGAAGTGCCAGAAGAAGGGCTGGTCGTCGTCGATGGGGCCGATCTCGAACGGGTAGCTGGCGATGATGGCCTCGACGTCGGTGTCGGTCCCGGTGATCAGGTCGGATGTCAACCCATCGGCACGTTCTGCGCCGGGAAGGTACTTGGCCGTTGCGTTGGGCACGTTGTCGATCGCACCCCGGATGCCATCGACCTGCTGGGCCCCCGGCGAGGCGCGGAACAACATGATCGTGCTGACCTTCTCGAGGTCGTTGTCGCCGCTGTCGATGACGAGACCGACATGCTGGTCGAACGACTCCACACGGGTGCGCAGCGCCTCACGGGCCGTCGTCAGGTACCGCGCGGTCCGTGTCGGCCGTCGGTCGAACGCGAAGTCGCCGAACTGAGCGACCATGATTCCGGTGTCCGACAGATGATCGAACGCGGTCTCGATCATCTGTCGGGTGTACAGATAGCTCTCGGACAGCACGAAGGCACCGGAGGTCGCCGCATTCGACGCGGCATAGCTGTCGGGTGCCACGAACCAGATCAGGTCGTACTGCTTCGACGAGCGAGCAAGGAACGTGCGGCCGTCTCCCTGCACGTAGTTCACGCGCGGGTCCTCCACGACACGCCCGGTGTAGTCGGCGTAGTGGTTGCGCAACAGGTCGACCGTCACCGGATTGAGCTCCACCGCGTCGACCTGCGCGGCACCGTAGGTGAGGGCACCCATGATCTCGTTACCGCCCGCCGCACCGATGATGAGCACCGAGGGCCCTTCTTCGAGCGCGGCGAACGGAATCTGCCGATCGTCCTCGTCGAAACGGGCCGTGGTCGCACGCGTGCCGTCGTAGCGCCAGATCGACGAGCCCCACAGCCCGTCGTGGTGCAGCACCTGCAGGTCGCCGAGGTCGACGGCATCGACTCGGAACACGGCGCCCCAGTCTCCGGCCTGGATCGTGTCGGTGTCGCGCAGCGTCTTCGTGTCGTCGGCGAGCACCCTCAGTTGCCCGAAGGCGATGCCGGCGATCGCGACCACCACGGTGATCGCCGTCGTGACCGTCCACGGTCGCCCGCTGATCACCGTGACGGCCAGCCCGAGCAGTGCCAGCAGCACCATCGACGCGAGGATCATGGTGGGCGGTCCCACTGTCGCCTGCAGCGGCACGGCGACCAGACAACCGACTGCAGCACCGGAGAGGTCCCAGAAGTACAGACGCCGCATCTCGGACGCCTGGTTGACGACGAGCGACGCGAAGATCAGGCCCACGGCGAAGAAGACACCGGTGAGCGACACCGAGAGCACCAGCAGCATCACCAACTGCCAGATCGCCTGGGCGATGGTGCCCGTCCAGATGAGGTTCACATCGGTGGGCAACCTGGCGACGATGAGGTAACCGATCACCCCCGCACCACCCGCCACCGGCGCGACGCGTTGCACGAGGCGGATCGGGTCCTGCAGGCGCAAACGGTTCGACAGCGAGGTGAAGGCGGCCGCTGCGCCGAAGCCCAGGAGCGCCAGGCCGATGACGAAGTACGTGTAGTAGTAGAAGAGCTTGAACGAGATGATGCGCGTGTACGCGATCTCGAGGGTGAGACTGACGAAGCCGACGACGAACGCGGTCCCCAGACGGAGCGCGGGTCCCCGTCGATCGGCACGCGGTGCAGGTTCGTTCATCCAGCAGACCCCTTCTGTCGGGTGGTCACGGTAGTCGCGGCGTGTCGCGGACACGCGCTCGGTCCTCGAGGTCGGCTCAGGTCAGTGCCGCCTCGATGAGCCACGGACCCAGCCAGCGTTCGGCGAGCCAGGCGGCCGACTCCTCCGTGAGGTGCGTGCCGTCGGGTCGCCAGGTCGCCGCAGTGTCGTGCCCGGCGGCTGCGAACCACTCGGCCATGTCCGCAACCTTCACCGGGGCGCCCGCCGCGGCCGCATCGGCGACCACCTTGCGGATCACACCGTGCTGGACCAGGTAGCGATCGCGCTCGCGCAGGTCGCTGGTGGGGAACCGAGTCGTCGGCACCGGTGGAACGACCCACACCACAGTGGGCGCGCCGGCGTCGACGAGCGATCGCGTCACCTCCGCGTACTGGGCGCGCATCCGTTCACGGAACCGCGGATCGAACGGGGTCAGTACGCCCTCCTGCGGTGTCCAGCGCCGATCGGCGACGTCGTCGACGGTGGTCATCAGCACGACCACGTCGGGACGGACCCGGGCAATGGTTTCGGGAACCTGCTCACGAACCACCGTGTTCGAGTTCTCGACGAATCGCGCTCCATCGAAACTGGTGATCTCTCCATCGAGCACGAACCCGCAACCCTGGCACCACAACAAGTCGGTCTGCACATGCTGTGGATGAGCGACCGCCCATGTGGCCAGACCCTGACCCACGTAGAAGGCGGTCGAATCGCCCACCACGAGCACCCGCACCGGCCGACTCGGTGGAGGCGGCAGCGCCGGCACCACTTCCCCAGCGGTCGTCGTCGTGGCTTCCACTGCAGTCGTGTCGGTCGGGCCTGGCGCAGGAGCGGGCGGCACGATCA
>JANOET010000445.1:0-6656 GCA_031413415.1 Acidimicrobiaceae bacterium
GACGCCGTCGGCGGGCATCGCACAGCCGCCACGCGAGTCGGACACGACGGGAGCCGGGTTGAACCACCAACTCAACAGACCGTCGTTCGACACCGTCAAAGTGGCGCCGCTGTAGTCGGGCGGGCCGACCATCCATCCGCCACCCTGATCGGCCGTCAGCTGGCGCACCTCGCCGGTCACCCCGAGCAGTGCGGCGATCTTGGCGACTGCCGCCGCATCGGGCTGCGAGCCGGCCGGCAGGGTCCACGACGGGGCGGCACTGCCGAGATCGGGATAGCTGCCGTCGAACACGTAGGTGATGTTCTGGATCGCCATCATCTTGTCGTCGGCGGTGCCCTCGGCCGTGGCGTTCACCGAACCACCTCCGGCGCCGAGACGGATGACCGCGGGCGCACGCCCGGCGGTCGTGGTGGAGCCGGCATCGCCACAGGCGCTGAGCCCGAGAACGGCGATGGTGGCGATCAATGCGAAGCGACGTGAGCGCAACATGACGTGGATCCTTCCTTGTCCCCTGCGGGAAGTGGTCGTGCACTCGTTGTGACGACCGCCACGCGGAGGCGGTTCCGAGAAATCCCCTGAAGTCGACCTAGTCGTCGGAGAACAGGGCATCGATGAACTCGGTCGGCTCGAACGGCACCAGGTCGTCGATGGTCTCGCCGAGACCGACCAGCTTGATGGGTAAGCCGAGCTCGGTCTCGATGGCGAACACGATGCCGCCCTTGGCCGAGCCGTCGAGCTTGGTGAGCACCACACCCGTCACTTCCGTCGCATCGCCGAACTCGCGCGCCTGGGTGAGACCGTTCTGTCCGGTGGTGGCGTCGATGACGAGCAGCACTTCGGTGACACGACCATCGCCCTTGGCAGCCACACGACGAACCTTGCGCAACTCGTCCATCAGGTTGGTCTTGGTGTGCAGGCGACCCGCGGTGTCGGCGAGCACGAGGTCGATGTTGCGAGCCGACGCCGACTCGATGGCGTCGAAGATGACCGCACTCGGATCGCCGCCCTCGTTGCCGCGCACGATCTCACTGCCGCTGCGCTCTGCCCAGGTGGTGAGTTGCTCGGCGGCAGCCGCACGGAACGTGTCGCCCGCGGCCATGAGCACGGTGCGTCCCAGCGCCCTTTGCTGAGCGGACACCTTGCCGATGGTGGTGGTCTTGCCGACGCCGTTCACGCCGACGAACAGCCACACGTTCGGGCTGCCCGGCTCGCCCGACTCGAAGTGCAGCCCGCGTTCGGTCGTCTGCAGGCGACCGGTCATCTCGGCCTGCAGCGCCGCAAGGAGGGCGTCGGGATCGGTGATCTCCTTGCTCTTCACCTGCGCCTTCAGCCCTTCGAGCAACTCGTCGGTGACGCGTACGCCGACATCGGCACGCAGCAGCGAGTCCTCGAGATCGTCCCACGTGTCCTGGGTGATGCCGCCGCGACCGCGGATGCCGAGGAAGGCGCCGGTGAACGCGCCCCTGGCCTTCGACATGCGCGACCGGAACGAAGGCCGCTCGATGTCGGCGACCTGGAGCTCGACCGGCGATGTCGCCTCGACGGCGGCATCGGGGGACGCATCGGTGTCCGTCGCATCTTCGTCGGTGACGGGCGGTCGAACCACCGGCGGGGTGGGCGCGGGCTTCGGCGCCGGCGGCTTCGCCGGGGCCGTCGAGCGCGGCGCCTCGGACGAGGCGGGACGGCCGGCGCGACCGCGATTCCACAGCACGACGCCGATGCCGAAGGCCACGACGACAGCGATGAGGACGAGGTAGATCGTGGAAGACATGGTGCTCGAAGGCTACCCGTCGCCGCCCTCGCTGAGCCGCTGCGCCAGCCACGCGAGCGGGATGGAGACGATCATCACGAAGGTCGCCATCACGTTCACGAGCGGCACGTTGTTGGGGCGGCTGAAGTTCGAGTAGATCCACACCGGCAGCGTCTCGAAGCCGGAGCCGGCAGTGAACGTGGTGACCACGATCTCGTCGAAGCTGAGCGCGAAGGCGAGGATGCCACCGGCCACCAACGCGGACCGCATGAGCGGGAACGTGATGAAGCGGAACGTCTGGGTGCCGTGCGCACCCAGGTCGGCGCTGGCCTCGAGCAGGTTCGGCGACGAGCGACGCAGGCGGGCGACGACGTTGTTGTACGCGACCACCACGCAGAACGTGGCGTGGGCGATGACGAGCGAGTGGAAGCCGAACCCGACCTTGAACGAGAACAGGCCCAGGTCGAACTCGCGGGAGAACGTGTTCTGCAGGGCGATTCCGGTGACGATGCCCGGCAGGGCGATCGGGAGCACGAGCAGGAACGACACGGTGTTCTTGCCGAAGAAGCGGAATCGGGCCATGGCCATCGCGGCCAGGGTGCCGAGGAACATCGCGAGCAACATGGCGACGAAGGCCACTTTGCACGAGTTGAGCAGCGCCTCGCGTGGCGCATCGGTCTGCCATGCCTTGGTCCACCACTCTGTGGTCCAGCCGGTCCAGCCCGGCCACGCGACCGACTTCTGCGGGTTGAAGCTGAGTCGTGCCACCACGACCAGGGGCAGGTACAAGAACGCGAGTGTCAGCACCGTGAAGGCGACGAACGCGAGCCGGGCGGGAAGGGAGAGCCTCATGTCATCGTCCTCGCTGCATCACAGGTTCTCGAACGCGCCCATGCGTTTCATGGCGACGAGGTAGAGGACGACGATGAGCAACGGCCACAGCGTGTACGCAGCGGCCAGTGGTTGGTTCGGCGCCCCGAGGGTGGAGTTGATGAGCGTGCCGAACATGAACTTCTCCTTCCCGTTGTTCACCATCTGCGGAACGATGTAGTCGCCGAGCGTGAGCGAGAAGGTGAAGATGCTGCCTGCGGCGATGGCCGGCTTGAGCAGCGGGAAGATCACGTCCTTGAACGTGCGGAACGGCCGAGCGCCCAGGTCGCCCGCCGCGTCGACCAGCGACGGCGGCATGCGGTCGAGCCCGGCGTAGATGGGCAACACCATGTAGGGCAGCCAGAAGTAGACGAGCGTGATCACGATGGCGACGCGCCCGTAGCCGGGGGTCCAGCCGAACGTGGCGTCGAGGAAGCCGCCGGCTCCCTTGCCGCTCGCGGCGAACTTGCCACCGCTGGGCGACACCATTGCGCGCCAGGCATACCCCTTGACGAGGTACCCGGCCCACAGCGGCATGAGCAGGGCGACCACCAGGCCGCGGCGAATCCAACGCGGCGCGACCTTGGCGATGAAGAACGACACGGGCAGCGCGATCAGGAAGCAGAGCAATGTGACGAGGAGGGCGACCCCCACCGTGCGCACGAGCACCCAGATGGTGTCGCGCACCGCGGGGTCGAAGATGTTGAACGCCGCGACGAGGTTGTCCCACGTGAGCTCGTCGGACGGCTTCTGGGTGATGGGGTCGAGTCGGTAGAACGCGCTCACGACGAGCAGCAGCACCGATCCGACGTAGACGAGCAGCATCCAGGCGAGCGGGAGACCCAGCGTGGAGGCCACGCCGAGTCCCCGCTTGCCGTGGAACGAACGGTTCACTCCCCTGACGAGACGGGAGGGCTCTCCGGCCCTCCCGTCCGTCAGGTCGACCTCGGTCAGGAGCGGAGTGCGGTCCAAGCATTCACCCATTCGGTGTAGGGCACGCACGCCACGTCGGCACGACCGTCGCGGCACTCCTCGGTGGCGGTGGTCCAGTACCAGACGTCCGTCCAGTAGTCGTCGTCCGACGCGTGGAACGTCGTGCAGTGCTCGGCCATGCCATCGAGCTCACAGGACTTTGCGTTGCTCGGGGCCTCACCGAACCACACGGCCACCTGGCTGTTGGCCCACGGCGACGCGATCCAGTCCATCCACAGCTTCATGCAGTTGGGGTTCTTCGCCTGCGACGACAGCATCCAGGTGTCGGACCAACCGGTTGCACCCTCGACGGGCTTCACGGCGTCGATCTTTGCCTCGTTGGCCTGCGCCAGGTTGACGATGACCTGCCATGTGGTGCCGGCCAGGACGTCGCCGTTCTCGAGCGAGGCCTGCTGGTCGGTGTACAGCGCCCAGTACTGGCTGGCGAGGTCCTGCTGCGTGGTGAGCAGCGCAATGGCGGCGTCGAACTGCGTCTGGTCCAGCGCGTACGGGTCGGTGATGCCCAGGTCGGGCTGGGTGGCCTTCAGGTACAGCGCCGCATCGGCGATGTAGATCGGGCTGTCGTACACCGACACCGCGCCATCGGCAGGGCTGCCAGGCTCGAACATCACGCTCCACGAGTCGGGGGCAGCATCGGCGAAGGCCTCGGTGTTGTACACCAGCAGGTTGGCGCCGCGACCGTGGGGGATGCCGTACGGCGTGCCGTCGACGCTGTTCCACGGCTGCAGCTTGAGCTGTTCGAAGATGTCGCCGTAGCTCGAGAACTCGGCCGTGTCGATCTCGACGACCTCGTCGCCCGCGATCAGGCGGGTCGTGGCGTCGCCCGAGGCCGACACGCCGTCGTACTCGCCGCTCTGCATGAGCTGCACCATCTCGTCACTGGTGGCGCCGTTCTTCACGTTCACCTCGCAACTGGTGAGCGTCTCGAACGGCGTGACCCAGTCGTACGTGGGGTCGGTGGAACCGTCCTCGGCGTACCCCGCCCAGGCGACGAAGTTCACCGCACCCTCGGCGTTGGCCAAGAGGTCGGCGTTCGGCGTCCACATGTAGTCGACCTCGCCGCCGGCCGTGGTCTCACTGCCCGACGTGGTCTCGGTGACCGCGGTGGTGTCGCTGCCCGTGGTGGTCTCGGGCGCACCGGTGGTGCCCGAGCTGTCGGTCTCGTCGCTGCCGCACGCGGCGAGCACGAGGGCCGCCGACGCCAAGAGCGCAGCGGTGTATCGGAATTTCCTCACAATTGTTCCTCCCCTTCAGAGTTGGTTTCTGCGACTGCAAAGGCCGCGGTTCGCGGCCAGGCCATTCGGGCGGAACCGCCCACGGCCACGCCAACGAGCCCGTCGCTCGGCACATTGGCGAGTAGGTGTGCCCCATCGGGCAGATCGAGACGAACCCTGCTCTCGGCCCCGAGGTACTGCACGTCGGTGACCGTGCCCTGCACCGCCACCTCGTCGGTGCGCACGTCGTCGCCGTCGGCCGCCACCACGCGGATGCGCTCGGGGCGAACCGAGTGCGTCTGGCGGGCGCCGAGCAGGTCGAACGATCGTTGGGCGTCGATGACATTGCTGGTGCCCACGAACCCGGCCACGAACATCGTGGTCGGATGGGCGTAGATCTCGCGTGGCGTACCGACCTGCTCGATGCGGCCGTGGTTGAACACGGCGACCCGGCTGCTCATGCTCAGCGCCTCACCCTGGTCGTGGGTGACGAACACGAACGTGATGCCCACGTCGCGTTGGATGGCCTTCAACTCGTGCTGCATCTCTTCGCGAAGCTTCAGGTCGAGCGCGCCGAGCGGTTCGTCGAGGAGCAGGACCTTCGGATGATTCACCAACGCTCGAGCGAGGGCGACGCGCTGGCGCTGGCCACCGCTGAGCTGCGTCGGCTTCCGGTTGCCGAAGTTGCCCAGACGAACTGCGTCGAGCATCTCGCTCGCCCGCTTGCGGCGTTCGGCCCGACCGACCTTCTTCACCCGCAGTCCGTACTCGACATTCTGTACGACCGTCATGTGCGGAAACAGCGCGTAGTCCTGGAACACGGTGTTGACGTCGCGGTCGTAGGGAGGTTGATGGGTGACGTCTTTGCCCTGCAGCAGGATGGCCCCGCCCGTCGGCATCTCGAACCCGGCGATCATGCGCAGCACCGTGGTCTTGCCACTACCACTCGGGCCGAGCAGCGAGAAGAACTCGCCCTCGCCGATGGTCAGGTCGACGCCGTCGACGGCCGCCACCTCGTGGTCGCCCGTGCGAAAGTGCTTGCGAAGGCCCACCAGCTGGACGGCGGGCGCGCGAGGTGTTTCGTCGTGATTGCTGTGCAGAGCAACGGAATCGCTCACGATGCGCTGGTTCTCCCCGTGGAATTCGTCGTCGCGATGCAGGATCGAGACGGATGTTCGATCGTAGCCGATGCCGAGGCGCGGTCGAGATGCTCCTCGAATCCTGCGCACCGCGGGACCGCACTACGCCGTGGAGGACACCCTCTCGACGATCACCTTCGACGAACCACCCGGCTGCATGCTGACCCCGAGCAGGCTGTCGCCGGCCTCCATGGTGCGCTTCTGGTGGCTGACGATGAGCAGCTGAGCTTCCTGACGGAACTCACTGACGAGCCCGAGAAAGCGGTGGAGGTTCACGTCGTCGAGGGCGGCTTCGACCTCGTCCATCACGTAGAACGGCGACGGGCGACTGCGGAACACGGCGAACAGGAACGCCAGCGCCGTGAGGCTTCGCTCGCCACCCGACAGCAGCGACAGCTTCTTCACGTTCTTGCCGCTGGGCTTGGCCTCGACTTCGACACCGGTGTTCAACATGTCGTCGGGGTTGGTGAGGATGAGCTTGCCGCTGCCGCCGGGGAAGAGCGTGCCGAACAGCTGGTTGAAGTGCGTGCTGACGTCGGCGAACGCAGCGGAGAAGACGGTCTGGATCTCGAGGTCGACCGCTTTGATGACGCGCATCAGGTCGCGGCGGGTGTTGCGCACGTCCTCGAGCTGCTCGTCGAGGAACCGATGGCGCTCCTGCAGTTCGTTGAACTCTTCGAGGGCGAGTGG
>JANOET010000446.1:0-9147 GCA_031413415.1 Acidimicrobiaceae bacterium
CTGTATCAATTACCCGGCTACTTATACAGGCCAATATACAGTAGCACACCGCTACCTGCAGCCTGGTCAGTATGAAGTACCCATGCCGCGGTAGCTCTTGTAGCGGCGGCCTTCGAACAGCTCGAGCTCGCCCGGCGCCTCGTCGGTTCCGGCCAGCAGCGAGCCGAGCATCACGCAATCCGCGCCGGCGGCGATGGCCTTCACGACGTCGCCCGAGTAGGTGATGCCGCCGTCGCCGATGACCGGGATGCCCAGCTGGCGAGCCTTGCGGGCCGCGAAGTGGATGGCGGAGAGCTGCGGCATTCCCGCTCCGCTGACGACGCGGGTGGTGCAGATGGAACCGGCACCGACTCCGACCTTCACCGCCGACGCGCCGGCCTTGTGCAGCGCCTCCACCCCGTCCTCGGTGACCACGTTGCCCGCGGCGACGGGCAGATCGGGCCATGAGCCCTTGATGCGTTCGATGGCCTTCAACACGCCGGCCGAGTGGCCGTGCGCGGTGTCGAGCGCAACCGCGTCGACACCTTGGGCGACGAGTGCCTCGACCCGCTCCTCGAGCTCGGCACCAACGCCGACGGCGGCGGCGCACCGCAGACGGCCCGCGCCATCGCGGGTGGCGTTGGGGAACTCGGTGGCCTTGAGGATGTCCTTCACGGTGATCAGCCCCGCCAGGCGGCCCGCTTCGTCGACCAGCGGCAACTTCTCGATGCGGTGCCGCTGCAGGATGGCCTTGGCCTCGTGCAACGTGGTGCCCACGTGTGCCGTGACGAGTCCCTCGCTGGTCATGAACTCGGTGACCGAGCGGCGATAGTCGCCCGGCTCGCAGAAGCGCATGTCTCGGTTGGTGAGGATGCCGACCAGTCGGCCGTCGCCGTCGGTGATGGGCATGCCGCTGAACTTGAACCGGCTCATCAACGCCTCGGCGTCGGCGAGCGTGGCCGTGGGCGGCAGGGTGACCGGGTCGGTGATCATGCCGCTCTGGCTGCGCTTCACCTTCTGCACCTCGGCCGCCTGGTCGGCGATCGACAGGTTGCGGTGGATGACACCGATGCCGCCCTCTCGTGCCATGGCGATGGCCATGCGGGCCTCGGTGACCTTGTCCATCGCGGCGCTGACGATGGGCACCTGCAGGACGATGTCGTCGGCGAACGTGGCCGAGGTGTCGGCAGTGTCGGGCAGCACGTCGCTGTACCCGGGAATGATCACCACGTCGTCGAACGTGAGTGCTTCGTAGCGGTCGAACAGTTCGGCATTGCTCATGCGGTTGCTCCGTGGGTCAGGGGGCCGAGTGGGGTGGTGCCGCGTGGCGCGTGGCACAGACGATGCAGCGTGTCGACGAGCAGGCGGTGCTCGGTGGCGTGGATGCGTGCCTCCAGTGTGGCCTGTGTGTCGTCGGCCGCGATCACGACCTCCTCGGAGGCGAGCACCGGGCCGTCGTCGACACCTTCGTCGGGCACGAGGTGCACCATCACCCCGGTGCGGGTGCGCAGGCCGGCGCAGTGCTCGGCCCAGGCGCGGTCGATGGCATGCGTGCCGGGCAGTTCGCCGGGCAGCGCGGGGTGCAGGTTGACGACCATCGACGGGAACCAGCCGAGAAAGCTCATCGTGAGCAGCCGCATCCACCCGGCGAGGACCACGAAGTCGGGGTCGAATCCGCTGACGATGTCGGCGAGCCGGGCGTCGTAATCGGCGCGGGACTCGCTGTCGCGGCGGCCGATGTGCACGGTGGGGATGCCCGCCGCCTCGGCACGGTCGAGCGCCTTCGCGTGGGCGACGTCGCTGACGACCGCGACGACCACTGCCGGCAGACGACCGTCGGCACAGGCGTCGATGACGGCTTGGAGGTTCGAGCCGTTGCCCGAGGCGAGGATCACGATGCGCTTCATCGCAGGTGCACCGTTCTTCCATGACGCGACGCGGCACCGGCATGGTCGGCGGCGACGAGCGTGCCGATGCGCCACGTGGGTTCGTCGATCATGCCCTGCACCTGGTCGGCCAGTTCGGGGCTGCACACGACGACCAGGCCGATGCCCATGTTCAACGTGCGGTACAGCTCGTCGGTGGGCATGCCGACCGCGACCTCGCGCACCAGTTGGAACAACGGTGGCATCGGCCACGAGCCGAGCTCGATGATCGCGTCGACGCCGTCCGGCAGCACTCGCGGCAGGTTCTCGGGCAGACCGCCGCCGGTGATGTGCGCCAGCGCCTTCACCGTGCCTGCCTGCAGCACCTTGTCGAGCACGGGCAGGTAGTTGCGGTGCGGGCGCAGCAGGGTGGTGCCGAGGGGGGCGTCGAACCCGGGTGGGGTGATCTCCATCGGCAGCCAGTCGAACAGCCTGCGCAGCAACGAGTAGCCGTTGGTGTGCGGCCCGTTCGAGCCGACACCGAGCAGGACGTCGCCCGGCTGTAACACGCCCGTCGGCAGGAGGTTGGCTCTGTCGACGACGCCGACCAGCGTGCCGGCGATGTCGAACGCGCCTTCGGCGTACACGCCCGGCATCTCGGCGGTCTCGCCGCCGAGCAGGGCGCAGCCGGCGGCCTCGCACGCCTCGGCCATGCCGGTGACGACCTCGGCCACCTGGTCGGCGTCGAGCTTGCTGCTGGCGATGTAGTCCAGGAAGAACAGTGGCCGAGCGCCCTGCACGAGCACGTCGTCGATGCAGTGGTTGACGATGTCCATGCCGACGCCCCGGTACTGCCCGAGGCGAGCGGCGAGCTCGACCTTCGTGCCGACGCCGTCGGTGCTGGCGACGAGCAGCGGGTCGTCCATGGCCTTGATCGCCGCCAGGCTGAACACGCCGCCGAAGCTGCCGACGCCGCGGAGGACGGCCGGCCCGTGGGTGCGTTCGACGGCCGCCTTCATCTGCTCGACTGCTCGGGTGCCTTCGTCGATGTCGACTCCCGCCGCGGCGTAGGACTGCAGTTGCGCGCCGATGGCTCGCCATCCGATGTCCCGTCGTACCTGCATGCCGTCGAATCGGACGGAGCCGAGTCGGGCATAGGCCCGCTTCCGTGCGTCGGCCAGTGAGGCACCGAGGCCGGTGACGGCGAGCACGCGACCGCCGGAGACCACCGACCCGTCTGTTCAGGCCGGGAACAGCAGCGCCAACTCGGCATCGGCGCCGAACTCGATGGTGGCCCCGGTGGCGGGCGCTGCCGGGTAGCCGGGTGCGGCAGCGACCACGGTGCAGCTCGCGCCGGTGTGATGGATGAGGCGGTCGCCGAGTTCACCGTTGCAGCAGGCCAGCGCGAGTTCGGCGAGGTCGTCGTCGAGCAGTGGCAGCACGGCCTGCGCTTCCGGGTCGCCGAAACGGCAGTTGTATTCGAGCAGCTTCGGTCCGTCGGGCGTGAGCATCAGCCCTGCGAAGAGCACGCCGATGTACGGCGCCCCGACGTCGGCCAGATGATCGAGCACGGGCTGGATGAACGTCGCGGTCAGCTCATCGGGGTCGTAGGGAATGGGCGCCGGTGCGTAGGCGCCCATTCCGCCCGTGTTCGGGCCGGTGTCGCCCTCGCCGATGCGCTTGTGGTCCTGGGCGATGGGCAGCGGACGTGCGACGTTGCCGTCGCACAGTGCCATGAGGCTGCACTCGGGACCGGTGAGCCGTTCCTCGAGCACGATCGGCCCTTGCTCGACCAGCTCGCGGATGGCGGCCTCGGTGGCCTCGGGCCCGTCGGGCACGATGACCCCCTTGCCGGCAGCCAGACCGTCGAGCTTCACGACCACCGGCCTACCGAACGCGCGCCACCAGGCGAGCGCTTCGTCGGCCGACGACGACATGTGGAACGCAGGCGACGGCAGCCCGAGCGTGTGGGCCAGGGTGCGGGTGAATCCTTTGCTGCTCTCGAGCCGGGCGAGCGCTGCGGTGGGGCCGAAGCACGGCACGTGTTCGTCGGCGCAGCGATCGGCGACGCCGGCCACCAACGCAGCCTCGGGGCCGACGATGACGAGATCGGCGTCGATGGGCGAGGGCAGTTCGTCCGCAATGCGCACTGCGTGCCCATGGCGACCACACGCCCATGCGATCGCAGCCTCGCGTCCGCCCGACCCGATGACGAGCACGTTCACGCCAACACTCCTTCGAAGCTCAGCTTCGGCGGGGCTTCTTCGACGGGCATGGGGTAGTTGCCGGTGAAGCAGCCGATGCAGTAGCCGGTGGACGCGCCCTCGGTACTGGGCTCGATGGCGCGCATCATTCCCACCTCCGACAGGAAGTACAGGCTGTCGGCGCCGATGAGTTCGCGGATCTCCTCGATGCTGAGCCGTGCGGCCATCAGATCACCGTCGTGACCCATGTCGACCCCGAAGTGGCAGGCGTGGGTGATGGGCGGGCAGGTGATGCGGACGTGCACCTCGGTGGCACCGGCGTCGCGGAGCAGTTTCACGAGCGGACCAGCGGTCGTGCCGCGCACGAGCGAGTCGTCGATCATGACGACGCGTTTGCCACGCAGGTTCTCGCTCAACGCGTTGAACTTCAGCGCCACGCCGCGCTCGCGCAGGTCCTGCGACGGCTCGATGAACGTGCGGCCGATGTAACGGTTCTTGATCAGTCCGTCGTTGTGGGGGATGCCACTCTGCCGGCTGTACCCGATGGCGGCGGGAATGCTGCTGTCGGGCACCGGAATGACCACATCGGCATCGACGCTGCCCTCGATGGCGAGCTGCTCACCCAGGCGCTGCCGCACGTGGTGCACGTTGTGGCCGGCCCAGTTGCTGTCGGGGCGGCTGAAGTAGACGAACTCGAAGGCGCAGCGCGCCGGCGTCGCGGCGGGCGTGAGCGCCTGTCGACGGAAGATCTCGGCGCCCCGCAGCGTGACGATCTCACCCGGCTTGACCTCGTCGATGTCCACGCAGCCGAGCGTGTTCAGCGCGCAGGTCTCTGACGCGACCGCATGCCCGCCGTGCGGAAGCCGGCCGACGTGCAACGGGCGGATGCCCCACGGATCGCGGACGGCGATGACGCGGTCGTCGACGAGCATGACGACGCAGTACGCACCCTTCCACGCAGGCAGGGTGCGTTCGATGCGGTCTTCCCAGCTGCGGCCACCGGCGGCGGCGAGCATGAGGGTGAGCACCTCGGTGTCGCTGGTGGCAGTGAGCCCGAAGCCACGGGCGAGCAGTTCCTCGCGCAATGCCGAGGCGTTCACCAGGTTCCCGTTGTGACCGACGGCGAGCGGTCCGTGCATGGTCTCGACGACGAACGGCTGCACGTTCTTCACCGAGTTGCCGCCGGTCGTGCTGTAGCGGGTGTGGCCCATCGCGTGGTAGCCCGTGAGCGCCGTCATGGTCGCCGGCGTGAACACGTTCGCCACCAGGCCCGCGTCCTTGTGGACCCGCACTCGCGATCCGTCGCTGACGGCGATGCCGGCAGCCTCCTGCCCGCGGTGCTGCAGCGCGAACAAACCGAAGAACGCGAGCTGAGCGATGCCTTCGCCGTGCGGGGTGGAGGCGCCGAAGACGCCGCACTCCTCGTGCGGCCCGTCGTCGGCGAGGCTCACATCACCGTGTTCGCGACGCTGCGGTGCGTCGACGAAGCATTCGTGTTCAGAGGGAAACATGCGACATCGCTTCCTGGATGCGGGGCGCGACGGGGTACGCGCCCGGTTCGAACGTGGTGCCGGTGAGGCGTTCGTACGCCTGGATGTACCGGCGGGTGGTCTCGGTCCACACCTCGGCGGGCAGCACGGGCGGCTCGCCGTCGCCGCGGTAGCCCGCCGCCAGCAGGGCGCGGCGCACGACTTCCTTGTCCAGACTTTCGGGTTCCTCGCCGGCGCCGACTCGCTGTTCATAGGTGTCGGCCACCCAGTACCGCGACGAGTCGGGCGTGTGCATCTCGTCGATCAGCAGCAGGCTGCCGTCGGCGGCAGTGCCGAACTCGTACTTGGTGTCGGCCAGGATGAGCCCGGCTTCGGCGGCCTTCTGCTGGCCGCGCTGGAACAGCAGTAGTGCGGCCTCGACCACCTCGCCCCAACGACGGTGCTCGACCAGTCCGCGCTGCGCGACCTCGGCGACCGTGAGCGGTATGTCGTGCGCGCCGTCGGTGCCGTCCGAGGCGCCACCTTTCGTCGTGGGGGTGACGAGCGCAGTGGAGAGTGGGGTGTTCTTCCGCAGGCCGTCGGGGAAGCGATGGCCGTAGATCTCGCGAGCGCCGTCGGCGTACTGCTTCCACAGCGACGTCGACGTGACGCCGGTGATGTAGCCGCGAACCACGACCTCGACCGGCAGCGGCGTGGCGGCTCGAGCGACGAGCAGGTTCGGGTCGGGCACCGACAGCACGTGGTTGGGCACGATGTCGGCCGTCTCGGCGAACCACCATGCAGCGAGCTGGTTGAGGACCTGCCCCTTCCACGGCACGCCGGCAATGATGCGATCGAACGCCGACAGCCGATCGGTGGTGACGAACAGTCGGCGAGGTTCACCATCGGCACCGGCACCGGCCGGCGGCAACTCGTACGACACCCGCACCTTCCCGTCGCGCCGGTCGGGCAGCGGCAGATCGATGTCCAGGAACGGTTCGGTGGTCGTCGTCATCGGTGCGGGTCACTGCTCCTTGGCGTGGCGAACGCCCTGTTCGAACAACGGCAGGCCCATTGCTGCGGCCGTCCCCCGGCCGCGGCGGGGATGCTGGCGGGAGAGGACGTGGTTCTCGGGGTGGGGCATCAGGCCGAGCACGACACCGGATTCGTCGCACACGCCGGCGATGTCGTCGACGGACCCGTTCGGATTCTGGCCTGCATACCGCAATGCCACCTGTCCGGCGGTGGCGAGCGCGGTGGGGTCGGGGTGCACGTACCGGCCCTCGCCGTGGGCGATCGGGCACTCGAACGGTTCGAGATCGCGGGTCCAGATGCATCGGCTGGCGGGTGCCTCGAGGTGCACCCACTCGCACTGGAAGTGACCGCTCTCGTTGTGGCCGAGTGCGCCGGGCAGCAGGCCCGTTCCCGTGAGTACCTGGAAACCGTTGCAGATCCCGATGACCGGCTTGCGTGCCGCGACGAAACCGGTGAGCGCGTCGCCAACTCCGTGTGACAACTCGAGGCTCCACATCCGCCCGGCACCGAGTGCGTCGGCGTAGCTGAACCCCCCGGCGACGACGAGCATCTGTGCCCCGCGCAGCAGATCGGGGTCGGCGAGCAGTTCCGCGAGCAGCACGATCCGTGGCTCGGCGCCGGCGAGGTCGAGCGCGAACGACACGTCGTGGTCGCGGTTGGTGCCCGGCGCAGCGAGCACGACCGCCTGCGGTCGGCTCATTGTTGGATTCCCTTGAACGCGGCGACCAGCTCGTCGACCGACACCTCGATGCCCGGCATGCAGAACGATGGTTCCTCGGTGACCATGCCCAGCACCGTCACGTCACCAACCGTCTCGGCGAACCAGGCGAGGTCGTCGGGGGCCAACTCGCAGACGAAGCGTCCGTTGCTCTCGGACCACAGCGCCGTGGCGAGATCGGTGTGGGGGAGGCGGTCGACGTCGACACCCAGGCGGCCGCCGATGGCCATCTCGGCCAGCGCGACGCCGAGCCCGCCTTCACTGAGGTCGTGGCAGGCGCGCACACGTCCGGTGCGCAGCGCCCGATGCAGGCGTTGGTAGCGGGCATGTGCGCCGTCGACGGGCGCCGGCACCGCGCCGCCGTCGATGCCGCGGACCATCGCGTAGTGGCTGCCGGCGAACTCGATTGCGGTGGCTCCGACCTGCACGAGGACGTTGCCGGCCTGCTTCAGGTCGGGCGTGACGGTCGCATTCGCGTCGGGCACGTGGGCGAGGGCGGTGATGACGAGCGTCGGGGGCACGGCATGGCGTTGACCGTCGCTGCCCAGGTACTCGTTGTTCAACGAGTCCTTGCCGCTGACGAATGGCGCGACGTGGGCGAGCGCGGCGTCGCAGCAACCCTGTACGGCCATCACCAGTTCGCCCAGCGTGGACTCACGACGGGGATCACCCCAGCTGAAGTTGTCGAGCAGGCAGACCATGTCGGGGTCGCCGCCGACGGCGACCACGTTGCGGATGGCCTCGTCGATGACCGAGTGGGCCATGCGTTCCGGGTCGTGCTGGCCGAACCACGGGTTCACGCCGATGCCGACGGCGAAGCCGTGCTGGTCGGCGGGTTGGGCGATCACCACGCCGTCGGCGTGACCATCGTGGTGCTCGCCGACGAGCGGCCGGACGACCGTGGCACCGCGGATCTCGTGGTCGTAGCGCCGCACGACCCGCTCCTTCGACGCGATGTTCGGGTGAGCGAGCAGGGTGAGCAACGCGCGCGTCGGGTCGACGCACACGGGTGGCAGCCCGGCTGCTCGCGACGGTTGCGGCAGTTGTGCCGTCATCGAGCGCTGGGGTCGGCCGTCGTGCAGGAAGTGCGTGTCCAGTTCGAGGACGGTGAGGTCGCCGGCGCGGACCCGGAGCAGACCGTCGCCGGTGAACGTGCCCAGGCTGACCGCCTCGACTCCGTGCCGGGCGCAGACCGCGTGCATCGCGGCCCAGTGGGTGGGCGGCACGGCGAACACCATGCGTTCCTGCGCCTCGCTGAGCCAGATCTCCCACGGCCGCAGACCCGGATACTTGAGCGGCGCGAGGGTGACGTCGACGTCGGCCCCCACCCCTTCGGCCATCTCACCGACGGCGCTGGACAGTCCGCCAGCCCCGCAGTCGGTGACGGCGGTGTAGAAGCCGTGGCACTCGGCCATGGCATCGATGACCAGCTTCTCGACGATGGGATCGCCGATCTGCACGCTCGCGCCGGCGACGTCGCCCGTGGTGGCGTCCATGGTGGCGCTGCTGAACGTGGCACCGCGCAGCCCGTCGCGTCCGGTGCGCCCGCCGATGACGACGACCAGGTCGCCGGGCTGGGGTCCGGGAAGCTCTGGCGCCTCGGTGGCGATGCCGATGCACCCGGCGTAGACGAGTGGGTTGGCGACGTAACCGGGGTCGTAGATGACTGCGCCAGCGACGTTCGGCAGCCCGATCTTGTTGCCGTAGTCGGCCACGCCTGCGATGACGCCGCTCTCGACGAGCCGTGGGTGCAGCACACCGTCGGGCAACTGGTCCGCCGGCAGGTCGGTGGGCCCGAAGCAGAGGATGTCGGTGACGGCGATGGGGTGATGGGCGGCGCCCATCACGTCGCGGATGACGCCGCCGACACCAGTGTT
>JANOET010000447.1:0-12128 GCA_031413415.1 Acidimicrobiaceae bacterium
CAGATAGCGCGCACAGTTCGGTCCGGCGATGACCGTCGACAGATCGATGACGCGCAGGTGGGCCAGGGGCGCCGGACGAGGTTCGGTCATGGCGCCAGTGTGGCCCGCGTCAGCCGAGGACGTTGTATCCGTCGGCCAGCGGGGAGCGACCGGTGAGCGCCAGGATGAGCGGCACCGGCTTGGCCAGCGAGGCGAGCACAGCGACGATGACCGCCGACGTGTCGGGGTGCAACTCGGGTGTCTGACCGGTGGCACGCTGCAGGTCGAGGGTGTGCACGCCCAACTCGACCACCCGTGTCGCGAGGTACTCGACGAGCGTGATCTGACCGGCGTAGGTGTTCACCGGCTCGTCGTCGGCGGTCGCAGCCACGAGCGCGAGCGTGTGCACGGTCGTGGCTTCGGCCTCACCCACCGGGTCGATGAGTTGCCGGCCGGCCATCCGGGCACGAGCGGCCACGCCCTGGTGCACTCCGACGTCGGCCAACACCGTGTTGTAGTACTCGGCCGCGTCGGCGAGCACGCGGTCCACCGTCGGTTGTGCGGTGAGGTAGCCGTCGATGGTGATGAACGCGCGCAGCGTGTGCGCGGCGAGCTCGCGGGTGGTCCACTCGCCGAGCGCGCCCGGCCGATCCCAGAGGTCGGGGGTCACGCCGCGGAGCGTGTCGAGGAATGTCGCGGCGCCCTCGTGGAACGCAGCCCTCACCGCAGGGGGATGTTGCAGCATCGGTCCTCCAGCGCGCCCAGCGCGTATCGCTCGTAGTCGATGCCGAAGTCGGAGTACAGGTGGCGGCACCGTTCGCTCCAACCGAGTGCCTCCGGTGTGGAGATGCGGTGCACGACCTGCTGGACGCCGCCCGCGTGGACTCGGTACTCGGCCCACGTGCCGGGAAAGTCCTTGACGCACCCGATCTCGATCGAGGGGGCGCCGCTGGCGCGCATGCGCCGCACACGATGCCGGTGGGTGTGCCCGGCCGTGTAGGCCAGCAGGTTCGGTCGTCGAGCAATCACCGCGTCGAGCGCATCACTGGCATCGGGGTGCATGCCGAAGTACCCCTCGGAACGGTGTCCGTTGACGTCGCCGGCGATCCACTGCTGATGGTGACCCATCACGATCACCGGCCGGTCGGACTCGGCCGCCATCGTGTCGAGCCAATCGAACTGCTCGGCGGTGAGGCTGCCCGTGGTCTGCTCGGGAATGACCGTGTCGACGAGGGCGACGGCGACACCGGGCAACTCGATCCATTGGTCACCGGCATAGCTGGTCTGCCCCTGATAGGCGTCGTGGTTGCCGCGCACCACTCGGAGGCGTTCGCCGAAGCGACCTCGGTAGCACTGCTCGAAGGCGGCCCATTCGTCGGGTCGGCCATCGTTGGAGAGGTCGCCCTTCACGATGACCGCCGCCGGGTCGAGCGCCGCGATCTCGTCGACCGCGCCGTGGTTCATCACCTCGGGATACGGCACCTCGCCGGGTTCGGCGCGCTGAATGGGGCCCTCGGGGCTGTCGCCGACGCGACCGGCTTCGACCTCACCGAAGTGCACGTCGTTGACGGTCGCGAAGCGGCACAGCAACTCGCCTTCGGGCCGTGGCAGTGTGGTGACGTCGACGCCGAGGAACGTGTACGAAGTGTCGGGGGCGAGGTCGACGAATCGAGCGACGGCGTGCCCGTCGTGCAACACGACCAGGTCATCGGCGACGGTGGTGAGGTCCACGGACGGTCACCGTAGCCGCGTGCCACGGCTGAGCGCCGGGCACGCGTTCAGTTGGTGCGGACGACGACCGAGTTGACGATCTTGTCGTGCCACGTCTGCTTGTCGACGTCCCACAGCATCCACAGGAAGCCGAGGAAGCACAGCCACTGCGAGATCGTGCCCTCGATGATCGATCGGCCGAACGCCCGACCGAAGCCGATGGGCTGGCGGGTGGTCTTGTCGACGACCTTGATACCGACGATGCGGCGACCCCAGGTGACGCCCGTCGAGCCGAGGTGCTTGATGTAGACGAACGCCACGATGATGAAGCCGATCGCGAGGATGGCGATACCGCCGGCGAGGAGGCCACCGTTCAACTGATCGCCGGTGCACTCGATGCTCGTGACGCCGTCGGACGTGGTCCTGTCGCAGTCCTTCACCGCGGAGGCGACCATGATGCCGCCGGGAACTGCGAAGGGGGCGTAGAGCAGACCGTAGAGGATGCTGTCGAGGAGGCGGCCGCCGAAGCGGATGCCGAACCCGGCGAATTCGCCATCGCCGATGTAGGCGTTCGTGGGGTACGCGGAAATGCCCGAGGGGGGAGGCGGAGGCGGAGGCAGGCTGCTCATGACCCTCGACCGTAGCCCGACATCGCTCCCCGATTCAGCGATCCCGACTGGCGTCGCGGTGTCGTGTTCAGCGGAACGGCCGGTCGCGGCGGGCCGGCAGCGGCTTGGCCCACCAACGTGCGCTGAAACGCCACGTGGGCGTGCGCAACGGATTGTCGCTCCCCGACATGAGCACCGGCTTCGGCCACAGCGCCTCGACCGCAGCCACGATGGCCACGGCCTCCTCATCGGTGGGGGCCGGCGAGATCTCGGGGTTCACAGCGGCACGTTCCCGTGCTTGCGGCGGGGCAGCTCTTCGCGCTTGGTCCGCAGCATGCGCAGACCCTGCACGATCTTCTGGCGCGTCTCGGCCGGGTCGATGACATCGTCGATGTAGCCGCGCTCGGCTGCGTTGTACGGGTTGGCGTACTTCTCGGTGTACTCGGCCACGAGCTCGGCGCGCCGGGCGACAGGGTCGGCGGCCTGCTGCAGTTCCCGGCGGTAGACGATCTCGACCGCGCCCTGCGGACCCATGACGGCGAGCTCGGCGGTGGGCCATGCGTACGCGAGGTCGGCCCCGATGGACTTGCTGTTCATGACCACGTACGCACCGCCGTAGGCCTTGCGGGTGATGATCTGGATGCGCGGCACCGTCGCCTCGCAGTACGCGTAGAGCAGCTTCGCGCCGTGGCGGATGATGCCGCCGTACTCCTGGTCGACGCCGGGCAGGAAGCCGGGCACGTCGACGAACGTGAGGAGCGGGATGTTGAACGCATCGCACGTCCGCACGAAGCGGGCGGCCTTCTCGCTGCTCTCGATGTCGAGGACACCGGCGAGCATCATCGGCTGGTTGCCGACGATGCCGACGGGCTGTCCGTCGACACGGCTGAAGCCGCACACGATGCTCTTCGCCCAGTGCGGGAAGTACTCGAAGAACTCGCCGTCGTCGACGACTTCCTTGATGACCTTCTTCATGTCGTACGGCTGGTTCGGCGATGCCGGCAGGATGGTCTGCAGCGCGGGACACAGGCGGTCCGGGTCGTCGCCGGTATCGACGCTGGGGGCTTCCTCGAGATTGTTGCTCGGCAAGAAGCTCAGCAGGAAGCGCACGTCGTCGAGGCACGACTTCTCGTCGGGCGACACGAACGTCGCGACGCCGCTCTTGCTCGCGTGACTCATCGCTCCACCGAGTTCTTCCAGCGTCACCTCCTCGCCGGTGACGGTCTTGACCACGTCGGGGCCGGTGATGAACATGTGGCTCGTCTCGCGGACCATGAAGATGAAGTCGGTCATGGCCGGGCTGTACACGGCACCGCCGGCGCACGGACCGAGGACGACCGAGATCTGCGGCACCACACCGCTGGAGAGCACGTTGCGATAGAAGATGCCGCCATAGCTGGCGAGGCTGACCACACCCTCCTGGATGCGGGCGCCGGCGCCGTCGTTGAGGCCGACGACCGGAGCGCCGACCTTCAGTGCGAGGTCCATCAGCTTGTGGATCTTCTCGGCGAACACCTCGCCGAGCGCACCGCCGAACACGGTGAAATCCTGGCTGAACACGAAGACCTTGCGACCGTCGACCATGCCCCAGCCGGTGATGACGCCGTCGGTGTACGGGCGCTCCTCGAGGCCAGCCGCGTGTGCCCGGTGCCGTGCGAGCAGGTCGAGCTCCTGGAAGCTGCCGGGATCGAGGAAGTACTCGATGCGCTCGCGGGCGAGCAGCTTGCCCTTCTCGTGCTGGCGCTCGACCGACCGCGGCGAGCCGGCGTTGTAGGCCTGCTCGCGGCGAGCGCGCAGGTCGTCGAGCTTCTCTGCCATGGGATTCGAGGTCACGTCGGGCAAACCTAGTGGCCCGCGGACCACCGGGTCACATGGACCGACCGAGTGCCGGGACCAGCGCCGTCAGAGTTGGGGCAAGATGGGCGTGATGTCCCTCCCGCTCACCCCACCGATCGCCCCGATGCTCGCCAAGTTGACCGAGGGCATCCCCACCGGCGAGGGCTGGTCGTACGAGCCGAAGTGGGACGGCTTCCGCTGCATCGTCTTCCGCGACGGCGACCACATCGAGCTGCACAGTCGCGACAAGCGACCGTTCAACCGCTACTTCCCCGAACTGCTCGAACCGTTGCTGCGCGACCTGCCGGACCGGTGTGTGGTCGACGGCGAGATCGTGTTGCCCGCAGCCGACGACACCGGTCTCGACTTCGACGCGCTGCTCCAGCGGATCCACCCAGCTGAGTCGCGAGTTCGTCGCCTGGCCGCCGAGACACCGGCGTCGTACGTCGCCTTCGATCTGCTCGCGATCGACGATCGGGTCCTGCTCGACTCGCCGCTGCACGAGCGCCTGGCGTTGCTCACCGAGGCCCTCGCTGGCGCTTCGGCTCCCGTCCATCGGTGCCCCACCACCACCGATCCGTCGGTCGCCCAGCGATGGTTCACCGAGTTCGAGGGAGCGGGTCTCGACGGTGTCATCGCCAAACGACTCGCCGACCCGTACACCCCCGACAAGCGCACGCTCGCGAAGGTGAAGCACCGCCGCACCGCCGACTGCGTGGTCGCCGGCTACCGCATTCACAAGGACGGCAACGGGGTCGGTTCGCTGCTGCTCGGTCTGTACGACGCCGACGGTCGCCTGCATCACGTCGGCGTCGCTGCGTCGTTCACCGCGAAACGTCGCACCGAACTGCTCGCCGAACTCCAGCCGCTCACCCACGGCGCGCTCGAGGGTCATCCCTGGCGGGAGTGGGCCGAGGTCATGCAGGCCTCCCAGGTGGACGGAGGCGGCGACCAGCGCATGCCCGGCGGTGGCAGTCGTTGGAACGCGGGCAAGGACCAGTCGTGGGTGCCGGTGCGCATCTCACTCGTTGCCGAAGTCACGTTCGGTCAGCTGCAATCCGGACGATTCCGTCACGGATCGACGCTGCTGCGCTGGCGTCCGGATCGCGAGCCGGCGTCGTGCACCTACGACCAACTCGAGGTGGCCACTCCCGTGCCGTTCGCACGGCTCGTCGCACCCGACGCCTGACGCGTTCGGGGCGCGTTCGGGGCGCGTTCGGGGCGCGTCGCGGTGTCAGCCCGTGATGGCGACCGTGGTGGTGGTGGGCAGCGCCGACAGGTCGCCGACGTAGATGTCCTCGCGTCCGACCTCGATGTTGTTGGCGGCGACGAACACGGTCCAGGTGCCGGCGGTGTCCAGTGTGAAGCCGGCGCTCTTGGGGAGCACCACGACACCGGGACCGGTGAGCGGGATGGGGTCGATCAGCATGCCCGTGCCGTTGGTGCCGGCGGGGGGGAGGAAGCTCACGGTGAGGCCGGTGAGTCCGGTCGCTGGGCGGACCACCTCGATGCGGACGTCGTTGGTGCCGACCCGCTCGGTGAACGACACGCGCACCTCGGTGTCGAGGGCCGGATTCGAGAAGCTGTGCTCGGGCTGGAGAGCCAGGTCGCCCACACCGCCGGACGCGAGGCCGGGAGGGGTGAGGGCGAGCAGCCACGCGGTGAGCGCGAGCACCACGATGCCGACGAGCGCCTCGATGCCCAGCGCGCGACGCAGCCGCGTTGCCAACGGCGCCGTCATGACCTCGCTGCGTGTGACGCGCTGGCTGATGAACTGCCGCGCGGCGACGCCGACGAACACCATGATCGAGACGAACAGGGTCTTGACGATGAGGACCAGGCCGTGCGAACTGCCCAGGGCGCCGCGGTCGAGACGGAAGAGGAGGATCGCGCCGGAAAGGACCGTGGCCCACAGCGCCGGTGCGGAGATGCGCGCGAAGCCGCGTACCCCGTGCACGAGGTCCTCGTCGCCCGGTCCGGCGAGGACGACACGCGTGAGCAGGATGAGCCCGCCGAGCCAGACGGCCATGGCCAGCGCGTGAACGGTCCCGGCCGCGTACTCGATGAGTCCGAACTCGTCACGGCTGAACGCAAGCGTGGCCACGGCCAGACCGGGTGGACCGAGCGCGAAGATCTGTGTGGAGGTGTCGATGGCTCGCTCGGGCCGGATGACGACGTACAGCGAGGCGATGAGCAGCACGAACCGAAGCACCGCGGCCTTGCCCGACGTGGTGTCCAGCACGTCGGGCCACGCGGTGGGTGACAGCGACGACGCGAGCCCGTTGCCGGTGCGCTGCGCGGTGAGCGCCCCGACGAAGAGGAACGTGCCGCCGACGGCAAGGGCCCACGCGGTACGCAGGTAGCGGACGGTGAGGATGTACTCGACGCCCTCTGGCCAGGCAATGGCGATGACCACGAGCGCCCCGAACAGCATCGTCAGACCGAGTGTGCTGAGCAGACGGAACAGGCCGAGCGGCCCGGTGCTGGAGCTGGAACCGTCGGTGGTGTCGCCGCCGTCGACCGGTGCGACCGTGGTGGCGGTGACGGCGACGGTCGTGCTGGTGTCGGTGCCGGTTGCGAGCGTGGTGGAACCTGTCGTGGCCGGCGTCGTGGTGCTGGGCGCGGTCACCACGGTGTCGTTGGCGATGGCGAAGCTGAAGCTGCCGCTGCCGGCGGGCTGCAGATTCGTGTCGGTGACGCGCCAGCTGACCGCGCAGGTGCCCTTCGGCGCCGCAGCCAGCAGCTCGACGGTGATCGTCACCTGGCCGGCGAGCAACAGCGGTTGACCGAGGGCCTGTGGTACGCCGGGGTCGTCGCCACAGGTCATGGCCACCTGCGGGCTGGGTCCCACCGGCTGGGCGAACGTGATGCTGATGATCGGCGGGGAGACGTCGATGCTGCTGTCGGCGGCGGGCACGCTGTTGACGACCGAGTTGTCGGCGGCGAACGCCGGGGTCGACCACGAGGCGGCGACCACCGCTGCGGCGAGCAGCGAGAGGCACCAGCGGAGCGCGGAGTGGGCGGACGACCGGGTCGAGTTCTTCAAGGTGCACCAACGCTAGCCACCCGAGCCCATGTCGGGGGTGCCAGGTCGCTGCGCCGCTCGTGCCGACCGCGTGGCACCCCCTGGGTAGAGTCGCACCGATGGCCACCCAGTCGCTCTACCGCCGGTACCGTCCTCGACGCTTCAGCGAGGTGAAGGGCCAGGAGCACGTCGTCCGCGCGCTGCGCAACGCCGTCATCAACCATCGCGAGGGTCAGGCGTACCTGTTCTCGGGTCCCCGAGGCACGGGAAAGACCACGTCGGCCCGCATCCTGGCCAAGGTCTTGAACTGCGAGAGCTCCCAGGACGGCGAACCGTGCTGCGAGTGCGACAGTTGCCTCGCGGTCGAGCGCGGCACCAGTTACGACGTCCACGAACTCGATGCCGCCAGCAACAACGGTGTCGACGCGATGCGCGATCTCATCGAGAAGGCGTCGCTCGGCACGCCCGGGCGCCACAAGGTGTACATCCTCGACGAGGTGCACATGCTGTCCAAAGCGGCCGAGGCCGCCCTGTTGAAAACGCTCGAGGAGCCGCCGCCGCACGTGGTGTTCGTGTTGGCCACCACCGACCCGCAGAAGGTGTCCGACACCATCCGCAGCCGCACGCAGCACCTGCAGTTCCACCTCCTCCCCATGGACGTCATGGAGGACCACATCCGTTGGCTCGCCGGCGATGCGGGCATCGAGCTCGACGAGCCGGCCCTGCAGTCCGTGCTGCGTCAGGGCGGCGGTTCGGCTCGCGACACGGTGTCCGCGCTCGAACTGGTGTCGGCCAGCGGTGGGATGGCACTCGAGACCACCCCGCTCGACGAGTTCATCGAAGCGTTCATCGAGCACGACCCCGGCCGGGCGCTCACGGTGGTCGCCCACGCCGTACAGCAAGGCCGCGACGCGCGTACCCTCACCGACGACATCGTCCGCCACCTGCGCGACTGCTTCTTGTCGCTGATGGCGCCCGAGTTGGTGCAGCTGCCGGTCCAACGTGCCGCCGAGGTGTCGACGCTCGCGCAGCGGATGGGTGCGGCGTCCATCGTCAGGGCCATGGAGCGGTTGGGCGAGATGTTGGTCGAGATGCGACACGCCCCCGACCCCCGGCTGCTGCTCGAGGTGGCGCTGGTGCAGCTCACCCACGAGGCATCCAGCGTCGATCTCGCCGTGCTGCTCGACCGCATCGAGCGCCTCGAGCAGCAGACCACGGTGCGCGAAGCAACCGGGCCCATTCCGCGACCGGTGCCCGTCGATCCCGCGACCGGTCGTGCAGCGCTCGGCGGTCGGGCGAGGCCCGCTGCGCCGGCCCCGGTCGCCCGCCCCGCGCCCGAACCGGCCGCTCCCGCGCCGTCGGCCGCGCCCGCGCCGGAACCTACGCCGGAGCCCGCAGCGGAACCCGCACCGGTGCCGGCAGCGGTCGCAGCCACCGTGGCGCCCACCGTGGCGCCCACCGGCGAGCCGACTGCCGATCACGCGGCCGCCGTGTGGGCAACCGACGTCATGCCAGCGTTGAAGTCGCTCACCCGCGCCATCTTCGCGACGACGAAGCTGCTCGGCGCCCGCGACGGCGCCGTGGTCATCGCGGCACCCAATGAACCCACTCGCGCCAAATGCCAGCAGCAACTGCCCGACGTCCATGCCGCGCTCCAGAAGGTGCTCGGTGGGGTCGTACCCGTCACGGTCGTGGTCGACGGGAGCGCGGCCCACGACGACGGTGGCGCGCCGCCCCCTCGCGACGATGCACCTCCGCCGCCCCCACCCGACGACGAAGTCGACCTGTCGGATCTGGTCGATGCTCCCCCCGAGACCGTCGTCACCCCCACCGATCGACTGCTGCAGGCCTTTCCCGGCTCGCAGGTGATCGACGAGTGATCGCATGGCCGCCGTCTACACACAACCCGTCCAGACGCTCATCGACGAGCTCGGCCGCCTGCCCGGAGTGGGCCCGAAGTCGGCGCAACGCATCGCCTTCCACCTGCTGAAGCTGCCGAACGACGACGTCGCCCGGCTCGCCATCGCGATCACCGATGCCAAGGCACGGGTCCGGTTCTGTTCGCGCTGCTGGAACGTGGCCGAGGGTGAGCTGTGCCCCATCTGCCTCGACGAGCGCCGCGACTCGTCCATCATCTGCGTCGTCGAGGAGTCTCGCGACATCGTCGCCATCGAGAAGACGGGCGAGTTCAAGGGGCGCTACCACGTGCTACTCGGTGTCATGAGCCCGCTCGAGGGCATCGGACCCGAGCAGTTGAAGATGAAGGAGTTGTTCGCTCGCATCGAGCCCGAGGACGTGCAGGAGGTCATCTTGTGCACGAACCCGAACACCGAGGGCGAGGTGACGGCGATGTACATCGCCCGAATGATGAAGCCGTTCGACGTGCGGGTCACCCGCATCGCCAGCGGCCTGCCCGTCGGTGGCGATCTCGAGTACGCCGACGAGCTCACCCTCGGTCGGGCTCTCGAGGGCCGGCGCGACGTCACGGGCTGAAAAATGGCTGAGGTACCGCCCCTGGACCTGGTAGCGGGCGGACGGGCCAGCTCCAGAGGCGGTACCTCAGATCGTTCACGTCGTGGCGTCCAGGAGGAAGCCGCACCGTGTTTGTTGCGGTTACATTACAACGGACCCCTCGATTGTGTCAACCTTTGTCACAATTGGCGCAGATCCATCACTTCGAGCGGTGGAGTCCCTGCTCAGCGAGTTCAGACCGTCCGAACGAGCAAGGCGTCGCCCTGGCCGCCGCCGCCGCACAGGGCGACCGCACCGAGGCCACCGCCGCGACGTCGCAGCTCGTGGAGGATCGTCAGCGCCAGACGGTTGCCGCTCATGCCGATCGGGTGGCCGAGGGCGATCGCGCCACCGTTGACATTGACGATCTCGTCGCTGATCCCGAGGTCGGCCATCGACGCGATGCCGACGGCGGCGAAGGCTTCGTTGATCTCGAACAGGTCGACGTCGGCGACGGTCTTGCCCGCACGGGCGAGCGCGGCCTGGATGGCTCGACTCGGCTGCTGCAGCAGCGACGCGCTGTCGGGACCGGCGACCATGCCGTAGCTGACGAACTGGCCGAGCGGCGTGACGCCGCGGGCGTTGACCGCCTTCTCGCTCATCAGCACGACGGCCGAGCCGGCATCGCTGATCTGCGACGCGTTGGCGGCGGTGATGGTGCCCTCCTTGTCGAAGGCCGGCTTCAGGCCGCCGAGCGACTCCATCGTGGTGTCGGCGCGGACACCCTCGTCGGTGTCGACGATCTTCGGGTCACCTTTGCGCTGCGGGATGCTGACGGCGACGATCTCGTCGGCCAAGCGGCCGGCTGCGATGGCGGCGGCAGCGCGCAGGTTGCTCTTCATCGCCAGGTCGTCCTGCTGATCGCGGGTGATGCCGCCTCCGGCGTATCGCTCGGTGCCGAGGCCCATCAGGCATGCGTCGAACGCGCACCACAGGCCGTCCTTGATGATCGCGTCGGCCAGTTCGGTGTTGCCGTAGCGGAAGCCGCCACGGGCGCCCTGCGCCAGGTACGGCGCGTTCGTCATGCTCTCCATGCCGCCGGCGACCACGATGTCGGCTTCACCGGCCTGGATCATCTGGTTGGCGAGGTAGATGGAGTTCAGGCCGCTGAGGCAGACCTTGTTGATGTTCACGCTGGGAACGTTCATGGGGATTCCGCCCTTGAACGCGGCCTGGCGCGCCGGCACCTGGCCCTGGCCGGCCATGAGTACCTGGCCCATGATCACGTGGTCGACCTCTTCCGGACTGACCTGCGCACGCTCGAGAGCGGCCCTGATGGCGAAGCCGCCGAGTTCGGCAGCGGAGAACGACGCGAGTGCGCCACTCATCTTGCCAATGGGTGTGCGGGCTCCGGCGACGATGTACGAACCAGACATGTGAAGGACCTCCGAGGACGGGGCGGACGACGCGGTGCCCGGGCGGGCGGCGCGGCTGCTGATGGCAGCGTATTCATCTGCGGTTACCCGACGGTAATGCGAAGGCCGGGCGGGATCCGCAGCCAAGGGCTCCGGCGCGCGAACGTGCGGTCAGGGCACCGTGACGGTCGGGCACGTGGCAGCCGGGGGACCCGCCACTCCACCCCACAGCAGCATCGAGGCGCACACCCGGTACGAGCCCGCGGTGAGCGTGAACGTCTGGGCGAAGCCGTGGAACGGGCCGATCGACGCGGGCAGTCCGGCACGGCTGACGTTGGCGACCGTGGTGTGCGGGATGACGGTCGACGTGCCGATGCGTGTCGCGGTGATGCGCACGGGGACGGGCAGGTCGAACCGCCCATCGATGGCGGTGCCGGTGACGCGGAGCCTGCCGGCGGTCGCCACCGGTGCGTCGAGCGAGATCGCCGGCGCGGTGTTCGGCCGCTGCGGGGCGATGGTGTTCAACTGCGCGTAGAGCGCAGCGGTCTCGTAGCCGAACGCCCACACGGCGATGCCGCTCCATCCGGCCGTGAGCGCGGTCTGCGCGTTGGTGCGGACGGTCGTCGCGTCGGGGACGAAGACGACGTGCTTGACGGTGCACGTGACGGTGCGGGTCGTCCCCAGACGCACGGCTGGCTTCAATCCAGTGGCCGCCGCAGCGGTGCGGACGGTCCCGACGTGCGTGGTGGGTGCGACGTATGGCGGCGGCAGCTTCGTGGAACCGGTGACCCTCTCGGTCCAACTGAACGTCAGCTCGCCCGACGAGTGACGCACCGGGGTGACACCGTGCAGGCTCGCCAGACCAGAGGTCTCGCGCATGGTGATGCTGTCGACGGGCTTCAGCGCGCCGTCGGGACACGTCTCGGACGCGTTCTGCTTCGTCCACCAGTGACGGCCATATGCAGGAACACCCAGCTGCAGCTTCTTCGGCGGCACTTTGGCGACCGTCGTGCTGTATGCGACGACCGATTTGACCCAAAAGTTCGGCGCGATCGGTCCCGGGTTGGTGATGCTCCAGTCGTAGACCATCAGGCGCAAGCGGTC
>JANOET010000448.1:0-7204 GCA_031413415.1 Acidimicrobiaceae bacterium
TGACAACATGGACAGGCCGACCAGGTCGACGTCCTCGTCGACGGCCGACGCGGCCACCATCTCGGGGGTCTGGAACAGACCGGTGTAGATGACCTCGTAGCCAGCGTCGCGCAGGATGCGAGCGACCACCTTGATGCCGCGGTCGTGCCCGTCGAGGCCAACCTTGGCCACCAGCACACGGGCGGACGGATGTTGGAGCTGGTCGCTCATCAGATGGTCGGCACCTCCACGTGGCGGCCGAACACGTCGCCCATCGCCGCCATCAGTTCGCCGAGCGTGGCGTAGTCGTTCACCGCGTCGATGAGCGCGGGCATCAGATTGATCTCGGGGTCGGCTGCCTCGACGCGAACTCGTTCGAGCGCCGCATCGACCTTCGCCACGTCGCGATCGGCGCGCACCTCGGACAGGCGCTTGCGCTGGCGGGCTTCGTCTTCGCCGGTGATGCGCAACAGCGGCATCTGCTCCTCGTCGTTGCCCTCGGTGAAACCGTTCACACCGACGATGATGCGCTCGCCATGGTTGAACCGGCGCTCGAGTTCGTACGCGCTGTCGGCGATTCGGCCCTGGAACCAGTTGTCCTCGATGCCTTTGATGACACCGTCGAGCATGGACCCGTTGCCGAACTCGATGATCTCGGCGAACAGTTCCTCGGCCTGGCGCTCGACTTCATCGGTGAGTGCTTCGACGAAGTACGAGCCACCGAGCGGGTCGGCCACGTGCGCGACGTTGGTCTCGTTGGCGATGACCTGCTGCGTGCGCAGGGCGATGCGGGCGGACTTCTCGGTGGGCAGCGCCATCGCCTCGTCCATCGAGTTGGTGTGCAGGCTCTGCGTCCCGCCCAGCACCCCGGCGAGCGCCTCGATCGCAGTGCGGACGATGTTCACCTCGGGCTGCTGGGCGGTGAGCGACACGCCCGCGGTCTGGGTGTGGAACCGCAACTGCATCGAGCGATCCAGTTGCGCGCCGTAGCGATCCTTCATCCATCGCGCCCACACCCGGCGAGCAGCCCGATACTTGGCGATCTCTTCGAAGAAGTCGATGTGCGCGTTGAAGAAGAAGCTCAGTCGCGGCGCGAACGAGTCGACCGGCAGACCGGCCTGCATGGCCAGCTCGACATAGGCGAACCCGTTCGCCAACGTGAAGGCCAGCTCTTCCACGGCCGTGCTGCCCGCTTCGCGGATGTGGTAGCCGCTGATGCTGATGCTGTGCCAGCGCGGCATCTCGGCCGCGGTGAACGAGATGGTGTCGCGCACCAGCCGCATGCTGGGCCGTGGCGGGAACACGAACTCCTTCTGCGCCTGGTACTCCTTGAGGATGTCGTTCTGCAGCGTGCCGCCCAACCGCGACCGGTGGATGCCCGACTTCTCGGCCTGAGCGACGAACATCGCGAACACCACGGCGGCCGGCGAGTTGATCGTCATGCTCGTGGTGATCTCGCCGAGGTCGATGCCGGAGTAGAGGTCTTCCATGTCGGCCAACGAGTCGATGGCCACACCGCAACGACCAACCTCACCGAGCGACATCGGATGGTCGCTGTCGAGGCCGAGCAACGTCGGCATGTCGAACGCGGTCGACAACCCGTCGCCTCCCGCCTTGATGATCTCCTTGAAACGCCAGTTGGTGTCGTCGGCAGTGCCGAAGCCGGCGAACATGCGCATCGTCCACAACTTGCTGCGGTACATCGATGAGTACGGACCACGGGTGTAGGGGTACTCGCCCGGGAACTCGCCGTCGTCAGGCCCATACACGGGCTCGAGCGGGATGCCCGACATCGTGGTGTGGCCGACGTCGCGCAGCTTCGACGCGCCGAAGGCCGCTTCCCACCGTTCGCGGTTGCTCGTCATCGCTGCAGCTTAGGGAGGCGACGGTGGTGGGGGCGAGCGAGCCAGATCGCAGGCGGCGATCGTAGGCGGTACCGTCAACGGTCGATCGCATGCAGGAAGCACCTCACGATGACCGCCGCACCTCCCCCCAACGCCGACGTGAACGACACCGGCGCCCCCGCAGCCGCCAACTTCATCCGCGACCTGGTGAAGTCCGACATCGAGCAGGGCAACTTCGGGGGACGCGTCCAGACCCGGTTCCCACCCGAGCCGAACGGTTACCTGCACATCGGCCATGCCAAGGCCATCTGCGTGGACTTCGGCATCGCGAAGGAGTTCGGCGGCATCTGCAAGCTGCGCTTCGACGACACGAATCCGGTCACCGAGGACACCGAGTACGTCGACGCCATCGTCGACGACATCCGCTGGCTCGGCTTCGAACCCGACGGCGACATCGTCTACGCGAGCGACTACTTCGAGCAGCTCTACCAGTGGGCCGAGCACCTCATATTGGAGGGTCTCGCATACATCGACGACCAGGGCGCCGAGACCATCCGCGAACAACGCGGTGGGTACGGCAGGCCCGGCGTCGAGAGCCCGTTCCGCGAGCGCAGCGTCGACGAGAACCTGCGCATCTTCCGCTCCATGCGTGCCGGTGAACTTCCCGACGGCAGTCACGTATTGCGGGCCAAGGCCGACATGCAGCACGAGAACATGCAGCTGCGCGACCCGGTGATGTACCGCATCCGCCACGAGCACCACCACCGCACGGGCGACCAGTGGGCCATCTACCCCACCTACGACTGGGCGCACGGCCAGAGCGACGCCATCGAGGGTGTCACCCACTCGCTGTGCTCACTCGAGTTCGACAGCCACCGGGCCCTGTACGACTGGTACCTCGAGCACCTGCCGCTCCCGGGCGACCAGCCACGCCAGACCGAGTTCGCCCGCCTCGAGCTCACCCACACGGTCACGTCGAAGCGCAAGCTGCGCCAGCTCATCACCGACGGCGTGGTCGACGGCTGGGACGACCCCCGCCTGCCCACGCTGAAGGCATTGCGCCGCCGCGGCTACCCGGCCAGCGCGATCACCGACTTCTGCTCGTTCATCGGCGTGGCCAAGACCAACAGCCGCCACGCCATCGAGTTGCTCGAGTCGTTCATCCGCAACGAGCTGAACCGCACGGCACAGCGCCGTATGGCGGTACTGCGACCGATCAAGCTGGTCATCACCAACTGGCCCGAGGGCCAGGTGGAACACATGACGTTGCAGAACAACCCTGAGCGCGAGGCCGACGGCACTCGTCAGGTGGCCTTCAGCGGCGAACTGTTCATCGAGTCCGACGACTTCAAGGCCGAGGCGCCGCCGAAGTACTACCGCCTCACCCCCGGTAGGGAGGTGCGCCTGCGCGGCGCGTACTTCGTGCAGTGCACCGGCTTCGACACCGACGCCGACGGCAACGTCACCAAGGTGCTGTGCACGTACGACCCTGCGACCACGGGTGGTCAGGCCCCTGACGGCCGCAAGGTGAAGGCCACCATTCACTGGGTGTCGGCCCACGATGCCGTCGACGCCGAGGTCCGCCTGTACGAGCGCCTCTTCACCGCCGAGGTGCCGGGCGAACGAACGGGTGAGCCGTTCGACGACGTGAATCGCGACTCGAAGGAAGTGGTCGCAGCCAAGGTCGAGACGTCACTTGCCGACGTGCTGCCGGGCCAGGTCGTGCAGTTCGAGCGCCTCGGCTACTTCGCCCACGATCCCGAAGGCGGCCCTGAGGGCGGATTGGTGTTCCACCGCACCGTCGGCCTGAAGGACGAGTGGGCGAACATTCAGAAGCGCCCCAAGTAGCGCCGCAGGTCGCTGCGCGGGCAGCGCCACAGAATGGAGCCCCGCGACGCTTCACCAGGAACATAAGTTCCTGGTGAAGGTCACCCGGACGGGGACCGTGGTCGTCCGTAGGGACATGACTCGAATCCGTCGCCTTCCCACTGCGCTCATCCCTGTCGTCGGCCTGTTGGGCGGCGCAGCACTCGGTATCGGCGCACGCGCGTGGATGCGCATGATCACCACCGATCCTGAGTTCACGTGGAGCGGAACCCTGTTCATAGTCCTCGGGTTCACCATGTTCGGGTTCGCGCAAGGCGTCGCGCTCGCCACACGTCGGGCGAGCTCACGCCGATGGATCGTCAACGCGGCACGAGTGTTCGCACTGATCTTCACGCTGCCCCTGTTCATGGCGGCCGGCGGAATCATGATGCCGACCGTCACCTTCGGCGGGCTGGCGCGGCACCGGACGACGTGGCCGGCCTGGGTACGAGTGATCGCGGCCGTGCTCGGTACCAGCTCGGTCGTGCTCGTCGGTCTGCAACTGTACGACGACTGGGGATGGGGGTGGGTGTGGTGGGCCGGCATGGTCGGACTGGTCGCGATCTACGCCTCGGTGATCTCCTTGGAGGCCGGCTCGATGCCACCCGTCGGCCCGGTGCCACCCGCCGGACCGGTGCCACCCGCCGGCTCGATACGCAGCAGCCAGGTACCGGGCGCCAAGTTGGGTGCTACTCCCCCGCTCGTGTCCTCGTCGCGTCGACTGTTGCTCGACAGCAGGCCACCGATCACCGGCAACGCCACCACGTTCAAGGCGTGAAGGACGCCCATGATCAGCAGGATGCCACCCACTCTGGCCACCTCGTGTTTCAGCTGGGCGGCGGTGGAGTCGAGCCACTCGGTCGGCGGCACGAACGTCACCGTGAACAACACGAACGACGTGAAGATCAAGTAGTAGGCGACGTCGGTGAGCACGAGATAGCTCTTTCCGGTGCGCGGGTTCGCGCGGAAGACGTCGGCCGCGTACGACCGGCCGAATCGTTTGATGAACGGCCCGAGGCCGACCGCCAGCGCGATCAGGACGATGTTGGTGATCAGTTCGATGACCCACCACGGCATGGTGAACCTCCCTTTTTCGAAGTCGGACAGAGCAAGTGCGAGCGCGGCGTTGGCAACGACGAACCCGAGAAGACCGGCGGTGAGGCGCCATCGGAAGCGGCGGCGTTCACGCGCCTCGGCGAGCGAGTGATGGACGCGTTCGAACAGGTCGGGGTTCTCGCGGATGTTCGATCGCGCGTCAGCGAACGCGGCGATCACTCGCTCTTCGACCGATTGAACGCTCACAGCTCGGCCAGGTTCCGGTCGAGGGCAGCGAGACCGCGCTGGAGGTGGGTCTTCACCGAGTTCGGTGAGAGTCCGAGCGTTGCGGCGATGGAGTCGATCGAACACTCCTCGAAGTAGCGAAGCGCAATGCAGTCCCGCTGGCGCGTCGGCAGACGGCGCACCGCGTCCAACACACGGCGGTGTTCCTCGGATTCCACCAATCGATCGACCAGGTCCACGTCGACGTCGATCTCACGCCCTCGGGTGGCCTGATGTCGCAGCGACACCAGACCTCGTCGGTTGTGGTCACGAGCCAGGTTGAGCACGATGGAGCGCAGATAGGCGGGCGCTCGATCCTCCGCGTCGATCCGGTCGGCGTGACGCGCCAAGCGGAGGAACGCCTCCTGCACGATGTCCTCGGCGGCATCTCGGTCGTCGACGAAGATGCGTGCCAGCCGAACCAGTGAACGCCCCTCCTGATGGAACAGGTCGACCACGAGGCGCTCCGCGTCGACACCGATCGATTCTCCATCCAGCCGCGCGTCGGCCACCGCTTGCAGCAACACGGCGAGCCGGGACGGCTGAGTGGGAGCGAGCAGCACGCCGCACAGCATTCCACCTGTTGGATGCATGCCCGGACAGACGTGTCACGCAACGCCGCGGGTGACGCGCCGGGTGGCGAAGTGCTGGCGGTCGCGGTGTTCACCAGGAACTTAGGTTCGCGCGGGTTGGTCAGTCGTCGAGGGGGAAGAACTGGTCGGTGGTGGTGTCGCGCTTGGCGGTGAACCACCGGCGGCAGCCTGCCTCGTGGAACCACCGCTCGAGGGTGACGCCCTCGGTGTTGTCCTGCATCCACACGTGGTCGACATCGCGAGCGTCGGGATCGGTGATGGCGTCGGGGGTGACCGGGAAGACGTTGCCGTACCTGTACTCCTCGAACGGACGCGAGCCGCAGTTGGGGCATTCGACCCACAGCATGACTACCTCGTTCCTGCCGAGCTCGGGTCGGCCATCGCTGCCTCGGCAGCGAAGCGCGACAGACCGAACGGCTCGATGAGCGGTGCCGAACCGGTGGCCAGCAACTGCGCCAACTGCTCGCCACCTGCGGGGATGGCCTTGAAGCCCCAGGTGCCCCAGCCCGTGGTGATCATCAGCCCATCGACTCCGGTGTGGCCGATGATCGGTGAGAAGTCGGTGCTCACATCGCAGATCCCCGTCCCCGAACGCAGGATGCGCAGCTTCGCCAGGAACGGCAACATCGTGATGGCCTTCTTCGACACCGACTGCAGGTAACTGAACGACGTGGCCTGGCGGTAGCTGGCGAAGCGGTCGTACTCGGCGCCCAGCAGCATCTGCCCACGCGGCGTCTGGCTGACGTAGAAGACGAGGTCGTTGCTCGACACCACCGGTGCGAACTCCTGCGCGTAGGCGTTGGTGACGAATGCCTGCAGCGCGTGGGTGCGGATGGGGAGGCGGACCCCGGCCCAACCGGCAACGGTGGAGACGTTGCCGCCCACCGCAGAGATGACCGTGCCGGCGCCGATGCTGCCGCGAGCGGTCTGGACGCCGACCACGCGATCGCCGTCCTTCAACAGACCCGTGACCGGCGTGTGCTGGAACACGTGCACACCCGCGCGCAGTGCGCCCTGCGCGTATGCCCACACCACGCGATCGTGCCGCGCAGTCGCGCCCTCGTGGTGATAGCTCGCACCCTGCACGGGGTACCGCCCGCCGCCGGTGAGGTCGATCTGCGGGCACAGCCGCTCGATCTCGTCAGGCAGGATGTAGTCGGTCTTGGCCCCCATCGCCTGGTTCATCAGGGCGCGGGTCTGTTCGGTGCGCGCGGCGCCAACTGAGTGGGCCATCCAGATCTGGCCCTTCTGGTTGTGCATGATCCAGGCGCCGGTCTCGTCCTCGAGCGTCTGGTACATCTCGAGGCTGTGTTGGTAGAAGTTGACGCTCTCGGGGATGCCGTAGTTGCTGCGGATGATGGTGGTGTTGCGTCCCGAGTTCCCGGCGCCGATGAACGCCGAATCGAGCACACACACATTGGTGATCCCGTGACGCGTGGCCAGGTAGTACGCGGTGGCGAGACCGTGACCGCCGGCGCCGATGATGACGACGTCGTACGACGACTCCGGCTCGCCGGTCTGCCAGGGCAGGTCGAGCAGGGTCTCGACGAACTCGTTCATGCGAGGCGCTCCTCCAGCTCGTGACGAGCTGCACAGGCGACC
>JANOET010000449.1:0-9565 GCA_031413415.1 Acidimicrobiaceae bacterium
CGGTGTGAACGCCTCGGGAAACTTGGCCTGCAGCTTTTCGTTGCTGCTGTACCACTGCGGGCGCTCCCAGCCGCGAGCGTCGAAGAACGTCGCGCCCAGGGCCTCTTCACGCAGGTAGAACGGGCTGCGCCGCACACCGCGCTGGCTGGCCCACTGCTCACGCGGATGGACGATGCCATAGGTCTTGTTGAAGTGCTCGTTGCACCGCGCGTTGATGTGCCACTCGGTCTTCTCGTGCGGGTAGAAGCGGCTGATGTCGCTGCCGTGCGGGTCGCACATGTGTGGATAACCGAACGTCATCCACTCGGCGACCAGCTGGGCGATGCCGGGGCCTTCCTTGATCCACACCGCAGCGGCGCTCCACAGGTTGCGCACCTCGACGGTCTCGCCGAGCACCGGGTTGGCGTCGGGGGTGAGGCTGAGGAGGCCGTTGATGGCGTACTTGATCTCGGCGTCGCCGAGCATCTCCATCAGCTCGATGGCCTGCTCCATCTGCGGGTCGAAGTCGTCGTAGGTGAGCGGAAGTTCGGTGGGAGTGAGCGCCGACGCCTGGTTGCTGGGGATGTCGTCGGGACGCATCAGGATCGGGCGGTGGGCGTACGAGCCGACCTCCATCGAGCCGGCCGACTGACGCTCGTAGCAGAACGTGTCCATGTCGCGGATGATCGGATACGCGAGTTCCTTGTTGCTCTCGACCAACACGTCGATGGGGCCGACGTCGGCCATCTGGTGCACGGCCGGGGTGAGCGGGATGTTCGCACCGGCCATCGCGGCGATGCGCGGGCTCCACACACCACAGGCGATGACCACGTGGTCGGCCTCGATGCGACCCTTGTCGGTGAGCACGGCGACGACCTTGGGCAGACCGCCCGGCACGTCTTCGGTCTCGAGGTCGAGCACCTCGGTGTTGGCGAACACGGCGAGGTGACCGGCAGCGACGGCCGCTTCGCGCATGCGGGTGCCGGTGGCGAGCGAGTCGACCACGGACACGCTGGGCGTGTAGTAGCCGCCGAGGAGGATCTCCTCGTTGATGAACGGCACCATCTCCTTGATCTCGCCGGGGGTGACCAGGCGACCATCGATTCCCCAGGCCTTGGCCGACGTCATGCGGCGCTTGAACTCCTCGAGCCGTTGCGGCTCGCGCGCCACTTCGATGCCACCACACGTGTTGTTCAGACCGTGGTCGATGTACTGGTTCTGACTGTCGATCGTCAGGAACGCCATCTCCTTGTTGTGGTCCGTCGGGAAGATGAAGTTCGACGCATGGCCGGTGGAGCCGCCGGGATTGGGCAGCGGGCCCTTGTCGAGCAGGACCATGTCGTTCCAACCCAGTCGGCTCAGGTGGCCGACCAGGCAGTTGCCGACGATGCCGGCGCCGATGACGACGACCTTGGCCTTGGCAGGAACTTCGCTCATGTGGGTACCCCCGGTACGGTCCCCGGTCCTTGTGACCGGGGCGAGACTGATATATCTTCATCATATCACTACCGATCCGTCAGCCCGAACCAGCACGTCACTGAGCGAACGCGCCTACCAGGACATCCGTCGCATGATCGTGCGGCTCGAACTCGCTCCCGGCGACGTCATCCGCGAGGACACGTTGCAGGCGTCGCTCGGCCTCGGCCGCACCCCCATTCGCGAAGCGCTGCAGCGATTGGTGCGCGACCAGTTCGTCACCGTCATCCCACGCCGCGGTATGTACGTGAGCAGCATCGACGTGTCCGAACTGCCGCTGCTGTACGAGACCCGGGCCATCCTCGAGCCGTATGCGATGCGACTGGCGTGCGTACGCGGCGATACGCGGTACTGGGCCGAGATGGCCGCCGTGCTCGAACAGGCAACGCCGACCAGCCGACCCGACGAACTGATCGCCATCGACCGACGCTGCCGCGAACTGGTGTGGGAGGCCGCCGACAACCGGTTCCTCACGGACACGCTCGACATGCTGTACGCCCAGAGCGATCGCCTGTGGCACCTCTATCTCGGCGATGTGGCCGACCTGCACCTCATGATCCAGGAGCACCGCGAGATCCTGGTCGCACTGCAGAGCGGCGACGCCGACACGGCCGCCGAGTTGATCGAGGCGCACATGCGCGCGTTCGACGAGCAGATCCGCAACGCGGTCCAACGTCGCCTCGCCTCGCCCCTCGCCGGCTGAAGACGCTGCACCGGACCAGCGACCGCACGGTGCCCATTGGCTTCTGGGGCTGATCCGTTCCGAATCACCTTCTGGGGCTCGACCGTCTCGAATTCCGAGACGAGATCGCCCCAGTTCGTCGGCGGGGCACTCCCTGGTCCACTCACCCCGAACTGGGCAGGTGAAAACGACACTGGCGGTCGTTTTGGCATGCCCAGTTCCGGCGGTCAGTCGCACGCGCAGACCCGCCGATCGGCGTGCTGGACAACGCCCGCCACTTCGGGCACCATGCGCTCGTGCCGGCAATCCAGGATCGACGAATGATTCCGCTCGTCGGCGCGCTGGCAGCATCACTCCTTGTCTTCATCGCCATGGTGTCCCTCGGTGTCAACACCTCGTGCACGAATGCTTGGTCGTGCACCTCGAGCGAGTGCGCTCAGTGCCGAGTCGTGTCGATTGCAGCCCTCGGTGGTCTCGTCATCGGCGGGTTGGCGAGTTCCGGGGCCATGCTCTGCCCGTGGCCGAGGCGGGGCCGGCGCGTCATCTACGTCGTCGTCATGGTCGCGACGGCTGTCCTCGTCCTCGTCGTCGCGCGATCCTGGAGCGCGCCGGGCGCGTAGCGCAGAGCCGCCGCGACGCGAGCGCCGGTTGAAGAGGTCGCACGCTCTAAGGTCGGCGGCGATGTTCACCGTGGGCGCGATCGCCATCGGCGCCCTCGCCGCAATCGTCACCGGACTGTCCAAGACGGCGTTGCCCGGGGCAGGACTGCTGGCCGTGCCGCTGTTCGCTGTGGTCGCCGACGGGCGGATGATTCCTGGGGTCACGTTGCCGGTGCTGCTGTTCGCCGACCTGTTCGCGGTCAGTTGGTACCGCGAACACACGCGATGGGACCTGCTCCGGCCACTCGCCGTCTGGGTGACGGCCGGCTTCGCGATCGGCACGACGTTCTTCGTGGTCGTCGGCAACAACGTGCGCACCCTCGAGGTGGTCATCGCGCTGGCCATCATCGCCGTGGTGTCGCTGCAGATCGTCCGCATCGTCCGCAACACGCCGGCGCGGCACGCCACGCATGCCGAGACCGCCGCATACGGCACTGCGGGCGGCTTCACCACGTTCGTGTCGAACTCTGCCGGGCCGATCATGAACACCTACCTGGTGGGCCTCGGGCTCGGCCGAACCGCCCTCGTGGGTACGTCGGCCTGGTTCTACTTCGCGGTGAACATGGCGAAGGTCCCCGTCTACCTGGCCATCGGCGCGTGGAGCACGGGCGGGCACTTCTTCACTGCCGAGAGCCTGCTGTACAACCTGGCCCTGTTCCCCTTCGTGGTGATCGGCGTGTACGGCGGGCGGGCGCTGCTCCCCCGCATGCACGACCGTTTCTTCCTCTGGCTGGTGCTCGTGCTCAGCTTGGCCGGCGCCGTCAAACTGCTGCTCCCCTGACGCGCTCAGGGGCCGACGGCGACGACGGCGGTGGGATGCGTGAGATCGGTGCCCATCCGTTCGGCTGCGGGCGGCAGCGTGACCGCCAGCACCGGCCCGGTGCCGAAGGCGAACAGCAGCGTGCCCACCCCGGCCGCGCCGCCGAGCGCCAGGCCCAGCAGCAGCAACGTCAACTCGAGACCCCAGCGCGACCAACGGATGCTCATGCCACGATCCATGAACGCGAGCATCACCAGTTCGAGCGGTCCCGCGCCGACGTCGGTCGCCACCACGCCGGTGATCCCCATCCAGATGAGGACCAGACCACCGGCGAGGAACGCAACTCGCACGCCCATCGCATCGGGTGTCGGCAACGCAGCGAGCGCGCCGTTGATGGACAGCCCGACGATCACACTGCCGAGCACCGTCGCTACCCGCGGTCGGCGCCCGAGCGCCCAGCCCACCAACATCGCGACGACACCGGTGATCCATGCGGCCGTGCCGACACCGAACCCGAAGGTGTCGCTGAGCCCGGTGTTGAGCACGTCGTTGGGCGCGACACCGAGGTCACCCTCGACCATCAGGCCCACCCCGACACCGATGACGCTGATGGACGCGAGGTACACCCCGATCCTCACCGACAACGACGCCACGTCGAACCACCGTACCGGTCGACCGATGGGGTCAGATGGGGAGGTTGCCGGTGGCGCTGTGCGTGGTGCCGTGGTCGCGGTAGGCGGCAATGGAGCGTTGGGCGATGCGCATCTGGTGGATCTCGTCGGCGCCGTCGGCGAAGCGCGCCCAACGGGCATGCTGGTACATGTGCGCGAGCGGCGTGTCGGTGCTGTAACCGAGTGCGCCGTGCACCTGAATGCTGCGATCGATGACTCGGCCGAGCATGTTCGCGACGAAGTGCTTGGCCATGCTGACCTCGCTCTTGAAGTCGGCGCCGCTGTCGATCAGGTACGCGGCGTGCAGCACCATCAGCTTGGACTGGTAGATCTCCATGCTGCTGTCGGCGATCATCCACTGGATGCCCTGCTTCTCGGCCAGCACGCTGCCGTGCGAGTAGCGCTCGAGCGAGCGGCCCACCATCAGATCGAGCGCGGTCTCGGCCTGGCTGATCCAGCGCATGCAGTGCGCCAGGCGGGCCGGTCCGAGGCGGTACTGACCGAGCAGGTGCCCCTGGCCGCGGCCGCCGAGCATGTTCTCGGCCGGGATGCGCAGGTCCTCGATGACGATCTCGCTGTGACCGGTCGCGCCGTGCATGGTCTCGACTTCGCGAACGCGATTCCAGCCATCGCTGGGAAGGTCGACGATGAACGCAGTGTTGGCGGCCTGCGGCAGGTCGGGGTTGTCCTCCGTGCGGCAGATGAGAATCGCGAACTTCGCGCGGCGAGCATTCGAGATGAACCACTTGTGACCGTTGGCGACCCACTCGTCGCCGTCCTGCACGGCAGTCGTGCGGATGAGCGTCGGGTCGCTGCCGGCGACCTCGGGCTCGGTCATCGCGAAACAGCTCATCGCCGTTCCATCGCACAGCGGCTTGAGGTACTTCTCCTTCTGCTCGGGCGTGCCCCAGTGCAGCAGGGTGTGCATGTTGCCCTCGTCAGGTGCCTGACAGTTCAGCACCCACGGGCCGTAGCTGGCCTTCGCAGCCTCGGCCTGCACCATCGCGAGCTGCACGTGCCCAAGTCCCATTCCGCCCCACTCCTTGGGCATGTGGGGCATCCACAGCCCGGCGGCGGCCGCCTTCTTGCGCATACCGATGAGGAGGTTGAGGTAGTCGCCGCGATCCTCGTCGCGGAGCTCGGCGAGTTGCAGCTCGCCGGGCTTCACCACGTCGTTGATGAACGCGCGCACACGCACACGGATGTCTTCCAGCTCGGGGCTCAGGGTGAAATCGATGGCCATTGCCGCACTGTAGGTTCCGCACATGGCTGATGACTTGTTCGAGCTGTCCGGCAAGGTCGCGATCGTCACGGGAGGGTCGCGCGGCCTGGGGCGCGAGATGGTGCTCGCCTTCGCAGAGCGCGGGGCCGACGTGGTCATCGCGAGCCGCAAGCTCGCCAACTGCGAGGCGGTGGCCACCGAGGTGCGGGCGCTCGGACGGCGCGCGCTGCCGGTCGCCTACCACGCCGCGAGTTGGGACGATGCCGAACGCCTGGCCGACGCTGCCTACACCGAGTTCGGCTCGGTCGACATCCTGGTCAACAACGCCGGCATGTCGCCCCTGTACCCGAGCCTCGACGCGATCACCGAAGCACTGTTCGACAAGGTCATCGGCGTGAACCTCAAGGGGCCCTTCCGACTGTCGGCCATCGTCGGCACGCGTATGGCCGCCGGCGACGGCGGCAGCATCATCAACGTGTCGTCCACCGCCAGCGAACGACCCAGCCCGGCAGAGGTGCCCTACGGCGCGGCGAAGGCCGCGGTCAACAACCTCACCAAGGGCCTTGCGGCGACGTTCGGGCCCAAGGTGCGCGTCAACTGCATCCTGCCCGGCCCGTTCCTCACCGACATCTCCAAGGCGTGGGATCTCGACGCGTTCAACGCACGAGCGACGTCTGCATTTGCGCTGGGGCGCGGTGGCCAGCCGAACGAGATCGTCGGGGCAGCGTTGTATTTCGCGTCGAGCGCCAGCTCGTACACCACCGGAGCGCTCCTCAACATCGACGGCTTGCCGCGCTGAGGCGTCGAGCCCGAACGCTCCCCTGTTCGGCGTTCAGTCGAGCAGCGTCAGCGCCTGCTCGAGCAGCGCCACCGTGGTCGCGTGCAACTGGTCGCCGATCTCCTTCGGCGCCAAGCCTGCGCACGCCCGCGCGTGGGTGCCCTCCAGGATGAGGCCGAGCCGGTAGCAGGCGAGCACGCGGAACCATGGCAGGTGGGTGAGGTCGGCACCGCTGCGCTCGGCGTATCGGGCGACCACCGCCTCGACGGATGGCAGACCCGGGGCGCCGACGGTCACCGCGGGCGCGTCCTGGTGGGGCCAGGTGGCCAAGAGGTGACCGAGGTCCAGCAACGGATCGCCGATGGTGACGAGTTCCCAGTCGACGATCGCCGCGACCGCCGGCCGGTCGCGGGCCATCAGCACGTTGGCGAAGTGGAAGTCGCCGTGCATCACGCCGGGGCGCACCGCCGGGGGTCGATGGGCCTCGAGCCACGTACCGACCCGGTCAACGCCGGGAAGTTCGGGGCCCGGGTAGCCCGGCAGCTCGGAGTAGCTGTCGAGTTGCTTGCGCCATCGGCCGACCTGACGCTGCGCCCACCCCTCGAACTTGCCGAAGTCGCCCAGCCCCACGGCCACATGGTCCACTCGCGACAGCGACGCGATCGCGTCGGCCATCGACAATCCCATCTCGTGCTGCCACCGTTCGTCGGAGGCATACGGTTCGGGCAGCCCGAGCGTGGCGTTGAAGCCGTCGACCGGCTCCATCAGATAGAAGCTGGCGCCGAGCACGTCGGGGTCGCCCTCTGCCGCGATCAACGCCGGGTGGGGAACGCCGGTGTCGGAGATCGCGGCGAGCACCCTCGCCTCACGACGCATGGTCTCGTCGCTGTTGGCACGCTTGTGCACCGGCGGGCGTCGCAACACGTACTCGCGGTCCGCACGAGTGAACCGGAGCAGCACGTTCTGCGTGCCGCCGGCGATCAGTTGGGGCGGCTCGATCGGGCCGTGTCCCAGACCTCGACCGTCCATCCACAGGGCGAGGAGCTGCAGGTCGACGCCGGGCACCGAGGTCATCAGCCGGCGCTGCGCACGCCGGCGCCACCGTCGATGACGTAGGTGTCACCGGTGATCCACGAGGCGGCATCACTCGCCAGGAAGGTGGCCAGATTGGCGATGTCCTGCGGGTCGCCGAGACGCTGCAACGGCAGTTGCTTGGCGAGACGGTCGCCGAAGTTCTCGACGAGGAACGCAGCGAAGTCGGTCTGCACCAGTCCTGGCGCGATGCCGACGACGCGGGTCGGTCCCAACTCGTTCGCGAGTTGACGGGTGAGATGGATGAGCGCCGCCTTCGTCAAGTTGTAGACGCCGAGCCCCGCCTCGCTGCGCAGACCGCCGACCGATGCGATGTTGACGATGACGCCCGGCTTGTCCTTCATCGCTTGATCCCAAGCGGCCTGGCACCAGAACAACGGCCCACGCAGGTTCACCTGAAACGTCTTGTCGAAGCGACCTTCGTCGACACCGAGTGTCTCGCCGTAGTACGGATTCGTCGCGGCGTTGTTGACGAGGATGTCGAGTCCGCCGAATCGATCGATGGTCGCGGCCACCACCGCTCGGGCGACCTCGGGATCGCCGGCGTTTCCGGCGTGGGTGGCCACCTCACCCTGCATCTCGCCCGCAGCAGCGTCGAGCGCGTCCTGCTTGCGCGACGAGATCATCACCTTGGCTCCCGCCGCGGCCATCGTCGCCGCAATGGCCTTGCCGATTCCGCGCGAGCCACCAGTGACGAGCGCGACCTTCCCCTCCATCGAGATCTGCATGGAGCGCGACGTTAGCCAGTCAGGACTGCGACGCCTTGAACGCAGCGATCATGTCGGCCCGGTTGGCGACACCGAGTCGCTGATACACGTGCGTGAGGTGCGTCTTCACTGTCTTTTCGCTGATGCTCATTCGGTCGGCGATGTCCTTGTTCTTCAGGCCCTCGACGACCAGTTCGACCACTTCGCGTTCGCGGCTCGACAACTCGGGCAGCTGGCGCGCCGGACGCGCCGACAGGATCGCCTGCGCCGCTCGCGGCGACAGTGGCGCCTCGCCGTTCGACGCGGACCGCACGGCGCGCACGATGTCGTCCATGCCGCCGTCCTTCAACAGGTAGCCCGCCGCACCCGCATCGATGGCTTCGAGCACCATCCGCCGCTCGCTGAACGACGACAGCACGACCACCGACACGGACTGGTGCGTCGTCGTGATCCGCCGCGTCGCCTCGACGCCGTCCATTCCCGGCATGGAGAGGTCCATCAGCACGATGTCGGGCAGGTACTGATCGACCATCAGCAACGCCTCGGCCCCGTCGCGCGCCTGGCCGACGAGCTCGATGTCGTCGGCCGAGTCGAGCAGCATCGCAAGCCCGTGACGCACGAGTTCGTGGTCGTCGACCACCAACACCTTGATCACCGGGGCACCACCAGGATCACTCGGGTACCAGTCCCCGGAGTGGATTCGAGCTGCAACTCGCCTCCTGCGGCCCGGGCGACGTCGCCCAGTAGACGAACCCCGAAGTGGCCGTCGGCCTGTTGGGCCTCGAGCTCGTCGGAGAGAAACCCCTTGCCGTCGTCGGCGATGAGCAGTTCGATCCGATCCGCGTCGCGGTCTCTCAACACGACCGTGACGTTGGAAGCCGCCGCATGCCGCTCGACGTTGCGTAGCGCTTCTCGGGCGGTGCGGTACATGAGGCCGTGCAGCTCCGACGTGACCGGGCCGGTGATCTCGTCGCGGAACTCGGTGTGCACTCCCCTCGCCTCGAACGGCGCGAGCAGATCGGCCAACGCTCCGGCCAGGTCGCCCTCCTCGAGGGTCGGCGGATAGATGTCGACGAGCAACGTGCGCAGACCGCGGATGGATGCCTGTGCCTTGTCGACCACACGGTCCAGCGTCGCCACCGCGGTCGGCGACCGCTGCACTTCCGGATCGTGGCGCACCGCATCGACCGCGAACGACACGCCCGCCAGGTCCTGCACGATGCCGTCGTGAAGGTCCTGGGCGATTCGCCGACGCTCGCCGTCGCTGGCGTCGAGGGCACTCTGCAACAGCAGCGCCCGCTGCCGCTGCGACTCGCGAACCCGTCGGGCCAGCCACCACGCCAACGGCAATTGCATCAACTGCAGCGCGATCAGCGAGCGGATGATCAGCGGCGAGAACGCCGCAGTGACCTCATCGGCCCCCGCCGACACCGCGCTGGTGTGCTGGTAGTGCTCGTATTCGGTTTTTGCGACGGCAGGGTTTCGAGCATGACTTCGAAGGCGGCGACGGGGCCGGTCAGATCGAAGGCTTGCAGAATG